>CAZTJK010000002.1:0-119774 GCA_964613715.1 uncultured Candidatus Saccharibacteria bacterium | reverse complement strand
TACCATCCTCATTTCATTAATGGGACTGAAATATTCGAATACGGCGAATTCGCTCGTCTTTATCGGCAGCACGGCATATCTCTTTGTGGTCATGTTCCTCGTTGTCTATGAGATTGACGACCCGTGCGGCGGCACCTGGTACATCAAGAATATCCCGAAAGAATGGCTTGCGGTCGATGTAAAAAAATACCGCGAAGAAGAGCGTCATAAGAAGGGCCGGGAAGCATTCGAAGCAAAGCACAAGCTTCGCCGAGCGAGTGACAAGCCCGATATCACGTACTAAGCTCCATGAGGAATAATATTCTGTACGAAGGTGCCGATCAGCTGACATACGAAATACGCGAGATCGTCGAGGTCGCACAAAAGATCGAAAAGACGGGTATGCTGATTGCGTGGGAAAATATTGGCGACCCTGTCGCCAAAGGCGAAAAAATCCCTGCGTGGATGAAAAATATCATCGCCGCAACAGTTCAGGAAGATGATAGCTTCTCCTATTCTCCGACCCGTGGCCTCTTGGCTACCCGAGAATATATCGCCAAAGAGCGAAATCTTGAGGGCGGAATCCAGATCACTGCTGACGATATCCTCTTCTTCAATGGCCTCGGCGATGCGATTGCGAAAGTCTATACCTACCTGAATTCCCATGCGCGGGTCATCGGCCCGAATCCCGCCTATCCGACGCATTCTTCGGCAGAAGCCGGCCACGCTGATGCGCCGCATATCACCTATCGCCTTGATCCTGAAAACAGCTGGTATCCGGACTTCGATGACATGCGCAAGAAAATAGAGCAGCATCCAGGTATAAGCGGCATCCTGATCATCAACCCGGATAATCCGACCGGCATGGTGTATCCGAAGGAAATCCTGATAAAAATTGTCGCTATTGCCAAGGAATTCGGCCTCTTCATCATTTCCGACGAGATTTATTCGAATCTTTCCTATAGTGGTATTGAGCATAAAAAGCTCGCATCAGTCATCGGCGATGTTCCGGGGCTTGCCATGCGCGGCATTTCCAAGGAATTCCCATGGCCAGGAGCGCGCTGCGGCTGGGTTGAATTCTATAACCGCGACAAGGATGAGAATTTTGCCCGGTATGCGAAGACCCTGCTTGATGCGAAGATGCTCGAAGTCTGCTCGACCACCCTGCCGCAAAAAGTCCTGCCAAAAATAATGAGCGATGCCCGGTATTATCCGTATTTGAAAGAACGCAATGCTATCTATGCACGGAAAGCGAATATTGCTTACGATATTTTTTCAAAGATTCCGGAGATTATCGTCCACAAACCGTATGGTGCATTTTATATGACCGTCGTGTTTCGCACCGGTGTCTTGAAGCCACATCAGCAACTTGCGGCAAAAAATCCTGCCGCTCTCGCTGTCATTGCGCCGCTTGTTGCCACGGATAAGCTTGATAAACGCTTCGTCTATTATCTTCTTGCCGCAGAGGGTATCTGCGTCGTTCCGCTTTCATCCGGTTTCAATTCGGATTTGTTCGGCTTCCGGATCACATTGCTTGAACCAGATGAGGCACGGTTCAAGGAAACTATTACGTCTATTGCTCGCGCAATAGATACTTATATCCACTCATGAAGCGCTTGGTAAAAAATCCATATACCTGGCTTGCGCTCAGCGTCGCCTACCTTCTCGCCGTAGTCATCTTCGGCTTCTTTCATATCCCGATCATGCCGCTTGATATCCAAACCATGGTAAAAGATATCGCGATATCGAGTGTCCCGCCCCTTGATAAGGCAGACTATGACCGCCGCCTTGCCCTGCTTGCTCATATTCCGCTTACGGCGACGTCGACCGCTACCACTTCATCACGCATTGCAAGCAGTAGTGCGCCACTCTGGCCAGTTCATGCGGCATATCCGGCAGATGGTGCGATATTGCCATTCCATCGCATTGTCGCTTATTACGGCAATTTTTATTCAAAGCAGATGGGCGTGCTTGGTCAATATCCGGAAGACGAGGTGCTTTCACGTCTGCAAGCAGAAGTGGACAAATGGAATGCTGCAGATCCCGCAACACCCGTTATGCCGGCGATACATTATATTGCAGTCACGGCCCAAGGATACCCGGGCGATGACAAGAAATATCGCCTGCGCATGCCGAATGACCAAATCGATCATGCTCTTGCAATGGCAAAAAAGATACATGGCATTGTCTTTCTCGATGTACAGGTCGGCGCAAGCGATGTGCAAACAGAAATCCCCCTCTTGAAGCAGTATCTTGAATTGCCGGAAGTGCACCTCGGCATTGATCCTGAATTCTCGATGAAGCTCGGCGGCAAGCCAGGCACCGTCATCGGGACGCTCGACGCTGCCGATATCAATTTCGTCATCAGCTATCTTTCAGGACTCGTCACGGAAAAGAAGCTAACCCCGAAAATCCTGATCATACATCGCTTTACCCAGGCGATGCTTACCCATGCCACGGCCATTACACCGACGCCACAGGTCCAGGTCGTCATCAATATGGATGGCTGGGGCACTGCGCCGAGAAAAATAAATACCTATAAGTCTTTCATTTCTACTGAACCGGTGCAATTTACCGGCTTCAAACTCTTTTACAAGAATGATACTTTGACCGCAAGCACGACCGTAATGCAGCCGGCAAGCCTCCTTGAGCTGACTCCGGCCCCGATCTATATTCAATATCAGTAGTCTTGCTATTCCGGAGATAGTTGGCTAGTATCGAAGCCGGCCTTGGGAATGGGTAGGTGCGTCTGCGCCTCAACACCGCAGATAAGGGGTTCAATCCCCTTTCATCCTGAAGCCTTTTGGAGCGTGTCCCCACGCTCCATTTTTTATTTCTTCATTTTTGGTTCCGCTTTCGGGTCTTGTAGACCAGATACACGAGAAAACAGAAAGCAGCGATAAGTGCGATGACCCAGAGATTCGCAATGAGCTTTTGCCAGTAATTTCCGGCAAGATATCCGGCAAGCACGAAAAAAAGCACATCGGTTGCATTCCCCAAAAGATCGAATATCAAAAATTGCGAAAACGGAATGCGGATGAGGCCGGCGATCAGGTTTACGGACGGGCCGAACGGGCCGACAATTTTCGATACGTAAATCGTGCCGTACGCATAGCGTTCGAGATATCCTTTGACACGGAAAAAATTATCATCCTTCTTGATCTTCAGTGCGGAGAGTATCGCATCGCCAAAGCGATAGGTCAGGCCATAGGCAAAGAGATCTGCAAGCACATTCATGGAAAAAGAAATCGTGAGGACGAGCAGGATATTCATATACCCGAGATTTGCAAGTGCTCCGGCAATGAGAATGACTTCATTGAGCGGCACGAAGCCGATGAGCGAGCTCGTAAAGACAATGCCGATGAGCGCAGTGTATTTATAGGTCAGAAGATAGGTAAAAAAAGATGAGAACATATGGCGAAATTATAGCATTCTCCTGCCCTTCCAGAAGAAAACATATATGAGATAGAGTCCGAAGCACCCGATCACGATCCCACCGATGAGCGATATATTGGCGAGAAAATCCTGCCAGTGATTACCAAGGATATAGCCAGACAGGACGAAAAAGCTGATTGATGGGGCATTCCCGATCACATCGGCAAGCAGAAATTTTGAAAACGGCACCCCAATCAGGCCTGACAGAAAATTCACATATGGCGCAAACGGGCCTGCAATACGGGTCAGGAATATGGTGCCAAATGCATAGGTACGGAGATTCTTTTCAAGAACTGCGAGTTTCCCGTCAAGTCGTATGAGCAGTCGATCCAAAACGGATTTTCCATATCGGTGAGTCAGAAAATATGCGAAGCAATCAGTACCAATATTCGTCATGATCGCAGTGATCAAGACGCCCCAAAGGCTCAGATAGCCCTGGCTCGCAAATGCACCGAGCGCGACAAGAATGGCATTTGCCGGCAACGGCAAAATAAAAGATGCCGAACAGATAATAAGGAATATTGCCCAATATTTATAGAGCAGGATAAAAGACAGGAATCCTGACAGTAAGGCGCTCATTGTCCATTCGATGAGAAATACGACCGTACTGCCGCCTGCACGTGGTCGACCACCGATTGCGCCGTTAGCCCATGATTTTTCGCATAATGCGAAAGGGACAGCTTCGGATAGGCTGCATCTGAAATAGAAAGCGACTGCGCGAGCATGCCAGCGGGCAGCTTGAATGTAAAATTGATGTAATCGAATGTCATCCATGCCGCGATGAGATCGGCATTCGCGCCCGTCAGCGGCCCTCGGTTCTCGCGCATTGTTTCAACGACGCGAGCGCGATAGGATGCGATCAGCTCAAAATTCCGGATGCCAATATATTGGCGTATAGCATAAGCAAACGAAGCAATGATAGCGAGCGCAAGTACCACAATTAGGAGCTTATTTCTGTTCATAAAGTATATTATACCATTATTCGAGAGCTCGATACAGAGTGGCTTGAACGTACGATCTTTACTATAATCATTCTCATAGCAAAGGAGTGCGATGCGCGGACAAGAGCAACCTGACGGCTGTTTTTTGTTTGCGCCATTATCAAGTAATACAACAAGCATGGCGAAGAACAAGAAATACGTGTATGCGTTCGAGGAAGGAAACAAGGATATGAAAGAAATCCTTGGCGGTAAAGGCGCGAACCTTGCTGAGATGAAGTCACTCGGTATCAATGTCCCGCCGGGCTTCACGATTACAACAGAAGCATGCGCGCTCTACTATAAGGACGGCAAGAAGATCGGCACCGATGTCAGGAAGCAGGCTGACCTTGCCCTTCTGAAGCTTGAGAAAAAGATGGGGAAAAAGCTTGGCGATGCCAATGACCCTCTTCTTGTTTCCGTCCGCTCCGGCGCTGCAGCATCCATGCCAGGCATGATGGATACTATTCTCAATCTCGGCCTGAATGATAAATCTGTTGTCGGCCTTGCAAACGGCACCGGCAATCCCCGCTTCGCCTGGGATTCGTACCGCCGCCTTATCCAGATGTTCGGCAATGTCGTCATGGAAATGGGCCACGGGGATTTCGAACATATCCTCGAATCCGCAAAAGACACGAAAGGCGCTAAATATGATACCGATCTCACAACCGAAGACCTGAAAGATATCGTCACGAAATACAAAGCGAAGATCAAGCAAGTCAAAGGAAAGGAATTTCCACAGAATCCGATCGAGCAGCTCTACATGGCCGTAAACGCCGTATTCAATTCTTGGAATAATTACCGCGCTATCCGCTATCGCGAGATCAATAGCATCAAGGGCTTGATCGGCACCGCGGTCAATATCCAGTCCATGGTCTTCGGCAATCTCGGAGACGATTCCGGCACGGGCGTCTGCTTCACCAGAAATCCATCGACGGGCGAAGCAAAATTCTACGGTGAATATCTTATGAATGCCCAGGGTGAAGATGTCGTTGCCGGCATCCGCACGCCGATGCCAGTTTCTGCGCTCGAAAAACAGAATCCAAAAATCTATAAGGAACTCTTGAACACCTGCAATCGGGTTGAGAAGCATTACAAGGACATGCAGGATATGGAATTCACCATCGAAAAAGGCAAGTTGTATATTCTACAAGCACGAAATGGCAAACGCACGGCTGCTGCATCCGTGCAGATCGCAGTCGACTTGGTGAAAGAAAAGCTCATCAAGCTTGAGACCGCTATCCTGCGCATTGATCCGAATCAGCTCAATCAGCTTCTGCACAAGCAGCTTGATCCGATCGCCCTTTCTCGCGGCGAAACCATCGCGGTCGGCCTTCCGGCATCCCCTGGCGCCGCTGTCGGGGAAATCGTCTTTACCGCTGCTGAAGCATTTGAAAAAGCCAAATCAGGCCTCCATGTCATTCTCGTGAGAACAGAGACGTCTCCGGAAGATATCGATGGTATGCATAGTGCCAAAGGCATCCTGACTGCGCGCGGCGGCATGACCTCTCACGCAGCCGTTGTTGCCCGCGGTATGGGCACGTGCTGCGTTGCTGGCTGTGCAGATATCGCGATTGATGAGAAAGCAAAGACGCTCACCATCAAGAGCAAAAATCTCGTACTCAAGGAGGGCGACTTCATATCGCTTGATGGCTCGACCGGCAAAGTCTATAAAGGCAAGCTTGGCACCCAAGATCCTTCACTTTCCGGCAATTTCGGCACGCTCATGAAATGGGCAGATCAGTTTAGAAAGCTCACCGTCCGCACGAATGCCGATACACCGCATGATGCAGAGGTTGCGAGAAAATTCGGCGCAGAAGGCATCGGCCTCTGCCGCACCGAGCACATGTTCTTTGAGGGTGAGCGCATCAAGGCTGTCCGCGAAATGATCCTCGCATCCGATCTTGAAGCCAGGAAAAAGGCTCTTGCAAAGATTTATCCGTATCAGAAAGGCGATTTTGCCGGCCTGTTCCGCGCCATGGACGGTCTTGGCGTCACGATCCGCCTTCTCGATGCACCACTCCATGAGTTCCTGCCAAAGGAAAAGAAGGATATCGCGGAGCTTGCAAAGGAAATGGGTGTATCAGAAAAGACGCTTGAAGCGAAAATCGAGGATTTGCATGAATTCAACCCGATGCTCGGCCATCGCGGCGTGCGCCTCGCTATCACCTATCCGGAAATCTACGATATGCAGGCAGAGGCTATCATCGATGCGGCTATCGAGGTTGCAAAAGGCATAAATGGAAAAAAGGCGAAAGTCATGCCGGAAATCATGATTCCGATCGTTGCCACAACGAAAGAATTCACGCTTATGAAGGAGCGCATCACGAATATCGCAGAAGCGAAGCTCAAGGCAGCTGGCGTGAAAATCGCCTACACTATCGGCACCATGATCGAGGTGCCGCGCGCAGCGCTCATTGCAGACAAGATCGTCCATGCCGGAGCAGAATTCTTCTCATTCGGCACGAACGATCTTACCCAGATGGGCGTCGGTCTTTCGCGCGATGATGCAGGAAAGTTCCTGAAGGACTATGTCGCGCAGGACATTTTCGCCTATGATCCATTCGAGGTCCTCGATCAGGAAGGCGTCGGCGAGCTTATCAAGATCGCTATCAAGAAAGGCCGCTCGGTAACGCGCGACCTGAAAATCGGCATCTGTGGCGAGCATGGTGGCGAGCCGAAGACGGTAGAATTCTGCCATCGTGAAGGATTCACGTATGTCTCCTGCTCTCCATTCCGCGTGCCGATCGCGCGCCTTGCAGCCGCGCAGGCAGTCGTGCGAGCGAAGCTGAAGAAATAATCAGGCATGAAAAAAGACCGTCAGGAGAACCTGGCGGTCTTTTCATTATGCTGTTACGACGCAAGAAGCTGGAGCCTACCGGCCAAAAATTCCGTCTGTTTGGTCCGTATCCTGCTCTTGAGCTGCTCGAGCACGACTAGCCGCTTGGGCGGACATTTCCGCATTGTCTGGATCAGAAAATCCAGGATTTCGGAGCTGACACCCGAGCGGGAATGTATGATCTTCCCGATAAGGCTTTTTTCAGCTGCAACAAAACCGAAGCTCAATTGCTCTGCCATTCTCGTCTCCTTGGCGTTGATTTGGTATTGAACTGCGTACCTGTTTTATATTTTAATATATAAAATAATATTGTCAATATTATAAAAGCTATAGAATATAGCCATTATTTCTGATTTTTGATTATCCACAGGTGTATATTTGACAGGTGAACGATTGTTCACCTATACTATGTTTAGTAATCAATTAATAACATTATGAGCAAAATCATGTTGGAAAAAACAATCCGTGAAGAGCTGCGAAAGATCAATGACATCATTGACCTGAAAATTCTTAAAGGCCTTCCCTATAAGCGCGAGTCGCTCCGCCACCGCTTTCTCCTGTCCCGCCTCTCTGATATGCATCGCTTGCCGAAATTCCGCTCAAGCTGGCTTACCCGATCGCTCAATGTCCTTGCGACATTCGTACTCTAACCCTATGCAGGAATACAAAGACAAAATCTTTTCTTTCTATCGCGTGTATAAGCGCATGCCATCGTATAGCGAGATCGCAAAGCTCTTCGGCTTCAAGTCGAAAAATGCTGTATCGAAAGTTATCGATAAGCTCATTGACGAAGGTATACTCGCGAAAGATTCGAAGGGGCGTCTGATACCAGAGCGTTCGGTGAACGAGATTCCCCTGCTCGGCCTTGTCGAAGCAGGCTTCCCGACTATGGTGGATGCGCTCACTGATACTATCAGCCTCGATGAGTACCTTGTTGGCGATAAGGATAAAAGCTACGTGCTCGAAGTCAAAGGCGACTCCATGATTGAAGAAGGAATACACGAGGGTGACCTTGTCATTGCTGAAAAAAAGCGCGAGCCAAAAGACGGCGATATCGTCATCGCATATGTCGATGGCGGATGGACGATGAAATTCCTTAAGAAAAAGGATGGCAAAACCTGGCTCGAGCCTGCAAATAAAAACTACAAACCTATCTATCCGAAGCATGAGCTCCAGATCGCTGCTGTAGTGAAAGGAGTGATACGGAAGTATTAATCCCCTGATACTATGCGCGTGGCGCCTTTCGCAAAGGTATTCTTCCCAAGACCCTGATTGTAATAATTAAGATCAGCTGCTGTGAGGAGTTTATGGATATACTGGCCATTAAGGTTCTTTATCTTTTTTAAGATATCTCGTTTCGGAGCCGGTATGTGATGAGTGATCAAGCCTATATTCGGAAAATACATATCCCTATCTTTGCGTATCCGAATACCGAAAAATTGTATATCGCGATGCACTGGTTCACGTTCAGACATGCGATACATATATCTCGCCGCTACTTCCTTCAGGAGGTTTTCGCTCGGTAATTTGACGAATTTTGATACTGCTTGTTTGAAGCGCACAGCAAGGACTCGTTCAGGGAAGATAAGCTCATCACGATACCAAAATGACTCGCCGTACTTTTCAAAGAATTCCTGATATCGGATTGGAAATAACCCGTATCGCATGGCCCACGGGATATTCACGATACAAAAATCAATTGCCATACCGATATTCCAGATATTATTCTTTGTTCGAGTTCCCCATGCGCACGTTGCTAAATACTGTTCATGAGTTCGCATGCTCTGAATGACCTGCGCAATATATTCCGGCTTTACACACCACGTATCGGCTGCAAGTATAACGACATGCTCTATCTCAGGATATATTTCAGCAAAATGCTTCACGCCTGTGTTCAAAAGGATTTCTGCTCCAGCAAAATGGCCTGGATTCTCAAGATAGATAAGATCATCCTCGAGATATTTTTCGGGCCACCATTGTTTTTCCCCATTGAAAGCATGGACAATGACCATATCACTAAGAGCAGGATTTTTCTGCCAAAGATTGCGGATGATTTCCATATTGATCCGCGCATCATCAATCCGATTATACGTATATAGCAGTACACCGATTTTCATAGCAACATTATAACAAAGAATTTAAAAGCTTCTTAAGCGAAACGGTAGCTACACCGACTACTTTATCTGCACCACCATAATAGATGAATAGCGTATCGCCACGAACTGCAGTACCGCATGGGAATACGACATTTGGATGCTCACCCACTTTTTCATAATCCATCTCAGGCTCGAATACGGGTTGAGCAGTGCGGGAAATCACCCGAGTCGGGTTTTTCAGATCAAGCAAAGCTAGGCCGACACGGTAAGTATGATGATTTGATGAGACGCCGTGATACAGGAGTAGCCAGCCTTTTTTCGTCTTGATCGGCGGCGCAGTAATGCCGACCTTGTCGCTGTCCCATGTACCCCGACGCGGCAGCATGATCGGCGTAGCTGATCGGAGCGGTCCACCAGGAAAATCAAGATTCACAACAAAATCTGCACATATATCGGAATTAATGCGATGCAAGAGGAGATACTGCCCTTTTACTTTTGCCGGAAAGACACACGCATCCTTGTCATCCATGTTTTCTGGCGATGCGATCACTGGCTTTGTCCAATTCCAGCGTTTGGCAAGAAAATCTGCAAGTGCTATGGAGGTCAGGGCCACGCGAGGCACATGCGTGCCATCATAAGCTGTGTAGCACATATAGACGGTTTTCCCGATAAGGGTCAGACGAGGGTCCTCACAACCGGAATTTCCCGGATGTGTCTTCATCTCAAATGATTCTCGTGGCACGTATACTGGTGCGTCGGACCTGTCTTTCAAAGTATATCCATCCGTCGTTGCAGCATAGCCGAATGTCGAAGTATCATCGCTCGACATGGCGCGATAGATGATATGCGTCGTTTTACCGATATGCAGGGTGCCCGGGTTGAATACACCGTGCGCTTCCCATGCATGGCCGGAACGCGCAGTTAGGATTGGATTCTTATCATATCGGGTCACATATGTATCGAGAGCGCCAGGCTCCATCGAAACAAGAAGGTTTTTCAGATGGATCGACGCCATGCAGGAGACGGTATCGGCACCGCCATAATAGATCTCGAGCATGTTCTTTTTGATCAGAGCGCCCGAAGGAAACACAACATCCGGTACTTGCCCCATCTTTTCATATGCTTCAACCGGGGTCAGAAGCGGACCTGCCGTCCTGCCGATAATCTTCATATAATCAGCAGCGTCGAGCAAAAGCGCCTGCACGCCAAAAGATTCCTGGAAGGGATTATTGGCCCGAATATAGTTTTCAATATGGCTATAGATGAGCAGCCACCCATCTTTTGTCTTCACCGGCGGAGCACCGACTTCTATTTGATCTTCTTTGGCCCTTCGCGGATCTATCGTATGGGAATCAATAGTACGGTACCAATCAAGCCAGCGCTTTTCATCATACATATCATCAAGAGTATCGAATTCTGCAAAGGCAAGCTTAGCTGGCGGATTATCGGTATCGACCGAAAGCACTGCAACGTATTTCCCATTGATAGTTTCCGGAAAGAGCGCCATGGCTTTCGCATTGAAGGGTGTCACGAGGCGCTTGATCTCAATTGTCTTAAAATCCTTCGTCGTTGCGACAGCGATCTTTATATTCGTTGCATTAAATGGATAGCCGCCAAGTGCTGTATAGAAAATATAAAAAGTGTCGCCGATCTTCGTGACGCGCGGATCCTCGCAGCCATACCGTTCCCATTCATATTCGGGAAAAATAAGCTGACGTCGATCAGAAAAAGTCTTACCGTTTCTCGACATTGCATAGCCGATCGAGGAAATATTCAAAGTACTGCCCAGATACGTCTCGACTGAAGACATCGCACGGTAGACATAATGGGTTTTTGCCCCGTCAACAACAGGGCACCAGTTGAAAACGGCTTTCTCTTGCCAGGGCTCATTGGTATCGGGGAGCAATATCGGATTGTCGGGAGATCGTTTGACGGTAAACATGCCTAGGAAATGATGACTTTTTGCATCGTGGCAATCATACCACGGTTTTCCTTGAGACGCCCGAGAAATTCGCTGAATTTTGCCCTAGCTACGCAGACATATTTGTCGCCGCCACCGTAGTAGAGAAACAGCGTATCGCCGCGCACAAGCGCTCCGCATGCATAGACAATGCCCGGCTTCCAGTCATTTTCATACCAGGCGTCTGGCACGAGCACTGCATTGTTTGCGCGGGCGATCACTTTTTCCGGATCGGAAAGATCGAGCAGCATCGCCCCCACCTTGTAGCGATGCGGCTCATGGCCATCGCCAGCATGGTAGAACACGAGCCAGCCCTCAGACGTCCGTATCGGCGGCGTGGTTGCGCTCCTCATATGCGTATGCCAGGCAATCCGGCGACTTGGCATCTGTTGCGGGTCAGCGCTTTCCATATGCATATCTTTTGCAGTAAATGTATCAAGATTCTTCACGTATGAAATACGGACATGATCCTGATGCTTTCCGTATATGCTATGCAGGATCGCATATCTACCATTTATTTTTTCCGGAAAAACCAGCCAATTCTTCGCGCGGCCCGGAGAAATCAGACGTGGCCGTGCCCATTCCCATTCGCCCTTGAGAAAATTATCAGCAAGAATAGAGGTGATACCGACGCGCATATTATCCCAGCTGTCGAAAGAATTGAATGTCATGTAGATACGGTCGCCGATACGCACCATGCGCGGATCCTCGCAACCGCCCCAACTACCACCCGATGGGTACATGACTGGGTCATAGCGTTTTTCCTTGGCCTGTTTGCCGATATGCGGGTACTGGAGGTGGAAGACCGGCATATCCGAAAAATACTTGATATGGATACCGTCCGTGCTTGTCGCATGGCCGATACGGGAAATCCCGTCTTCCCCCATCGCTCTGAAAAGCAAATGGACAGTCCCTTCGATATCGATCGCAGCCGGGTTCAAGGTCCCTTGGGAAGACCACCAGCTACCTTTCTGGGGAGCAATGATCGGATTGGCATCGGAACGCACAAAAAGCTCGGTGCGCGGGCGCGCATATGCTTTTGAAAAAGGAATCGGCGCAGAAATTGCTGTCATGTGACCGCGGCCATGGTGCCAATAAAATGAGATCGTATCGCCAAACGTAAGCGAGCCGAGATAATAGCCGCCCTCGGTGCCAGGTATCGCTTCTTCAGCAAGAGGGCCGTCGCTGCGCCAGATCATTCGTTCCGGATCGAGAGAAGAAAAAAGTGCGGCGCCGATAGCGATTGTTGTGCCATAGTCATGGACTGAGAGTGTGCTGTAAAAAACGATGATTCCCTTTTCGATTGTTTTTGCAGCAAGGAATGAAATTGGGCCGCTATCAAAAAAACCAGGACGGGACTTGAGAACTGGTGCCGATACCTTGCGCCATACCTTCAAATCATTTGAAAATGAAACCGAGATTGCTGAGGAACCATAATAGAGGACATATGCTTTTTTATTAGCCGGATGCGTGAGTATGCCGCCAGCTTCACGAATGCCCGGGATCGATCCTTTGATAGTGAGCTGATTGGCCTGCGTATGCTCCCCGATTGAAAGCTTTGCTGTTTTTCCATTCTGATAGAGGAATGTAAACAGATGCTTGCGCGAAACAGCGCCGGAAAACATACCGCGGATATGCGCCGTGGCCAAAGTATCCCGTCCAGTATGACCGATGACAAGATATTTCTTAGGATGGCTGAAATGAAATGGGGATTCTTTTTTACTCGGGAGCAGAAAGGTCCTGTGGGATTCAGGTTCGACCGAGACAAGAAATTGCTTTTTATCGCGTTCGAGCACGCCGATCGGATGCACTGTCGCTTGTTCGGTTATATGTTTTCGTATCGCCATACACAAAATAAAAAATACGCGCAAACGTTATTCGCTTCCATAATTATAGTTCCTTTCATCGGAACTGCAATGCACAGGCATACGGGGACATTCAGATATGAATCAGCTATAATGGCTCTATCATGAAAAAAGTCATTGTTTTTGACCTCGATGGCACTCTTGCTGAAAGCAAACAACCCATAGATACGGCCATGGCCGGACTTCTTGAACGCCTGCTTGCCGTAAAATACGTCGGCATCGTTTCCGGCGGCGGGATAGAGCAATTGATGACGCAAGTTGTGCACAGGCTTCCCAATACGCCTTCACTTTTCAAAAAGCTTTTGATCATGCCGACAAAAGGCGCAATGATGTACACCTATGACGGCACATCGTGGCAGCGCTCGTATGAAAAAGTGCTTTCGCCAGATGAGAAACAGAAAATCCAGGAAGCATTTGCAAAGGCTGCGAAAGAAGTCAATTTTCTGCCAGCAAAAACATATGGCGAGCAGCTCGAGGACCGCGAAGCGCAGTTCACCTTTTCTGCCCTCGGACAGAATGCACCGGTCGCCCTAAAGAAGGCATGGGATCCGGATGTCAAAAAGCGGCAGATATTGCGCACGCTGCTTGAAACATATATCCCGGAATTCCAAATAGAGATCGGTGGCAGCACCTCGATCGACATCACACAGAAAAATATTGATAAGGCATTCGCCCTGGAGAAGTTGTCGGAGTATTTGCATATTTCCATTACTGACATGCTCTTTGTCGGCGATGCACTCTTTCCCGGCGGCAATGACTCGGCGGTGCTCAAGACTGGCGTGGACACTATCGAAGTGAAAGATTATAATGAGACGAAAGAAATCATAGAGAAAATTATTGAAACAGCATGAATATCACCTATGACAAGCGTCCGTGGGGTGAAGAAGAAATACTGACGCAGAACGAACCGACAACGGTAAAAATCCTGACGATTCATGCAGGCCAGCGCTGTTCGCTGCAATACCATCTGCATCGGAAAGAATTCTGGAAAGTAATTGCCGGAGAGCTCGTTGTAGAAATCGGCAACAAAAAAATCAAAGCGAAGCTCGGCGATGAATTCATGATCAGCGAAAAAGAAAAGCATCGCTTGATCGGCACGGATAAAGAAGCAAAAATTCTTGAAATATCATTCGGAGAGTTCGATGAAAATGATATCGTGCGTATCGAGGACGATTACGGCAGAATACAATAAAATGGCTCAGATGAGCCATTTTATTGTTTCGGTTTCTTGAATATCTTTTCAAACGGGGTTGATTTCATCACCCGAAATACCCGGAGGCGTTCAGCCATATCCGCCATTTCATCAGTCGGCACGACAAATACTTTGACTTTTGAATCTTTTGAACTGATATTCTGTTCCGATCCGACAGTTTCATTATTTATTTTTAAATCAAATTTGATACCGAGATCACCCAGATCATTCAGGACACGTTCGCGGATAATAAATGACCGTTCGCCGATCGTGCCGGAAAACACGAGCGCATCGAGTCCGCCCATTTCTGCCATATACGCACCGATGTATTTCTTGATCGCAAGGACAAATTTCTGAAGCGCGAGTTTCGCATCAGCATTGCCGTTCTTTTCTGCCTCGAGCACATCTCGCGTATCAGAACTTATTTCGGAAAGGCCCAAAAGGCCACATTCGGTATTGAGAAAAAGCTCAAGTGAAGCAGCATCTTTTTTCAATTTCTGCCCGAGATGCAATGCAGCTACGGGATCGATATCTCCTGAACGCGTCGAGGTAACAAGCCCCTGGAGCGGCGTATACCCCATCGACGTATCAAAGCTCTTTCCGTTTTTCACGGCAGTAACGCTGGAGCCGCCGCCCAGATGACAAACGATGATGCGTGCCGGTAACGGCCCTTTTTTCGTAAGACGATGAATGATCGAACCGACGGAAATACCATGATAGCCAAAGTGGTAGAGCTCAAGCTCGTCAGACACTTTTTTCGGCAGTGCATAGTAGCGCGAAGCTTCAGGGGCACTGGCATGGAACGCACTGTCAGAAATGCCGACAATTGGTGTTGAAGCAAAGATTTTCCGCAATTCGTCTATTTCAGCAAGCGTGACTTTTACATGGAGCGGTGCTTCATCCTTGCGCTCGGCGATATTCGAGAGAAAGAATGAGTCGATGATGCGATCAGTTTGAAAATACGTGCCGGGAGCAACCACCCGCACGCCGATGGACGCGATATCTTCCTTACTTGCAATGATTTCTTTCCGAATGGCTTCAGCTATGAAATAGGCCAAGGAATCCTGAAAATCCTTCTCAGATATGGGTACAATGCGTTCTTTACCTTTGCGGCCAGAATCAAAAAAAGAAACGATACTTTTCCCTGCTTCTATCTCGAAATGACCGAAAAAAAGCTCCTCGAGTTCCGAATAAATCGAATATTTCGCAGAAACGCTGCCGGTGTTGACGACCAAATACCTTTTCATGATCTTTGCCCTATAGTATACCGTATTTACCGATGAAAGCATAATTGACGGATGCTGCCTCTAGCCAGTAGAATGACATGAGAAGCTATCCGAAAGGAGGAATCTATGGCGAAACGGAAAAAGGTTCTGAGCAAGCGCTGCAAATGCAGAGGCACCGGCAGAATCTACCGAAAACTGAGCAATGGCGAATACGATCCGTGTCCGTGCCCTCTCGGCGATCAGGCGATTTTCGCAGTTGATGGCCAAGGATTTCAGACCGGCAAAGAGATAAAGAAGAGTCTCGCTGTATCACAGTAAAAGGGCACGAATACCGTGCCCTTTATCGTTGCCACTTCCAATGCAAGATCTCGTCCGGATCTTCCCCATGCGCGAGGATATATTCCTTATGAGCTTTTATCTTTCCGAGATACTTGTCGCGGAGCTCGGTCATCTTTTCTTTTGATATCACGCCCCGAGCAGCTACTTTCTCTACTGCTTCAATAAAAAGATTATAGCGGTCGGTCTTGTTCCTGATATGCAGATCAAGCGGCGTAGTCGTCGAGCCGGATTCCATGTATCCATGCACTGAAAAGCGCTCGAGGGAATTTACATAATAGAAGAGTATCTGCTCGAGCGTTTCCGGATAGCCATGGAAATTGAATATCGCTGGCTTGTCGGCAGTGAAATATTTTTCGAATGCCTCAAGCGAGAGTTTGTTGTAATGGTTCATCGTATTCGGCGAGAGCTCGAGGATATTCACGAAGCGCACCTTTATTTCCGGCGCTTCCTGCTTCAAGAGCATGAGTGCGGCAAGAGCCTCTTTTACCAAGTACTGGCCGCAGCCGGCAATGATGATATCCGGATTTTCATCGCTTGCAAAATCCCAAATGGAAATTCCTTGTTCAAGCTCGCGCTTCGCGGCTTCTGGAGAAAGCCATATCGGCTCGGGTGTTTTTTCAGATACGATAACATTGATCTCATTCTTTGATTTCAGGCACTTTTCAGCAACAAGTGCAGCACTATTGGCATCGGCCGGAAAATAGACATTGATGAAATCATGCTTCTTCAGGAGGATATCAGCGATAAAGCCAGGATTCTGATGCGAGAAACCGTTATGCTCCTGGCGCCAGCCGCTCGAAGTAACAATATAATTCAAGGATGGCACATCCCCTCGCCATTCTGTCTTTCTCGCGATCTTCATAAATTTGCTGTATTGCTCGGCCATGCTTGCGACGATCATGATGAATGACTCGTATGATGGAAAAACGGCGAAACGCCCGGTAAGCGCATAGCCTTGTGCAAGGCCCTGGATCGAGTTTTCAGAGAGCATCTCGATCACGCGGCCGTCGCGAGCAAGGTCGATATCCCATGGCTCGATCCTGCCGGCAAAAGCACGCGGCGTCGCAGCGAACATATAATGCAAGCGATTCGAATATGTCTCATCCGGACTGAAAACGCGGAAATTACGGCGATCGCGATTCAGCGCGACGATATCCCTGAAATATTCGCCGATGCGTTGCATAGCACCGAGTGCGGTTTCGCCCGGAGCCGGAATTGCCGTCTGGAATTCAGCAATATCGGGCAAGATGAGGTCGCGCGATGTATCGCCTTTTTTGATGCCATGCGCGATCGGGTTGTCGCCCATGCGCAGGCCCTCGCGCGGGATATTCATCTGGATTTCTTTTATGAAGCCGGACGCAGGGCTAAACAGCTCGCCAAATCGGTATGACTTCAGCCATTGTTCGAGAAGTGTAAGCTCCGTTGCATCTGTCTTCATCTCGCGGCCGACCACCTGATGCGAGAAGCAATTCCCTTCTACCTTTGCGGTAAACGGCGTACCACGGCCTTCAAGCGCCCAACTTTTCAGATACTTGATACCAGTCCAACCTTTTGGCGTGCGGAGTACGATCATCGGAAAGCGGAAATATTCGTTGAGTTTCTTCGTTGGATTCTTCCTGGCTTTCGTCTGAATCTTCCTGATACGAGCATAGGATGCATCGAGCGCCTTGACCATTTGCTTGTAGACGCCGTCATCGTTTCCTTCGACAATGATCGGCTCGTAGCCATAGCCGTAAAAGAGCGCTTTCAGATCCTTGTTTGTCATGCGGCCGAATACAGTCGGACCAGAAATCTTGTAGCCGTTCAAGTGCAGTATCGGGAGCACGGCGCCATTTTTTGCCGGATCAATGAATTTCGAGAGATGCCATGCCGCAGAGGCGCTTGCTGTTTCCGCCTCGCCATCGCCGACAAGACACGCCACGATGAGATCAGGATTATCAAGCACTGCGCCATATGAGGTAGAAAGCGAATAGCCGAGTTCGCCGCCTTCAAGGATGACGCCTGGGGTTGCCGGCGATGAGTGCGACGGAAAGCCGTACGGCCAGGAGAAATTCTTCATGATATAGCTCACGCCGGCCTCGTCTTTCGTAGCGTCCTTGTAATACTTGCCAAGCGTGCCTTCGAGAAAAACATTTGCCTGTATCGCCGGAAAGCCATGGCCCGGACCAAGGACGAACATCATGTTTGCCCCGGTCTTCACGATGAGATTGTTGAGGCAGGCATAAGTGAAATTGATGCCTGGGCAGGTGCCCCAATGACCGAGGAGGCGGGTTTTGATATGGTCGAAGGTAAGCTTATCCTTCAGGAGAAAATTGCTTTCGAGGTAGATCTGGCCCACTGACAAATAATTTGTCGCGCGGACGTATTTCTTTATTCGCTCTATCTCGGAACTCATTTGATCGAAATTATACCAGGAAATACTGGTTGATGGAAAGAAGCCTATCCACTGATTTGACTTTCGGATAAGAATTTGGTTCAATAAAGGCCCAATCGCGCCTCGGCGCTTTTAATTTTTGAACGAAAATGGAAATCCGCAATATCGCCATCATCGCGCACGTCGACCACGGCAAGACTACCCTTACCGACGCCATCCTCAAGCAGACCGGTATGGTCGTCGATGGCGTGTCCATGGACTCGAACAAGCTCGAGCAGGAGCGCGGCATTACCATTTATGCCAAGAACACCTCGATCTTCTATAAGGACACGAAGATCAATATCGTGGACACGCCGGGCCACGCCGATTTCGGCTCCGAAGTCGAGCGCGTGCTCCGCTCCATCGATACGGTGCTTCTTGTCGTCGATGCCCAGGAAGGCCCGATGCCGCAGACGCGCTTCGTTTTGAAGAAGTCGCTCGAGCTCGGCCTCAAACCTATCGTCGTCATCAATAAGATCGACAAGCCTGCCTCCCGCGCTGCCGAAGTGCATGAAGAAGTGCTCGAGCTCTTTCTCGAGCTCGGCGCAAACGATGCCCAGCTCGATTTCCCGGTGGTCTATGCCATCGGCAGAAAAGGCGTGGCCATGCGCGCCCTTACAGATGAGCAGAAAGATCTCACCCCACTCCTCGACATGATCCTCGAGAAAGTGCCATCCGCCTCCACGCCGGAAAATCTCGCCGCCACCTTTACCGCGCAGATCTTCAATCTTGCCTATGACAATTTCCTCGGCCGCCTCGGCATCGCCCGTATCTACACCGGCAGCGTCAAAGATGGACAGACCATTGTCGTAAAGAAATCATCTGGCGAGTCGCGCAGCGCCCGCATCACGAAGCTCTATACCTTTAAAGGCATCCAGAAAGACGCCGTCGCGGAAGCGTTCGCGGGCGATATCGTGATGATCGCGGGCATCGCGGACGCCTATATCGGCGAAACGGTCTGCGTGAATGCTGACCAGGTGGCGCTGCCGTCTATCAATATCGATGAGCCGACCATTTCCATGAATTTTCTGGTCAACGACTCTCCATTCGCCGGCAAGGAAGGAAAATTCGTCACCGGCCGCCAAATCCGCGAGCGCCTCGAGAAAGAGCTCGAAGTGAACGTCGGCCTCAAAGTTGATTTCAATACCGACCCGATGACCGTCTACGGCCGCGGCGAGCTTCATATCGCTATCCTCATCGAAAATATGCGCCGCGAAGGCTTTGAGCTCCAGGTCTCCCAGCCGCAGGCTATCGTGAAGATGATAGACGGCGTCGAGTCCGAGCCGTATGAGGAAGTGACGGTAGATGTGCCGGAAGAGTTCCAGGGCACCGTCATCGAGAAGCTCGGCAAGCGCAAGGGCATCATGCGCGATATGAAGATCAAGGACAACCAGGTCCGCATGATATTCGAAGTCCCGACCCGCGGCCTCCTCGGCTATCGCGGCGCTTTCATGGTGGATACCAAAGGCCTCGGCATCCTCGCTTCCCGCTTCACCGGCTTCCAGCCGTATGCTGGCGAGATCCAGAAGCAGGAATTCGGCGCGATGACTTCCATGATGACCGGCAAGGCTATGGCATACTCGCTCTGGAACCTCCAAGAGCGCGGCGTGCTCTATATCGACGCAGCAGTCGAAGTATATGAAGGCATGGTCATTGGCCATGTGCTCAACGGCGAAGACCTCGAGGTGAACCCGATCAAGAACAAGAACCTCACGAACGTCCGCGCCTCTTCAAGTGACGAAGCGCTTTATCTCGTGCCCCCAATGAAGCTCGATATCGAGAAAGGCCTCGAGATCATGGGCAATGACGAATATCTCGAGATCACGCCGAAATCCGTCCGCCTGCGCAAGAAATATCTGACGAAGACACTGCGCGATAAGAATAGGGGGAAATAAATAAGAGATAAGGCGGCGGTCCGCATGCGGACCGCCGCCTTTGTTTTAGGGCCTTCTTTTGCTAGAATAGCCCTCATGGCAAACGCCGAAAAAAAGCAAAGCATATCGACAGAACCGTACAAAGGCGTACGGGATTTTTATCCTGAAGATATGGCCATAGAGAACTATATTTTCAGCGTCTGGAAGAAGACGGCTGAATCTTTCGGCTACTCCGAATATGCCGCTTCCGTCCTCGAACCGACCGAGCTTTACAAGGCGAAATCCGGCAGCGAGCTTGTGAATGAGCAGACCTATACCTTTACCGATCGCGGCGAGCGCGAGGTAACCTTGCGGCCCGAGATGACGCCGACCGCGGCACGCATGATCGCTGCCAAGCGCAAGGAGCTCAAATTCCCCATCCGCTGGTACTCGATCCCGAATCTCTTCCGCTACGAGAAGCCGCAGCGCGGCCGCCTGCGCGAATTTTTCCAATTCAATGCCGATATTTTCGGCGTGGACAGCATGGAAGCTGATATGGAAATCGTCATGCTCGCCTATGGAATTATGAAGAATTTTGGTCTGAAAGATTATCAATTCGAGATACGTTTGAATGTCGGCGCAAATGCTGCTCAAAAGGATGCCGAGCTTCTTATGAAAAAATTGAAGGAAATTGGCATCGAGAATACCCGTTTTGACGCTGAAATTGCTCGCGGCATGGATTACTATACCGGCATCGTCTTCGAGATTTATGATACCGGTATTGCCAATCCACGCGCGATTTTTGGCGGCGGACGCTATGACAATCTCCTCGACATATTCGGCGAGGAAAAAGTGCCGGCAACCGGCATTGGCATGGGAGATGTCGGCATTCGGAATATGCTTGAGACGTATAACCTGCTCCCTGCTCTGCCATCTACTACAAAGCTCTATCTCTGCCCGATGTCTGAAAACGAAATCGCCTATGCACAGCAGCTTGCCGAGAAAATCCGCGCGGCTGGAGTAAATGTCGCCGTAGACTATAGCGGCAAGAAAGTAGGTGATCAGATCAAATATGCCGACAAGAACAAGATTCCGTACATTGCAGTTATCGGTGCTGATGAAGTAAAAAATAGCTCATTCAAGCTGAAGAATCTTGCGGCTGGTACCGAAACCGTTGCAACTCTAGACACTGTCGCAAAACTCCTGAAATAGCATGAAGAAGGTCGTTTTTGATATTGAGACAAGCAATGTATTCGAGGATGTCGGCTCGAATGATTCTGCCGCGCTCGACTTGTCCGTCATCTGCATTTACGACTATGAGACTGACAAGTACCTTTCCTTTACCCAGGAAACGTTGAAAAATCTGTGGCCGATACTCGAAAAGGCGGATATGCTCATTGGCTTCAATAGCGATCACTTCGATATTCCCCTTTTAAACAAGTATTACCCGGGCGATCTGACCCGCATCAAGAGCCTTGACCTGATGAAAGAGGTGAAAAAAACGCTTGGCCGCCGCATCAAGCTCGATACCCTTGCAGAAGCAACGCTTGGCCGCAATAAGACCGGCCATGGCCTCGAGGCCATCATCTGGTGGAAGAAAGGCGAAAAGCAGAAAGTCATCGACTACTGCATTGAGGACGTGCGCATCACCAAAGACATCTATGAATACGCCCTCAAAAACAAGAGCCTCAAATACCTCGACGGAAAAGAATTGAAAGAGATCAGCCTAGATACGTCTCTCTGGGATACGAAGGAATCATCATCCATGACGTTCACGCTACCGTTTTAGCGGAGATATTTTACCTTGTTTGCTGATTGCTCCTCATTCGTCTTGGCATAGTGCATATTTCCCTTCTTGTCGCTGAGAAAATAAAGATACGGCGAGCTTGTTGGATTGAGCGCAGCATTGAGGGAATCAAGACCGGGATTTGATATCGGCGTCGGCGGCAACCCCCGATGGGTATACGAATTGTATGGAGAATCTATCTTCAGATCCGCAGTAGTGAGGGTGGATGTGGTCTTGCCGTTGATATAGGCGAATGATGAGTCCACCTGGAGCGGCATGCCGATTGCCAGACGTTTCCAGAGTATGCCGGCGACCATCGGCATATCCTCCACTCGCGCCTCTTTTTCGAGTATGGAAGCCATTTTTATGATATCAGCAAAGGAATGTCCGGATGACTTCACTCTGGGCGTAAGCGGAGCGGTTTTCTGCATAAAATTATCGTGCATGATCTTGATAATGTCGAGTGTAGTCGCATTCGGCAGGAAGAGATACGTATCGGGAAAGAGATATCCCTCAAGCTTCTGATTCCGCACGCTAGCAAGAAAGCCGGCTGCGTCAAAGGTATCAAATGTGCGAGCGTACAGCGCAGCAATATCGGCGGAACTCAAGCCCTCGGGAATGGTCACCTTTACCGGATTTACGTCAAATGCCCCATGAGACAGGCGCCATGCCATGATCAGAACATTTTGTCGCGCATGAAGCGAGTAATAGCCTTCAACCACCTTCATATCCCCTAACGTAAAAATATACAGAAATGATTTGAGAAAAAACGGTGAACGGACAGCCTGCAAGCTTGCCAGGTCTGCTGATACGGCTGATGCAGTATCACCCGCTGTCAGTCGGTAGACGGAACCAACCGGAAAATTCGCCGGAGCGGCAATGGCAAATGCGTAGAAGCAAACAAGAACCAAGATTCCTGAAAACAGGGATCCGTTTCTATGCGCACGCACAAATTCCCACAGCATGCTCGGGCGAAAAGTAGGTTGCTCCATGAATTATATCGGCAGGTTTGACGGCGCCTCGGATTTCTTCGAGCTGACGCGCTTCAAAGTCGGCGTCTGGGAGACGATGATACTCGGGAAATGGAAAATGGTGGCAAGCTCTTCGGTGGTCATGATAAATGGCTTTGCCTTGTAAAACTTGTACGGCCACTGGAAGAATGAGCGGAGCTTGTAGGCATGGAAAAGCTTTTTGCGATAGCCGTTTACCTTTTTTGTAAATCCTTTTTCAAGGAACGGAAAAATGCGGCTGATATCCTTCTGGAAATTATTTAAGTCCGTACCGAATACTGGCTTCAGGCCGTTTAGATGCTGGGAACCATACTGGCGGAATGCGCCGGACATCGCTGAAAGCATGATCTTGTTGAAGGAACTTTTCTCAGCGATATATGCCGTGCGGATCATGGTATCGAATGCCTGCTTGCCGGCACTACGCTCAAGCGCGGTGATGATTTCCGTCTGGGTCTTCGTCGGATTCGGGAATTTGAATGTCTTCTCGTCGTCATCTTCTGATTTCGGCACGGCTTTCTGGCGGATTGCTTCTATCTCCTTTTCGGTCTCCTTTTTGAGATCTTTCTCGGCCTTCCAGACGCCATGCTTCCAATCCTCCTTTTCGTGCTTCTGAATGAGAATCTGTATCCAGACATGCTCGCCTTTCTTTATGGAGCCCAAGAATTCGATAACGGCAGTCATCGGGTCGATCTTGTATTCGTCTTTCTGATCCTGGTCGAGGCCATAGTCAATGTATGTCTTTATCGGGTATGGATCGGGCTTCGTAAAGCCGAATTGCATCAAATTGATCGCATATTTGTCGAGATCAAATACGATACTATTCGTATAGGCTTCGGCCTCCGGCACTTCGTAAATCTCAACATTCGGATACTGGGCATAGAGTTGTGCCTCGACTATCGACTTATACTTGACCTGGCGGCACCAAATGAAAAAACGCACTTCCCCTTCGGTGGAAACAAGCTCGCAGGAAAAGCATGGTCGCGTTTCGCCATCGATGAACGCCTCGCCGATATTTCCGGCGCCGCCGGGAGCCAGGTAGGAGAAGAATATTTCCATAGCGGCCGGAGACTTGAATATCTCCTTCGGCAGCTTGATTTCAAGCAAACAGGGCTTCTGCTTTTCAATGAACTTTATCTGGATATAGCGCAGGCGCAGCACCCACCAGGTATAGATCAGGATGAGCGGGATCGCTATCGGCAAGACGATGATGAGGAACTTGAGGACTGCCGGGGACAGGGAGTGTTGTATGGAATTGAGAACGACGTTTGACATGGCTGTATAGGGACAGTATAGCAAAAATGGGCTTGAATACAAAAGGGCGGCGGGCCGAAGGCCCGCCGCCCTTTGTTCCTTATTTCGCTACTTCGTATTTCCCGTCCTTATTCTTCTTGAAATATTTCTTGTTCTGGAGATTGATGACGATGGTATTTTCCTTCACATAGCGCTCCTTCATAACCTTCTCGACAATGTCTTTCTTCGTCATCGGGCCGTTCTTGTCGATGAGCTTTTTGATGACATCTTTTACCACGCCGGACATATAGCCCCACTCGGACAGCGCATAGAGACCGCGACCGACAAGCACGAAGCGCGGATCCTTAATGAGCTCGTTATGGGTCGTCGCGACATGCGCCTTCTTATTGAAAACGGTCGTGATGGCCTTGGCCACTTCGCGGAAATGGATCGGCGAGCCATGCTTGCGGATAACCAAATACGCATAGTCGCGCATGCCTTTCGTCGAAATATTCGGAGACTTTGATCTGCCCCATTCGCCGAGCGGATTCTTGCCCACACGCTTCGAAAGCGAGAGCCAGCGCTTGGCGATTTCCTCGTTCTTATATTGGTCGGAAACATTCTCGATGTAGCTGAGGAATTTCTTGATCATTTCCGGCTCGGAAACGAGCTCATCGTCTTTCAGGCTCTCATAGAGCTTTTTGAGGGAAATTTCGATCCGTTCGCGAAGTTCCTTGTCGATGAACCAGCGGTGGCGGAAATCGTCGTCTTCTTTCATCTTGGTAAACGGATGACCAACAGTCAAAAGGAAATTCATCTGGCTCTGGGTGCTTGCATCCTTTGAAACATGGTCGAGCAGGTCCTGCTCGACCACAATGCCGCCAAGCGAATGGATGAGCTTTTCGATCTCTTCGAATACCGCCTTTTCTTCGCCATAGGCTTTTGATTTGCGAATGACGCTGATAGCGTGATTTTCTATCTGGCGAACGCGTTCACGGGTGATGCCATAGGACTTGCCGATGCCATCGAGCGTCATCGGTTCAGGATCTTTGCCGAGACCGTAGCGCTTCACAATGATGTCATGGGAACGATCACCGAGCGCCGTGAGGAGCTTTTTGACGGACTGTTTCGGCTTGAAACTGATAGTCGTTTTCATGCGTGTGATTGATAATCAAAATTCGCTGATATATTGCAACAATGTCGTGTCAAGGCATACTATCACTTGTTACCAAATAAGTCAACACTCCCCTTGACTTCTAGACCACAAAGTTCAGAATTTTGTTTTTGACGAAGATTTTTTTGAGGATTTGCTTGCCGAGGGTCCACTTGACAATATGCTCATTTTTCAAAGCAATCGCTTCGACTGCTTCCTGTGGCGAATCGAAGGCTACGTCAAGGGTGGCACGCACCTTGCCATTGACCTGAACCGCAATGCTCACGTTCGACGCGGCTAGCTTGCTTTCATCATATACCGGCCAGGCGCCAGATACGAGCAATGTTTTCCCGCCGAGATTCTTCCATATCTCCTCACATGCATGCGGTGCAAATGGCGACAGGAGCGTAATAAATGCCTTGAAGCTTGCGAGAGTGACTGGGTGAGCTTCATCAATATTCTTAATGAAGATCATCATGGCTGAAATGGCAGTATTGAAGCTCGCCTGCTCAACATCATCAGAAACTTTCTTGATAGTCTTATGCAAAAGCTGAGTGACCTCCGTGCTTTCTGCATCTGCAATGAATTTCTGGGCATTCCAAACTCTTTCGATAAAACGGCGAGTGCCGATGATGCCCTGATCGTTCCAGGCAACTTGCGCCTCATGCGGGCCGAGGAACTGCATATGGAGGCGCATAGTATCAGCGCCATATGTCTTCACGATATCATCGGGATTCACTACATTACCGCGGCTTTTTGACATCTTTTCGCCGTCCGGGCCAAGCACAATGCCATGCGGCACACGCTTCGTGAATGGCTCTTTCGTCGGTACAAGCTTCTGATCGAATAAAAATTGGTTCCAGAAACGAGCATACAGGAGATGGAGCGTCGTATGTTCAAGCCCGCCAAAATAAAGGTCTACTGGCGTCCAGTATTTCAGTGCATCCTTTGCTGCAAATGCTTTTGTATTTTTCGGATCAGCATAGCGGAGCCAGTACCAGGAGCTTCCTGCCCATTGCGGCATGGTATTCGTCTCACGCTTCGCCTTGCCGCCGCACTGCGGACACTTGGTATTCACCCATTTTTCAATCGCAGCAAGTGGCGACTCGCCGGTGCCCGTCGGCTCATAATTCTTCACATCCGGTAATTTTACCGGCAAGTCTTTTTCTGGTACGGCCACCACGCCGCATTTTTCGCAGTGAATGAGCGGTATCGGCTCGCCCCAATAGCGCTGGCGCGAAAAGAGCCAATCCTGCAGACGGTATTTCTTGGTCATCCTCCCGCCGGCGAATGCGGTGATATCGCGCGTTACTTCGGTATTCTTTCTTCCATTAAATTTACCAGAATTTTTCAATAAACCCTGTCCTGTATAGCATCTCTTATCAATACTTTTTCGAATATAATATTCATCAATCAATTTTTCATTGGGTTCTATAACATCAATCATTTTCAGGCCATATTTTCCTGCAAATGCAAAATCGCGCTCGTCATGCGCAGGAACGGCCATGACGGCGCCAGTGCCATAGTTGGCGAGCACGTAGTCAGCGAGCCAGACTGGAACCTCCTCTTTGTTCACAGGATTTATGACTGAAATGCCTTCAAGTGCGATACCGCTCTTTTCTTTTCCTTCTGCTGTGCGCTCGATATCCGTCCTGCCTTTCTGTGACTCGATATATTTCTCAACATCCGGCCAATTCTTGATTTTCGATTTCAGCTCATCGACATATTTCGATTCTGGCGCAAGCACGACATAGGTAACGCCGAAAAGCGTATCCGGCCGCGTGGTGAATACTTTTATTTTCTTATCCGAACCCTTGATCTGGAATTCAATCTCCGCGCCTTCGCTGCGGCCAATCCAGTTTTCCTGCTGCTTCCTGATATGCTCGGGCCATTCGGACAGATTGGCAAGGCCATCGACGAGCGAGTCGGCATACTCGGTAATTTTCAGATACCATTGCCGGAGCGTCTTCTTTTCCACGACTGCGCCACAGCGTTCGCATTTGCCGTCGATCACCTCTTCATTCGCGAGACCGGTCTTATCCTGCGGGCACCAGTTGATCGGGCCTTCTTTCTCATACGCAAGTCCTGCCTTAAAAAATTGCAGGAAGAGCCACTGCGTCCACTTGTAGTATGCAGGGTCGGTCGTATTCACCTCGCGCGACCAGTCGAAGCCGACGCCCCATGACAGGAGCTGCTTTTTGGCATTTGCCACATTCGCTGCGGTCGAGACCCGCGGATGCACTTTATTCTTGATGGCATAGTTTTCCGCAGGCAGGCCGAATGCATCCCAGCCGATCGGATACATGGCATTGAAGCCTTTGAGGCGGAAATAGCGGGATACCACGTCTCCGGCGATATATGGCCGCATATGGCCCATATGGAGGCCCGCACCGGACGGATATGGAAATTCAATCAGGATATATTTCTTCGGATCCTTCGAGTCATTCTTCGAAACAAAGGCTTTTTTTGCCGCCCAAGCCTTCTGCCACTTCGCTTCTATTTTGGAATGATCATATGGAGCAAAAGTCTTTTTCGCCTCTTTTTTCATAGGTTTTCATAGTAGCATACCGCATACGCCGAGCCTTGTTGACAAAGACGCAATGAACCGAGATACTACAGCCAGTAGGTACTTCATATTGGCATCGATCAAGCCATGGAAAGGAGATGAATCATGGCGAAAGGCAAGCTGATCATCGTTAATACAAATGATGTAAAACAGGTTGAGGAACTGGAGGAGGAAACGAAAGCAGAACTCTCTAAAGGTAGAAAAACGAGTTCAAAAGCTCAAAGCGGAACGGAGGGATACGCCGCTCAAAAGTATTGTCTTCCAACCAGATACAAAAGAATAGCCTCGATACACGTATCGGGGCTATTATTATTCGTCGCTTTCGGGCCGCATAGCATCGATGAGCTCGACATCTGATTCCCTACCGGTGATGCGCACGACGTCCTTATCTATTTTCTTGAACTCCTTGTTCGAATTATTAAAATGATTCACTGTCGTTGAGAGTGCATTACCGAGGCGGTTCTGGTATTCCTCGTAGCTTTTCAGATGTTTTTGAAGGGATTCAATGTTCTTTTTAATATCCTTTGCCGACTCCTCGATCTGCAGCGCCTTGAGGCCTTGGAGCACCGTCTGCAAATATGCAAGGAATGATGTCGGCGAGACGATGATGACTTTGTATTTCGATGCTGCGCGTTGGATGAGATTCTCATCATCGCCGTCGAGGCCGCCGATCTTGTTGATCAGGAGATCGTAGTATATGGCCTCATGTGGAATAAACATGAATGCGAAATCCATCGTCCCCTCTTTCGGCTGTATATATTTTGATGTCTCGACGATGCGCATCTTCAGATCATTCACGAAGAGCTTCGCCAAGCGATCGCGCTCCGTCTTATCAGAGGTTTCTGCCATACGATTGTAATTCTCAAGTGAGAATTTGGAATCCACCGGAATGATCTTGTCCTTTACCCGTACAATAGCATCAACAATCGTGCCGTCAGAAAACGGATGCTGCATCTGGTAGCTGCCGGCCGGCAGCACATTCTTCAAAAGCGTCTCGAGATAGTATTCGCCAAGGATGCCGCGCTGTTTCGGATTCTTGAGAATGTCCTGGAGCGACTGCAGCTGATCGGCAAACGAGACCACCTGCTTGTTCGTCTCGTCGAGGCGCGTGAGCTTTTCGGTAATATCGCGGATGATGGTGAATGATTGGCTTGATTGATCCTTGAGTGACTGATGCATCTGCTTGGCATTGTCACCGAGCTTGGCATCGACTGTCCGGGAAAGCTCGTTGATCTGGTTTAAGACGAGCTGGAGGCCGGTATCAGGCTTTGCGGCGCCTTTCTTTGACAGGAGCATGTAGCCGATGAGCGCAATGAGGATAATGACGAGTGCGATGATGATAATTATGGAAACCATGCGCCCATTCTATCAAAAAGCCCGGAATATGCTAAAATGCCGGCATGACATTACACAAGCAAATCAAGGACGGTATCAAGGATGCGATGATCAAGAAAGACGAGCTGCGCCTTACGGTGCTGCGCGGACTCCAGGCGGCATTCATGAACGAGATCATCGCGAAAAAGATCGCAGGCGACGAGCTGGGAGACGAGGATGTGATCGCTGTCATCCGCCGCATGGTCAAGCAGCGCAAGGACTCCATTGAACAATTTACAAAGGGCGGCAGAAAGGATCTTGCTGATAATGAGACTGCTGAAATGAAAATCCTCGAAGTATTCCTTCCACAGATGATGAGCAAGGAAGAAGTCGAAAAAATCGTCAAAGAAAAGATCGCTGCCGCAGGAGCTATCGACAAAGCCAAAATGGGCCAATTCATGGGCTCCATCATGAAGGATCTGAAGGGCAAGGCCGACGGCATGCTGGTAAAGGAAGTGATTGAAAGCCTTACGAAATAAGGCCTATTTCTCCTATTTGACAAACAGGAAGAGCTGCTGGTATAATGTTGGCTGGTTCGCTCTTTTTCACACATATTTTGCAAGGAGGTAGGCGGTGGAAATCATCAGACAGCAATCAAGTCTATCGATCGACAACAACACTTTTCACAAGATCAAGAAGGCATTCGACGATCTACGGAAAGAGCATCCGAAATGGCATGCATTTAGTGTCATTCGGAAAGCCGTGTTGAAGGTCTGCGGCGAGCAGCATGGCAGTGTCCAATTCTGCAGGTACATCGCTTCGCGGCTGGCGCGATATCGAAACGAACGCAAAGCCCGCAGGAAAGAAACGGAAGAGATGCTGCGCCAAGCATCTGTGCCGAGCTGGGAAAAAGAAGAGAAGCCCGAAGATCCAGGCTGGCCACAGCTTGAATACTAAGGCAAAAGGGAGCGATGCGTGCTCCCTTTTTCTTTGCAAAATTCTCAAAATATGGTATAAAATATTCAGATAAATCCCAAAAGAAGGAGCAAACAAAGTGGCAACAACACTGACGCTCGATGGCATGCTGAAGGTCTTCAAGGAGGAAATGAAGAAGTGCGACGATAAGATGGATGTGGCGATCAGGCGTACGGCAAAGCTCTGTAGCGAGAACGAGAATTATATCTCGGCACTCGTACATGATCACCTTGCCGGTCAGTACAAGCGAACGCGACGAAAGAAAGCTGAACGCAAACATCTTTTCAACAAGCGGATTGCATACGGAGGCTTATGCAAACTGATTCCTTCAAAATAATGCCTCGGGGAGACATATACGTCTCCCTTTTTATTTGCCTAAGCTCTGAAAAATTGGTACAGTAGTGCGGTTTCTTATCAGGCCTTATCGTCTAACGGTTAGGACACGGGCTTCTCAAGCCTGTAATCGGGGTTCGATTCCCCGTAAGGTCACCACAGTTAAATGTAGATTTGTGAGAAAATGAGGCAATATTTTCAGAGGTTTGAAATTCTAAACATGGGTACCCTAACAGGATTTGGAACCACTAACTTTAGGCAGCTAAGTTAAAACGACCCATAAAGGCATGAAATTTCTTGCTTCCATAAGTCTTAATATCTGCTGGATCATTAGAAGAAAGTGAATTAGTTTGTTCTGGGGTACCAAAAAGTTCGCTGTCATACCAAAATTTATGGGGATCGCCACTCCTCTCTCTATGGAAAAACTCCGGTGCAAAACCAGTGTCAGTAATCCGGAATCTGAGTAGAGCTTTAGAGAATTCTTCTTGTTTGTATTTTGCTAAAATAAGAAAGAGTGCGGCCAATACATTTAGCGTATTAATAAGATTTGCTTGTTTGTAATTTTCTATTCGATTGTGTTTAAAACCTTGATAGACCCTCCACCATCCATCAGCGGAAGAAAAATGATCATATGGATTAAGAATGCGTATCGGATATACGTAGACAATCGCCCGAGCTTGATTAATCTCATCTTTTTCTAAAAATTTTTCCTTCATTTCTGTAATTTTTGGTTCAGAACTCTCATATAAGGCACCGTATTTACAAACAGACTCAAATAAACTGCTTGTATCCAAAAATATGTTTACCAACTCGGGAGACCAAGAATTTTCATTCTCGGGTGTCAAAGGTAAAACTTTAAGAATTTCTAATAACTTACGCTCTAAAAGTAAATAGCTTTGAAAAACAAATTCAACCTGCTCTGGATTCCAAAAAGTAACTTTTGATTCTGTACCCATAAATTTAACTAATTCTAAATCGAAATATTAATTTTGTAAAATTTCTAACCCTTGTACCTTTTGTTGTAATAATTTTTCAATTTCTACTCCAAGAACCTTCCCCAACCTCTCCAACGTCTCCACCCTCGGATTCGCCTTCCGGGTAAGATTCTCCAGCTGCACGATAGTGTTGTAGTGCACTCCTGACTGTTGGGCTAGCTGATCCTGGGTGAGTCCCTTTGCTCTCCGATGAATACGGAGATTAAATCCAATATTATTTGTATACATGTTTTTTACTATACGTTCCCCCTGCTCTGTAGGTAAGACGGTCTAATGTGCCGTTCTCGGAAAATATCCGCAGAGTTCCCCTATTACAAGCTATTAAATTATCCACACCTATGATGACCTTGAAACAATTACGCGAACTTGAACCTAGTTTGAAAGACCTTCCTGATCATGAAGTCTTTCGTATTCGACAGCTTCTCTATGACCATGCCATGCTTGCCCTATCCTGCTTCTTGGAGACGAAAACGGGTAAATCCATTGAGCTACCTACTACCCTGCCGTATCTGACCGAATGGCCAGATAGAGATTCACATACCGGGAATGAAGAGATGTATATGCAGAATCGGTTTGCGAACAAGCTGTCAGGAGCTATTGAAGAATATCTGCTTGATGAAAAGACCTTGAAGGAAAAGAAACGGAAACAGGAAGAAGCTACGTCATAATGCAGGTAATAAAATATTACTATCCATTCCGTCGACCACTTCTTGCCCCATTACCTCCTTGAAATTCTTGAGGTACAGAATAATGGTGTTCCAATCCCGGATAACGGAGGTCACCACATTTAAATATAGATTTTTGAAGAAATAAGGCGTTATTTTTTGGTTCCCAAAATATGTTTAGTGGCTACCCTAACGGGATTTGGAAACAAGAAAAGAAATGGATCTGGCCTAACTTTTATTTAGCGCTGGTCACAGATAAGGTTTTTGTTTGTATATATTCAATTTGATTTTTATTTATTTCTAGTGCTTCCGAATTGATTTTATTAACAATTGCGACAAAAACAAATTGGCTTGATTCCCCTAAAAGGTAAACTTTTGAAGTTGAAGAAACATTCAAAGGAGTAGTCAACTGGAGTTGAATTAACCTTGGTTGTCCTCCGCCGAAAGCAAAAGGTATACGTGGATAAATTGTCCAACCAAACACAACTGCAGCGCTGAATATGGGGATAATAATTTGTCGGATTAAATCATCATAATTAGTAATATTTTCAATCTTTTTAAAAAGATTGAAATTGGAAAAAGAATCATTTTTAAAAGAAATATTTAAAAAAACATAAGTAGTCATTACTAGAACATACAACCAGGAAAAATAGAGTGTTGCTGTAAGTTTTGGCTCATTTTGGATAGTAGAAAAATCAATAAATGCAGTACCTACTTTTGATATACAAAATATATAGAGGCTAATAAAACCGCAGATTGCAAGTATTTCTACATTAACCATTAGCAAGAGGAGGTATTTATTAAGCGGTTTTTTATCTGTTACCAAAATATCTTGAGCTTTTTCCGTTACTATTTCAGGACTAGCTTGATCGACACTGACCAGAGATTTTTTGTCCTTCTTAGGAAACCAACCATGAATAATTACACAGGCAGTTATTAATAAAAAAACTAAAAAAATATAACTGAACATTTCTAGTGTTACCTTAATGACGTAGTCATATCCACCATTACCAAGATTGATGTGGTTTTTTATAAAAATACCAATATAGTCAAATCCGGTCACATTACTAAATTTTAATGAAGTCTCTACTGCAGGTGGTTGATAGCTACCAAGATTTAAAAGACTAGTTAGTACTGCTCCCGCACTGTAAAGAAGACCCCAAATACCAAAAAATCCTAAAAATCTGTCACGCCATTTTTCAGTATTAAAAAAATCCTTAAATGGCGCTCTTTTATAAACAACCCAGGCTAACAAAAGACAAACAATAATTGAAACTACGCAGAAAAAACCCGCAATCAAAAAACGGGCATTTACGATATCAAATGTAATAATTCCAAAACGTCCCCAAAAAGAACTAATGGTTATAAAACCGAAGATATAAAAGACTGTGGCAACCAAGAATATGATCTTTGAAATATTCTTCAACTTTTCGAGCATATGATAACTGTAGTTTAAAACTTAAATATAACATACCTTTACCCTTAACACTCTCCCCAGTCTCTCCAACGTCTCCACCCTCGGATTCGCTTTCCTTCTTAGATCCTCAAGCTGAATGATTGTATTCACATGCATCCCTGCCTGGATGGCTAATTCCTCCTGCGTCAGCCCTTTGAGCCGGCGATAGAGACGGATATTGAGCCCAATATGGTTTTTGAGAGTCATAGTGCGATGATACAAAATGAACGTAGCACGAAGAAGCTAGAGAAAAGCATCCTTTTGGATAGGTCCTGAATCGTCCTGTAGGTGCTACCGTACACGAGTGCTTTTATCCACCTAACCAATACACACCATGTTGAGCTTTGAAGAATTGAGAAAAGTCGATCCTGCACTGAAGGATGTCTCGGATGACGAGCTCTGGGAGATCCGTGACCTCCTCTACCAGCAAGCACAGCTGGCCCTTCAGTGCTTCCTGGAGAGTAAAGGGGTTGAGAATCCGAGCATTGCGTATGACCATACCAGCCCCGAGCCATTGCCGGACCATATGAAATCAATCGGAAAGAAAAGCAGGAGTAAGCGGACAGGACAGTTCTGATCTTCCTATCCAAATGGATATTTTTCTTCCTCTTTTGGATGAATCGGTATTGCATACAATTCATTCATGCGGCGAGGAATGCCGTATCGGTTACCTGTTCATCGGGTCGGAATGACCAGAAGTTTTTGACATGTTCAAAAATCGTGTTCCAATTCTGGATAACAGAGGTCACAAAAGAAAAACCTCGTATTTCTACGAGGTGCAATGTTGAGCACATTTGCGTAAGCTGTTAACACTACTGGATAAAGAAGCGACTAAGAACCCCGGTGATGTGCACCTCCGAATACGGTTCGCAATTCCTGATATGTTCCGGAAAATAGATGAAGCCATTTCCTGAACTGTACGAAATGGAGTACACATTTGTACCACCGGAATTAGCTTCGAGCTTTACAGCCCACAGATAATTGCCTGCCTGATCAAGGCTGTTCCGGGTAACGATAGCCTTGGTAAAGGTCCCCGGATTCCCTGAATTCATGAAAAGGACGGAAGGATTATTCATCGAAGGTCCCTCCATTTGCCCCTTTGCACTGTAAATCGCAGTATTGACCGTTTGGCCAAGATTTATCGGCAAGTCTTGGTCGAAGATCCATTGGAATCCGAGATCGCTATTGCTCGGCGCACTTACCACGAGATCAGTGCCAGATGCTATCCCAGCATTGTGCAAGTTGATGGCATAATGCTGGTTGGTGCTTGGACAAACCTCCATAGTTGAAATTTTCCTATGGATGCTTGCCATCTTTGTCTGTCCGCATCCAGACAGGAATACGAACAGCAGGCATGCGATACTGCCTATCCATAAGCCAGGCTTTCCTTGCTTCATTGTAAGGCTCCTTTTTCAAATAGTAGTCTAGGACCGGTAACGGTCATAGCCAGCAATTCTCCATACAAAAGAATGTAGAAGAACTCTTGGCTATGACCGTAGGCAAGTAGATTTTAAAAGAGCAGATAGCTGCTATGGTTTATATAGTATTTACTTATATTGTCAAATAAAAAAGAAGGTCCGCTTGAGCAAAAAAATTGATCATTTCTTTTTCCACTCTTCATCCTGGCGCACGAGAAGATCCTTCGCTTGTTCTGGCGCGGCCATGAGCGCTTCCACAATGCGCTCCATGCGCATAGACTGCGATCCTTTCACGAGAATGATGTCATGCTTTTTGACCATGTTGGCAAGCTCAGTCTTCACTTCTGCTGCAGTGTCATATTCAAAAATATTGCCGTCGGGCATGCCGGCATCAAGCGCGCCTTCTGCAATTTTACGCGCGCGTATGCCGATTGCTATCAGAATATCCGCTGTTTCCGCGGCCTGCTTCCCTGCTCGATAATGCTCATCCACGGAATGCTTGCCGAGCTCGAGCATGTCGCCGAGCACTGCGATCTTTGTCCCTTTTGTGTTGATATTTTTCAGAGTAGCAAGCGCTGAAGCAACGGCGATCGGCGATGAATTATAGGTATCATCGATGACCGTCGAGCCCTTGATGCCAGGAATGATGCGCATGCGGCCGCGCGGCGTTTCGTGATCGAGAAACGCTTCAGCCGCTTTGACGAGATTCACTTTCTGCGAGAGGCCTACGGCAAGCGCAGCGAGCGCGGAATACATATTCTGCATGCCGAGAGAGCCGCGGATGACGATCGGCACGATATTGTTTTCTGATTGCACCTTGAAGGTCATGCCATCGATCTCTTTGTTTGGTCCATAATGGATCTGGCTATCAGAACCGACAAGATCCGCTACGGCATCGGTGCCATAGACAATTGCTTTGTTTTTCGAGGCATCTTTCATGCGCATCACATCATCATCATCGCCATTGGCGACGAGAATTCCGTCATGCTTCAGCGCCTCTACCAGGTACTGCTTTTCACGAATGACTGCTTCGCGGCCGGCAAAAAACTCCACATGGACGGGCACTTTGGCAAATGCAGTGACGACAGCGACATCTGGCTTCAGCCAGCGCGTTATATTCTGTATGTCTCCGGGCCGGTCAGCACCCACCTCAAGAACGAGCCACTCGGGATAATGATGCGGAAATACGATGAGAAATAATCCCTGCAAGATATTCTTGAGCCAGAGCACCGGATCAGACCAGGCATTGGCACAGCCGATGATTGTGAGCGGGATGCCGATATCGCTATTGAAGCTCTTTTCACTCTTCCTGACATGAAAAAAATGAGACATGACGGTAAAGATCGCATCTTTCGTCGATGTCTTTCCCACGCTGCCCGTTACTGCGACTATTTTCGGCTTATATTTCGCAAGGATCATCTGCGATTCCCAGATGAGCGCTGCGACGACGATGTTCTTGAATATGGCCTTCATATGATTGGATACTCTAGCATGAAATTCCCTATCGGTCCGGCGCTATCTCATAATAATTAATCAGGAATTTCGCTATGTCGAAAAACGGCTCGGTGAGCGTCTGCGAGGCATAGTTGACTCCTTGCGGCTCGACGGTATAGAGAAATACCAGGAAGCGCGGATTATATGCCGGAAAATAGCCGAAAAATGAATGCAGGTATCTGTCCGGATAGTAGCCACCGCCTTGGTTCGCCGGCCGGGCAATCTGCGCCGTGCCGGTTTTCGCCGCGATACTGTAATGCTGCATTTTCATTGTCCCGTTCGCAAGCGAGGTGTCTACGACCTTCACGAGCATGCGGGTGATTTCCTCCGATGTCTTCGGCTGGAGCACCTGCACTGCCTCGTCCACATAGTCGACTTTCTTCGTCAGGCCCGTCTTGTAGTCTATTTCCGATGCGACATGCGGAATGATGCGTTTACCGCCATTGGCAAGCACCGAGAGCGCTCGCGCAGTGATGATCGGTGTCATGGAAATGCCCTGGCCAAACGAGGCGGTCGCATATTCGATTTTCTTGTCATTCGTCTCATTCGTCAGGAGATTGGAAATATTCCCCGCAGCCTCATCGGGCAGATCAATGCCCGTCTCCGATCCGATGCCGTACCCTTTAAAATACTGGAGCATTGTGCTTTTGCCCAGCCGGTCAGCCACGAATGCTGCGCCGATATTGAGCGATTGGTTCAGTACCGTTTGCATGTCGACCGTGCCGCGCGCCTTATTGTCATAGTTGTGTATCGTCTTGCCATCAAGCGTCTCAAACCCGGTATCATGGTAGGTCGTGTCGGCACGTACGACGCCGGCATCCAGACCCGCAGCCATGGTCAGCGGCTTTACGATTGATCCCATTTCATATGCATTCGAGACGAGCGGGTCGCCGAAAATGCTGACATCTTTCTCACCGCTGAAATCATTGAGGTTGAATGCCGGCATCACGCCCATTGCATAAAGCGCTCCGGTCTTCGGATCGATGACGATCGCACCGGTCAGTTTCGAGCTCCATTTAGCATTGGCCTGCTTGACCACTTGCTCGACATAGCTTTCGACTTGGGGATCGATCAAGGTCACGATATCCCCCTCCTTCTTGCTGTCATCGATAAAATTCGTCTGAATATCCGAAAAAAGCTGGGCAAAGATATTTACTGACAGGGCGCTCGAATCGCGCGATAGCACGGTATTATAATATTTTTCCAATCCGTATCTGCCAGTCAAGCTTGTGCCGCTATCATCGAAGCCGACAAAGCCGATGATGCGAGCAGCGAGCGAGTCGCCCGGATAATAGCGCCACTTCTCTTTTTCAATGATGACGCCGGGAAGCGACAAGGCGCTTACTTTTGCCACGGCCGCATCATCGACATGCTTGGCGATGACTTCGTATGGATCATCCTTCTTTGCTGCAATGGCATAGAAATCTGCCGCGGAAATAGGCAGAATGCTTGAAAGCTCGCTAAAATAGCGCTCAGTATCGGTAGCCACCGAACGCATATTGAGCGCTATTACATAGCCGGTCTTGATGCCGGCAGCCGATACGAGTGACCCGTCCCTATCCTCGAAAAAAATGCTTCCGCGATCGAAAGCGTCAACCGACATGCTGGTATACTGGCGATCCGCTCGCTCGGCATAGACATTCGTGTAGACGACCTGCAGGAAATAGAGGCGGATGATCATGACAAGCGCGACCAGGACAAGCAGTCCGAAGAGAAGCCGCACCCTGCCCTGAAAGACGCTAGCGTGCATTGAGCGAGAGTGAGGAGCGGCCGGAATCGATCAGTGCAAAGTTGTCTTCTGTAACATTTTCGAAGCCTTTGGCATGCGCAGTGTCGAGCGTGATGCCATTTTCCATATTCAAATAGGTGAACTCGAGCGAATTCACGGCGGCATTGAGCGCCGTCATGCGCTTCTGCATATTCTGCAGCGATACTGCGTTTGCGATCGTCTTATTGACGAGCACGCCATAGGCGATGATGAGGAACAGCAGCATGCCGGAAAGAACCCAGAAAAGCTTTTGCTCTCTGAGCTCGAATGATTCTATGCTGTTTTTCATGTAGTGTGTCATCGTATTTTTTCTATCACTCGCAATTTTGCGCTTCGTGCGCGGGGATTTGCTGTTACCTCGATCTGTGTCGGCACGAGTGGCTTTTTCTGTATCAAACGGCCTTCTGTCGCTTTTGATTTATCCTTAAAAAAATTCTTGACTTCCCGGTCTTCAACACTATGGAAAGAGATAATGCCCATGCGGCCACCGGGCACGAGCGCCTGCCATCCCTTTTCCAATCCTTCTTTCAGCGCGCCGATCTCATCATTTACCGCGATGCGCAGCGCCTGGAAAGTTTTTGTCGCCGGATGGATTTTTCCTTTCCGATACGCAAGTGGCACTGCGCCTTCGACGATGGCAACGAGATCATCCGTTGTCTGAATCGGCTTTTCAGTTCGAGCAGACACGATCGCTTTAGCAATGCGGCGCGCATAACGTTCATCGGCATACCCATACAGGATGTCCGCGATCGTCTCTTCCCGCCACAAGTTGACGATCGTCTCAGCAGTAACCCGCGATTGCGTATCTTCCGCAAAGGTCATCTTGAGCGGCTCATGGTGCTTGAACGAGAATCCGCGGCCGGAGCTTTCAAGCTGATCAGACGACAAACCGAGGTCTATCAGGATGGCATCAACATGCTCGACGCCAAGCTGGGCAAGGACTCTGTCAATCGCACGATAATCCGAAAGGATGAAATCATGCTTCCCTGCCTTTGCACGGAATATCTCTTCTGCATGACGTAATGCTCCCGCATCCCGATCCACGGCAATGATACGGACAGTCGGGCCGAAACGCTTTTCGACTTCCTGCACATGGCCTGCAGCACCGAGCGTACCATCGAAATACGTTTTCCCCGGTGCAAGATTCAGATTGTCTATTGATTCATGTAAAAGAACGCTCGTATGCTTCATAGCCTTACAGGGCGCCTGCTGCCCCGAGCTTTTCAGCGAGCTGGTCTGCCCGCTTCTCGACGCCTGCCTTATACCCATTCCAATCCTCTTCGTTCCAGATTTCCACCCGATCCTGAACGCCGACAACCGCGACCTTACTCTTGAGGCCGGCTCGTTTGACGAGGAATTCCGGCACCAGGATGCGGCCAATCGTATCGACTTCCACTTCCGTGGCTGAACCGAACATATATCGGTTGAAACTGCGGTTATCGGCCGCAAGCATCGAGAAATTCGAAAGCTTATCGGAGATTTTCTTCCATTGCGCGAGCGTAAAAAGCCACAGGCAATTGTCGAGACCGGTAGTCACGACAATCCGCTTGCCGATTTCCTTGCGGAATTTGACCGGCAGCGATACCCGTTTCTTTTCGTCGAGCGTGTGGATATATTCGCCGATAAGCATACGTGTGCGCGGGATATTCGCGGAAAAATACTATCTCCCACTTATTCCCACTCAATGAATATTTTATAGCACTTTATCCCACAATACAACAATCCATTGTGTGGATAACATGCATCAAAAAAGCCTTACACGGTAAGGCTTTTTTGATGCAAAGCGTGAGGAATATTTTTATCCTTTCGGCCGCATGAATGGGAAAATCTGTGCTTCGCGCACCGGCTTGTCGGCAAGGAAGCTGAAGAGGCGTTCGGAAAGTCCAAAGCCGCACGTCGGCGGCATGCCGTATTCGAGCGCTTCGACAAAATCACCGTCCATCATCTGCGCTTCGTCATCGCCTGCTTTGCGGAGCTTGGCCTGCTCTTCGAAGCGGCCGAGCTGGTCGATCGGATCATTGAGCTCGCTGAAGCCCTTGCCCATTTCGCTGCCGGCAAGGATCACTTGAAAGCGTTCGACGATATTCGGATTTTTTTCACTGCGCTTGGCAAGCGGTTCGAGGGCAACCGGGATATTCACCAGAAACGCGGGGCCGGCAATCTGCTTGCGGCAATGCTTCCACAATGCATCGATGCCGCGATTCATATTAAAGCCTTTCCGGTCATATTCGATGGAAAGTTCATGGAGCTTTTTCTCGATGGCAGAAAGCGATGCGGACATGACATCAATGCCTGTTTTTTCCTGGATAAGCGCGACGAAATCGATCGATGTCCATTTTTTTCCAAGATCGATCTCAAACCCGCGTATGGTGAATTTCAGCGTGCTGAAGGTTTCCTTCGCGATATATTTATACATCTCTTCGACAAGCTGCATCCCTTCCGTGTAATCGGTATAGGCGCTGTAAAATTCCATCTGCGTATAATCCTGCAAATGCTCATTGTCGGCTCCTTCATTCCTGAAGATGCGGCCGATTTCATAGACCTTGCGGAAGCCTGCAACCATGAGGCGCTTGAGCCAGAGCTCGGGAGAAATACGCAGGTACACATCCGTGTCATAGGCATTGTAATGGGTTATGAACGGCCGGGCTTCGGCGCCACCTGCCGTGCTTTCGAGCACCGGCGTGTCCACCTCCATGAATCCTTTCTTTTCAAGGAATGCGCGCATGGAGCGGAAAAAAGTAGCCCGTTTTTCGATAAGGTCCTTGGATTCTGAGTTCGACAGGATATCGAGGTAGCGCTTTCGAAAGCGTTCTTCCTCATCTGTCAGGCCATGCCATTTTTCCGGCAATGGCCGGAGTGATTTCGCGAGCATGCGCCAGGTAGCGACTTGGAGCGTTTTTTCTCCGCGCTTCGTTGTGAACAATTTCCCAGCAATTTCAATAAAATCACCGATATCGGTCGTTGCGGTGAAGAGCTCGAATGTTTTTTCATCCATCTCATCCTTTTTCAAAAGCCCCTGGAATGATCCGGTGCCGTCAAAGAGTGTGAAGAAAATAAGTCCTCCCTGCCCGCGAATCGCCATGATGCGGCCGACGAGATGAAGCAATTTTTTCTTCGCGAGTTTTTCAAAATCTTCCGCAGCTTCAGCAAGCGTTGCGTCGCACGTAACGGATGCCGGGTAAGGATTGACGTCCGCGGCTTTGAGCGCATTGAGTTTCTGAATCCTGGTATTGCGAAGCTCTTCGAACGATGACATGGGCAGAGATTATTTCACCTCGACGACCTTGTATTCCATTTTGCCGTTCGGCGAATTGAACGAGAATGATTCGCCTTTTTTCTTGCCGAGGACTGCCTGGCCGATCGGCGAGCGATTTGAGATTTTGCCGACTGCCATATCGGACTCTGCGGAACCGACGATCATGAAGGTACGCTTCGTGCCGTCGCTTTTCTCGACGGTGACGGTGCTGCCGATCATGGCATGGTCGCCATGGCGGTCTTCGACGACGACTGAATTCTTCAGGATGGATTCGAGCTTGGCAATGCGCTCTTCGATCTCGGCCTGTTCGGCGCGTGCTTCATGGTATTCGGCGTTTTCGGAGAGATCGCCGAGGCCGCGGGCATAATCGAGCGCTTCTGCGACTTCTTTTCGCTTGACATTCTTCAAGTCCTTGAGCTCGTGGGACAGCTCTTCGTATTTCTGCTTCGTAAGGTATTCCCGTTGCACGTCAGACATGGTTATGTGGTTGTTAGTAAGCCTGATAATCCGCAATCGCCGCAGTAAAACTTAGGCGAAGTCTAGCAATAAAAAGGGTGAAAGTCAAAATCAGTTACTGGAGAGATAGTCAGGCTTCGTGGCATGGAGCCAATCAAGCACCTGACGCATGACATAAACGCCGCCGACAGTATTGGTCACCGGCCCCTTTTCCATGATTACGGCGAAGGCGTATTTCGGATGATCATACGGGAAAAAGCCGGTAACCCAGGAATTGACGAATTGCTTCTTTGAGCCGAGCTCGGCGGTGCCGGTCTTTGCACCGACTTTGACATAGCCGACATCCAAGCCGCTCGCAACCCCTCCGGCGGAGGCCGACAAAGACATGCCTTCGCGGACGATCTGGAGATTATTCTGATCGAGGTCGAGCTTGACCGTGCCATGCGCATCGCCGCCAAAGAGTATCGATGGGTTCACAAGTGTCCCGCCATTTGCAATTGCGGCAACCGCTCGCACCACCTGCATCGGCGTCACCTGAAAGCCGTATTGACCGATCGAGGTATGATACGTGTCTCCGATATTCCACTCCTCACCATTGAAATTCGCTTTCTTCCAATCGGGCGTCGGGATCACGCCGATGCTTCCTTTGAAAAATCCGTCGGGCAGACTATTGCCGAAGCCGAACATGTTCATGTATGTATCGATAAGATTGATGCCGAGCCCTTTCTGATTCTGGTATCCGCCGCCGACTTCATAGAAATACACGTCGGAAGAAACGGCAAGCGCATGGCGAACATCCACATAACCCTGCGGTCGCCAGTCGCGGAAGACCGATGGATGCGCAGGATCATAGGGATTTGGAATCGAAATTGAACCAGTACTCAAAATAGTAGTGAGCGGATCGATGATTTTTTCAGTAAGCGCTGCGAATGCCATATAGGGCTTCACGATGGAGCCTGGCGTATAGAGGCCGTCGATGATGCGATCGAGAAACGGATTATTGGAATCGGTAAGATACTGATTGATGATTTTCTTATTTGCGCGATCGGTCATGACTTGCGAATCGTATTCCGGAAAGCTCGTCAGTGCGATTACTTCCCCGGTATGCACATCCATGATCACCCCGCCGCCACCTGTAAAGCCGACTTGCTGCGCAAGCGAGCGGATCGTCTGATACAGAAATGAGGTCAAGCCGGCATCGATGGACAGCTTGAGATTCGTGCCGTCTTCCGGAGGACGGACAACGCTTTCAGAGGAAAGTTTCCCTGCAGCATCGATCTCGATAATCTGCTGGCCGTTCGTACCTGACAATACATCATTATAATATTTCTCGACTCCGTCTTCGCCAAGAAAATCCTCATTGTAATAAAACCCTGAAGCGTCCTTCGATGGATACTGCACATAGCCCACGGCATGCGACAGGCCGGGAGTATCTTTGTACGTACGGAATGAAAATTCACTGTTCGTATCACTTGCACTATTCCAGGCAAGCTTTTCGTCATTTCTGTCCGTGATGATCCCTCGCTCGGGAAAGAGCACCGTATAACGCAGGCGATTGCTTTCACTTTTGGCAAGATAGGCTGCACCGCGAACGCCTTGCAGAATAATGGAGCGCGCAAAGAATATACCAAAAATAAGAGCGCATACAATACCGAATACGAGGAATGTGCCCGTAGAAATTGATTTCTCGATGCGTCCTTCGAACTGGTTCACGTCGAATTTCGGCAGATTTTCGGAATCAAGGAAAATCTCGTCCGGCTCGATATCTTTGATCCGTTTCGTATCTATTGTATTGCCAAACAGTGTTTTGATCTTCTTGGACATGGGAAGCTCATTTATGGGCGCGGATACCAGGTCATCATCCGCTTGATAAAGAGCGAAGCACACAGGACAAGCAGCATGCAGGCGGTAACTGGATAATGGAATGTGATGCCGAATACTGTGCCATCGCTGTACAAGGTATCAATAAGGAATGCCCAGCCGACCGCTTCGACAAACGCGTCACAGAGAAAAATAGCCAGGACAAGCACCGCGACGGCCACCAACACCGGCAGCAGCAGGACCGATAGAAAACAAAGTATATTGAAACAGATGCGCCGAACCATGATTATTTTTGCGACAAGAGCACTTCGACAAATACAAGTTCGCTTACATTGACCGGCAGCTGAAACAGCACCCGCTCGAACGAGTCTGTCGGCTTGAATTCCACTTTCTGCACCGTGCTGAATATATTCGGGGACACTGACGGCATGACAATCGCATCGCCCACATGAACGCCCGAGCCAACCGGCATTTGTAGGGAAAAATTCCCGCCGCCGAGACCGGTCGCTTCCTTGAGTGTTGCTGCCTTCCCCACTTCGACTTTCGTCTTTTGCCCGTCTGACGAATAGAGCGTTACTTTTGCGGTATGATCATATACTTCTGATACGAAGCCGATAGAGGTAGAGCTCGCCGCGCGCACGATATTGCCGATGGCAATGCCGTCGGCGCTGCCCAGATCAATCAAAAGGGTGTCAAAGGGTGAAAAGGTCGGCTTGACCAGCACGCGGGCAAGCACTGGCCGTTCCGTGCTTTTTCTGCCAAACAGCGCTTTCAGATCAGCATTCTCCTCTTGAGTAATCAGGTAGAGGGCCTGCTGGCGAGCCATATCGCTTACCTGCTTTTTCAGTGCTACATTTTCAGCAATGAGCGATGACTTCGATACCACAAGACTGATGGCTTCATCGAAAAATGATGCGATACTATCACGCACGCCCCAAAAAGGTCTCGCAACTGCAAATAGAAATGATCGCGGACCGGAGAAAGAAAACAGGACGATGAGAAGGATGAGCGCAGCAAGAGCAAGCGGCATGAGCTTCAGCCGGCGATTGACGCGCTCGAATTCATTATTTCTTTGGCGGTAAGGCATCTTCGTTCTGGATTAATACGTCGCGATACGTGTCGAGATTCTCGAGGATGATGCCGGTGCCGCGCGCAACCGCCGTAAGCGGGTCATCAGCAATACGCACCGGAATTTTCAGATATTCGTGCAAGAGCGCGTCCAAGCCCTTGATGAGCGCGCCGCCGCCAAAAAGATAGATACCACGCTGCATGATATCGGCAAGAATCTCGGGTGGCGTGGTCTCGAGCACTTCTTTCGTGGCATCGACAAGTGATTCGATCGATTGGGACATCGCTTCGCGGACATCCGAATCTGTGAGTATTACTTCGCGTGGCAGGCCAGTGATGAGGTCGCGGCCTTTGATGGACGATTCGAGATGCCCGCCGGAAACGACTGCACCGATCGACATTTTGATCTGTTCGGCCGTTTTTTCGCCGATGAGTATCTTGAACTCACCGCGGATATAGCTCACGATGTCGTTGTTGAGCTTGTCGCCCGCGATCTTGAGATTCTTCGAACGCACGATGCCACCAAGCGATATGACGGCGATATCCGTTGTTCCCCCGCCGATATCGATTACCATCGAGCCGACCGGATCATGAATCGGCAGACGAATGCCGATGGCACCTGCCATTGGCTCCTCGACGATATGCACTTCGCGCGCGCCGGCATTTCGCGTCGCATCACGCACAGCGCGTATTTCCACGTTCGTAACGCCGGATGGCACGCCGACCACCACGCGTGGCCCGATGACTTTCGGCAAAAGCTCTTCAGCCTTTTTCACGAGATATGCGATCATTTCTTCCGTCACTTCGAAATCAGAAATAACGCCGTCGACAAGCGGCCGGACTGCAACGATATGCGGCGGGGTGCGGCCGAGCATTTCCTTCGCTTGCACGCCGACTGCGACCACGCGGTCGGTCTTTTGATTGAGCGCGACCACTGATGGCTCATTGATGACGATGCCTTTGCCAGCAAGGTAAACCAGCGTATTGGCCGTACCGAGATCGATGCCGATATCGTTTGAAAAATATTTCTGGATTTTTTTCTTGAGACTTTCGAACATGGCTATATATATTTGTGTACGAATGCAAGCAATTCTTTTTCTTTCAAGAGCGAGATGCTGCCGCTTTTTCGTTCCTTCACTTCAAACACTCCATTCTCAAGTCCTTTTTCAGATACGACGATGCGCAGTGGAATGCCGATAAGGTCGCTGTCGGCAAATTTCTCGCCTGCACGTGCATCGCGATCATCATAGAGTGCTTCGATGCCTGCTGCCTGGAGTGTCGCATAGAGCTTTTCAGCCGCTTTCTTCACTGCTGATTTTTCAGACGGAATCTCGACAATATGCACTGAAAAAGGAGCAATCGAAGCCGGCCACACGAGGCCTTTCTCATCCGCAAGCACTTCCACGATGGTGCCCATAAGCCGCCCGAGGCCGATGCCATAGCTACCCATGAACACGAACTGCTTCTCGCCTTTCTCATCTTTATAAGAAAGGTCGAACGGCTCCGAGAATCTCGTGCCAAGAGAGAAGATATTGCCGACTTCGATGGCTTTCTTCTCGACGAGCTTCGCCTTGTCGAATCCCATTTCTTTCAAAAGTCCGGCATCATCGAGCACTTCCTTATTTACTGCGAGCTTTTTCTTTTCATCAATATGGATAATGTCTTCACCTGCTTCGGTGATCGTCTGGAATTCATGGGAATATTTCGAAAATGAGCCGCCGGATGCGAAAGTGATATAGGTGATATCGCCGATGCCGACCTTTTTGAAAATATTCTCATAGGCCTTCGTCATCATTGCATAAAAGCTGTCATGTTCTTGTTTGTCTTTTGAAAATGAATAGAGCGCTTTCCAATAGAATTCCCGGCCGCGCAGTATCCCAGACTTGCTGCGAGCCTCATTTCTGAAAATTTCCTTGAAATCATACGGATAGAGGGGCAAATCCTTGTATGAGCTGATATATTGCTTCAAGAGATTCGAGTATGCTTCTTCATTGGTAAATGACAGACCGACTTCCGTGCCGTTCTTCAATGTAGTCTTGAACCAATTATCGACGATCTTGTCGTCCCAGCGATTTGATTTTTCCCAGACCTCTTTCGACTGGATGACGGAGGTCTTCATTTCCGTTCCGCCGACGGCATTCATCTCGTCACGGATGATCGCTTCGATCTTTTTCATGACGCGCAAGCCCAGTGGCAAATAGGAATAGACGCCCGCCATTTCCTTGTGAATGAAACCGGCGCGAATGAGGAGATTCGCATTTTTCGACACTTCGTCCTTCGGACCTTCTTTCCTGGTCTTGGTGAGCAACTTCGACTGCAACATGCGGACAATAGTACATGAAGCAGAGGGAAAAAACAATTATTTGACAAATGAGTTCATTATTGTATTCTATTTATAGTACCAGAAACGATCTTTTGAGGAGGATTCATGCAGCTCATACTATCAGAAGATGATCTTGCGCGAGCATACAAGCATGCGGCCTCCTCGGAGGTAACATTCGACATGCTCACGCCTGAAGCACAGAAAGCAGCTCTTGCGGTCGGAAAAAGCGGCGATGTTTTTTTCAGATCGAACGCTGATCATGAAAAAATAAAACTGTTGCCACTGCCGCAATAGAAAAAGCCCACGAACAGATTCGAGGGCTTTTTTAATGCACGAGACGCGCAATATCGGTATAAGTGATGAAAATCATCAATGCGATGAGTATGATGAACCCGAGCATATTGACCCAGTTCAGGATAGAAGGCTTGATTTTGCGGCGTATCACAGCCTCAATCACGACGAAAAGCGCCCTGCCCCCGTCAAGCGCTGGGAATGGAACACAGTTAAGCACGGCGAGATTGATCGAGATCATCGCGATGAATCCGAAAAGATACGAGATGCCGAGATGGCTCGCCTCGCCGACCATGCCGGCGATGCCGACCGGCCCGGAAATATTGTTCAGGATGCCGCTTTGGCCTTGGAATGCGCCCATGATAAATCCGTAAATGCCTGCAGTGATATTCTTCGTTTCGCTCACCGTGAGCTTTGCCCCTTCCCAGAACGATCTGAAAAAACCGTATTTGACGGTACCGGCAAGGCCCATGGAAATGCCGATTGCTTTCTTACCATCCACGAGGCCGTCCGTGGCAAGGACCTGCGCAGTGGCAGTCGCATTGCCGCGCTTGTAATCCAGGGTGATCAGGCTGCGGCTGTCAGCGACAATAGACTGAATATCGGAAATAGTCGGATATTGCTTGTCGATGCCGGCGGATTGGATATCGGTGATGCTGTCCCCTTCCTTCAAGCCCGCCTTGTCGCTCGGAGAATTCTTCACGACCGATAAGACGATGACGGATACATCGGTGGCGACATCGCGATAACTTTCATCAACTGATGTCAAAAGGCCGATATTGAACGAGATGGATATCAAGAGCCAGGCAAAAATAATGTTCATGCTGATGCCGGCAAGCAGGATGACAAGCTGTTTCCACCATGATGCATGAGCGAAGCTCTGATGACTGTCCGGGCCATCCGCAATGCCCTCTTCGGGGTTTTCTCCGAAAATTTTCACGTACCCCCCAAATGGGATGAGATTGATCGAATATTTTGTCTCGCCGCGCGTACGGGAAATGAGGCGCGGCGGAAAGCCAATGGCGAATTCGTCGACGCGCACGCCGAAGAATTTTGCGGTAAGAAAATGACCGAGCTCATGCACGAAGACAAGTGCCGTCAGTATGATGAGGAAAAGGATGATAGTCATATGCTAGGAATGTATTTCCTTTTCCTTTTTCTCAAGCAATACTTCGAGTGCCTTATTGGCTTCATCAACAATCTTCTGCATTTCATTCTTATGACGAAACTTGTCATCCTGGCTCATGCCGCCCTCTTTTTCTTTCGCATCAATATCCTTCAAACATTCATCCCGAGCCGCACGAATGCGTATACGAGCATCCTCGAGCTTTGCTTTGGCATTCTTCACGAGAAGCGCGCGGCTTTCGCCGGTCAGCTGCGGAAAGAATACGCGGACGCCTTTTTCATCCACCGCGACCGAAACACCGAGATTCGCGGCGACGATCGCCTTTTCTATTTCCTTGCCTTGCGACTTGTCATACGGATTCACGCGAATAGCACGCGCATCTTCTACCGCAATGCTTGCTACTTGATTGAGATGCATTTTTGACCCGTATGCGTCCACCTGCACGCCGTCAAGCACGGCTGGCGTGGCAATGCCGGTGCGCAATGCGAGATATTCTTTCTTGAGCCATTCATCAACTCCTTTCACCTTTTCCTTCAGCTGTTTGAAATCGTAAGCCATGATTATCTGTTTGCTTTTATAACATTGAGCAACTCTTCGGTATCGCCCGGCTCCGGTACTTTGGTCATGATGCGGCGAAGTGCAGTACGAAATGTTTCCGGCGTGATGCCGCCTGCATGCGCTTCGTCTTCCATCTTCTTGCCGAGCGTCTGGATAATGAAGTTCGGATTACCCTTGAAAAATTCGATGAGGCTCGCGACATTCATCTCACCAAGCTGCTCGAGCATCGGCTTTTTCTTCGCTTGCATATTCTCTATTGGCTGTTCCATGATGCTCATAAGTATAGCGGAAAAAGCTCGGTTATGCGAGCGGAATGACAAGCGCAAGATATTCGAGAATCATTTTCAAAGACGGCGAGGGGCCCATGGCATATCGGCGGGCAGTTTCGATCCGTTCCAATAGAGAATCGAATGATCGGTCCTTCGCCTGCAATGCCCGCTTGTGAAGCGCTATTTCAATACCGTTGATGCATGCAAGGACGGTGATTTTGCTTTCCTCCTCATCGCTTACTTTTTCCATAAGGTCCTTGATAATCGATAGGCGTTTGGTAATAGAGCCTGACAGGAAATTATCCGCGGACAAAGCTGTTTTTTCTTCCATCCGCTCATCGGCCATGAACAGACGGGAGCGAAGCGTCGCAATGATACCAGCGGCAGACGGCATAACGAGGAAAAAATGCGTGTCACCGCGCGGCTCCTCGAACATCTTGAGCATGGCGTTCTGCGCCTTCTCGGTGATGAAATTCGCGCTTACGACGAAGAGCTTCCTATCAGATACGGCTGGCTTCGATGCATGCATGTTTTTGATCATGCGCGCATCCTCGATATCAAGGGTGTCGAAATCGCGTTCTATCACATCCGGATTCCCGGCAATATCCGTGTAGAGATGTTTGGCAAAAAATGACCGGAGATTTTTTTTGATTAGTTCCCGTTCACCAAGGATACAATAAGCGTGGTGGAGATGGTGCACATCAAGAAAAGACTTCATATAGTGAGACATAATATAACAAAAACGCTCGATATCCTATTGGATATCGAGCGGGTATGGAAGTACGGTTTTGGAATACCAATACAGGAATCCTTTGAAGCCGATCTTTTTTCGCAGCCATTCTTGCAAATGCCAATCGCAGTAAATGCCTGCAAACAAAAGCAGGAAGATTCCAAGCATCGCCACAATGCTTAAGAAACTTGATGCATTGAATAGCTTGCCGAAAGCTGGAAATAGTACTTGTAATCCGCGTATGCCTCCCACAAGGACGCTTACGCAAGGAAATGACAGTACTGAACAAACGATGATAATACTAAAAAGAACCAGGGCAACAGTTTCCATGAGAAACTCCTTTTGCTATGTATAACAGCTCTTTTTTTATAATACCACAAAAATTATCGCTTTGCAATGATCGACTTCTTGTAGGTATCAAGATGCTCAAGGGCAGTACCAGTCCCCTTCGCCACACAATAGAGCGGGTCCTTGGCAACCTGCGCTTTGACGCCCGTACGGCGGAAGACAAGCTCGGTCAGATTGCGCAGCTGCGAAGAGCCGCCGGTCATGATGATACCATTATCAATAATATCCGCGGCAAGCTCGGGCGGCGTATCCTGCAAGACATCCTTGATCGCCTTGATCATGTCTTTCAATTCTTTTGAAATGGCTTTGACAATTTCATTCGTCTTGATTTCGGTCGAGCGCGGAAGCCCTGTGAGGAAATCACGGCCCTTGATCATCATGGCAAGCTCGTCCTCAACCGGCACGGCAGAACCGATATTGATCTTGATATCCTCGGCTGTCTTGTCGCCGATCGCAAGATTGAATGTTTTCTTGATATAGTCAGCAATCGCCGCATCGATCTTATTGCCCGCGCATTTCACTGATGTCGATGCCACGATGCCACCAAGCGATATAACCGCAACGTCCGTCGTGCCACCACCAATATCCACGATCATATGCCCCATCGGCTCATAAATAGGAATGCCCGCGCCGATCGCTGCAAGGATCGGCTCTTTCACGACATATGCATTCTTGGCACCGGCGCGAATAGCTGCTTCAACGACTGCACGGCGCTCCGTCGACGTGATACCAGCCGGCACCGAAACCATGACCTCTGGCTTGAAGATATTCCACTTGCCGAGTGCCTTGTCGATGAAATAGCGCAGCATCGCTTCCGTCACGCGATAGTCCGCGATGACGCCGTCCTTCATCGGGCGATACGCGATGATTGAATCCGGCGTGCGGCCGATCATGGATTTCGCTTCAAGTCCTACTGCGAGAATCTTATTGTCCTGCTCGGCGATGGCAACCACCGATGGCTCAAAAAGGACTACGCCCTTATTCGGCAGAAAGACAAGAGTATTCGCCGTACCGAGATCGATGCCGAGTTTGCGAGTAAAAAAAGACATAGGTTTTTCTTAGTTTGTATACTACCTGTTCGGCTATTTTTTGCAAACGAATATGCTATACTCACGAGACTTATGCAGGAAAAAGGACCGATCAATTTCGAAATCGAGGGCGGCAAAAAGCTTTCTGGCATTGTCGCGACGAAAACCTCGAAAAATGGCGCTATGGGCATCATTTCCGCAGCGCTCCTCAATCGCGGCAAAACGCTCCTGAAAAATGTTCCGAAGATCGAAGAAGTCTATCGTATGGTAGAAGTACTTGAAAGTATCAATGTCGCCGCGCGCTGGATCGACAATGATCTCGAGATCCGTGCGGGCAAGATCGATCTTGCGAAAATAAATAAGGTTTCTGCCGAGAAAACGAGAAGTATCATCATGCTCATTGGCCCACTCGTGCATTTCTTCAAGAAATTCTCCTTGCCACAATCGGGCGGCTGCAAGCTCGGTGCCCGTACCGTCAGCCCGCATTTCTTCGCGCTCGAGAATTTTGACATTGAGATTGTTGCGAAAGAGCGGAGCTTTGAGATAACGCACGCTGCGCTCCGCCCGGCGGAATTCGCCCTCTATGAATCAGGCGATACCGTGACGGAAAATGCCATCATGGCTGCAGCACTTATCCCGGGCGACACTATCATCAAGTTTGCCTCGGCAAATTACCAAGTACAGGATCTCTGCTTCTTTCTTGAGAAGCTCGGCGTGAAAATAGACGGCATCGGCACGACGACGCTTACCATCCACGGCATTTCATCCATCGAGAAAGATGTAACCTATTATCTTTCCGAAGACCCGATCGACAGCATGTTCTTCCTTGCAGCGGCGGCAGTCACGCGATCCGGCATCACCATCACCCGCTGCCCGATTGATTTCCTGGAGATCGAGCTTTTGAAATTGAAAAAAATGGGCTTCAAGTACGAGATTATAAAACGCTATAGGGCAGAGAATGGCACAACGAATCTTGTCGACATCAAGACCTATGCATCCAATCTGATTGCGCTCCATGACAAAATAGAATCCCGCCCGTATCCGGGCCTCAATATTGATAATCTCCCCTTCTTCGCAGTCATTGCTACACAGGCAAAAGGCCAGACGCTCATCCATGACTGGGTCTATGAGAAACGCGCAATACATTATAAAGAGCTCGACAAGCTCGGCGCGGATACTATTCTCGCCGATCCGCATCGCTTTTACGTGAATGGGAAAACCGAACTCAAACCTGCTGAAATCATCTGCCCGCCAGCACTTCGCCCTGCCGCAATCATCCTCATTGGCATGCTTGGCGCCAAAGGTACATCCATTTTGCGCAATGTCTACAGCATCAACCGCGGGTACGAGGATATTGCTGCCCGGCTGAACGCGCTCGGTGCAAAGATCAAGATATTCTAAACGCAGGTCCTCTGAACCGGCTGGCTGTTTGAACAAAATGCGTTTTTTTGCGATGATGAAGCTGCATGAACATCCTCGAAGTAGTGCCGATCGCGAAATCGGTCGCAAAAGAAACGCTTACATACTTCACGGCAAATGACGTGATGGTTGGCTCGATTGTGAAAGTGCCGTTGCGGAAAAAGACAGTGCCGGCACTCGTGATCAAAAGCGTCAATATGCTCGAAGCAAAATCAGCGGTCAAGCAGTCGCCCTTCGCACTCAAGCGCGTCGAGAAAGTGAAAGCGACGCGTCTGCTCTCCCCTGCATTCATTCGCGCATGCGAGCATATCGCTACCTATTACGCGACATACACGGGTACGGTAGCGAGCGCGCTTGTCCCGCACATTCTCTTTGAAAAAGCTGAAGTATTCACCCTGCCAGAGCATGAGCACGGCATCGAGCATACCGCGAAGGAGCACTATCTAATCCAATCGCCGGACGAGGAACGCTATGCCCAGTATAAGAGCATCATCCGCGAAGAATTCGTCAGGGGTGGCTCGGTCTTTTTCTGCCTGCCGACGATCCAAGATATCAAGAAGGCACACGATATCCTGTCGAAAGGTATTGAGCGTTATACATTCATTCTGCACGGGCTCTTGAACAAGAAGCAAGTTACGGAAACGGTACAGGCGATCCTCGCCGAAAAGCATCCGATCCTCATCATCGCAACGGCAGGCTTTTTGTCGGTACCGAAGCAGAATGTGAGCACCATCATCCTTGATCGGGAAAGCTCCCGGGCATATAAGCAGCTCTCCCGGCCGTATCTTGACCTGCGGACATGTGCGGAGCTTATCGCCAAAGAAACAAAAGCGCGAATCATTTTTGGCGACATGATTGTCCGCGTAGAAACCATGTACCGCCACAAGCAGGGCGAGCTCTTTGATATCGTACCTTTGAAATTCCGATCTCTTTCGACGGCGACCGAATCCCTCGTCGACATGAGAACACAGAAAGCTCCCGAACATGAGAAACAAGGATTCTCTCTCTTCAGCCATGCGCTCTTGTCTGCCATCATGAAAAATGTCGAGGAGAATGAGCATATGTTCATATTTGCTGCGCGGCGGGGCCTGTCGCCATCAACCGTCTGCTCCGATTGCGGTACGATATTCGCATGCAATACTTGCGGCGCGCATACGGTGCTCCATAGCGCGCCGTCCGGCAATTTCTTCCTCTGCCATAACTGCGGCGAGCGCCGGAACGCCCATGAAGCATGTCGGCACTGCGGCGGATGGCGTCTCGCGCAGCTTGGCATCGGCATAGAGCGCGTCGAAGAAGAATTGAAGCGGCTCTTTCCGAATGGCAATTTCTTCCGCATCGATGCCGACAAGACGCCGACTCATGCGAAAGCCCTTGCTGTCGCGGAGAAATTCTATGCGGCGCCGCAAGGCATTCTCGTTGGCACGGAGCGCGCACTCCTCTATCTCGATCAGAAAATAGAAAACTCGGCGGTCGCATCCATGGATACCTTTTTTGCCATTCCGGATTTCCGGATCAATGAACGCGTGCTCGGCATCCTCCTGAAAATGCGCTCGATCACCGACCGCACGATGATCATCCAGACGCGGGATGCGGAGCAGAAGGTCTTCGGGTACGCGCACGCAGGCAATCTGATCGATTTTTTTCGCGATGAAACCGAAGACCGCAAGCGGCTCTCGTATCCCCCGTTTGCCACTATCATCAAGATTTCCGTTTCCGGCAAAAAGCAGCAAGCCACGGACGCTATGGAAAAAGCACAAACACTCATTGCTCCTTATGCAATGGATGTCTTTCCCGCATTCATTCCCGAAAAGAAAGGCTTGTTCGCCATCCATGGCATCGTGCGCCTGGCGCCGGGTGCATGGCCGGATCCAGTGCTCGTCGAGAAGCTACGAAGTCTTCCACAAAACTTCTCAGTGAATGTTGATCCCGAAAGCCTCTTGTAATCGCTATTGAATGAGCTTGAAGTCTACCTTGTTGCCGTAGCGCAAATCTATATATTGGATTTTCTTAAGAAATCCATCGTCCGTTTTGATATAGCCATTATCGATAAGTGCCTGCAGATTCATGAGCGACTGACTGAACGGTTTCCCGTTATTCAGATACAGTATGCCGCCTCCCTTCAGCGTGATCTCGTATTCGTCTATGCTCTGTGCCGAAAATGCATATGGCGCAAACTGCATGGCACGGACGGTATCGAAGACTTTCGCAAGGAGCGCGAAAAAGCTCGAGCTTGCATATGATTCACCGATCGGACTGGAACTTGCGATCAAACCGAAATAACGCGGTATGCTTATCGCAGTGCTTGTCGCCTTTGCGAATACGAATCCGTCGCTATCCATAAAAAAGCATGCGCCCGGATGATCCGGCATGCCGGCGCACCAGAGGCTCTGCATCAGGCGTTCCGTCACGCTGATATGGAGTGTATTGAGACCCGAAAATGAGATCTCGACGGTATGTATATTCTTGAAAGTCGCAAGCAGTGTATTTTTGATACCCGCACGATCCAAGAGAAGAATATTGTCGGTAGCAACGATGCCAAGATACCGCTTATCGAGCAGCGTATCGGCCACTGCCGCAATGTCAGCCGTATGCACAGCGCTATTGCCAGTAATCACGACATCGTGTACGCGTACCTGATATGCCGTCAAGCCGAGGACTGCGAGAGAAATAAAAAAGACAATGAATACTGCCCATACGCCGATCCGTTTTGCGGTGCTCGCCCGCTTTTTCTTTTTCAGAATAACGCCGATAGTGGATCGTTCACGCATAGGTTAAAATTGCTGACCCATCCAAGTAAGGTACTCGTCGCTCCCCCCGACAATCGGCGTGACAATAATTTCTGGCAGCGTATAGGGATGGATTTCCTTGAGCACTTTCTCGAGCAGCACAGAGAGGATCTTTTTTGTCTTGATGATACAAAGCCATTCTTTCGCCCGCTCGCGCTTCCCGTTCCACCGATAGATACTCTCGATCGGTCCGGCAATCTGCGTACAAGCTGAAAGTTTCCGATCTGCCAGGCATGCGGCTATTCGCTCGGCATCTTTTTTTGTAGCGACGGTCGTAGACACTTGGACATATACCGTATCCTTCAGCATAGGTCTTATTATTTTGCGATCACCGTCTTGCCGCCCATGTATGTTTGGAGTGCTTTCGGAATAGTGATAGAGCCGTCGGCATTCTGATAATTCTCGATGATCTGGATCAGGATGCGCGGCGTAGCAATAGCGGTGTTGTTGAGCGAGTGGGCGAATTTCTGCTTGCCATCGGCGTCTTTGTACTTGATATTCAGGCGGCGCGTCTGGAAATCATGAAAATAGGAACAGGAATGTGTCTCACCGTATTTGTTTTTCGACGGCATCCATGCTTCGATATCGTATTTCTTTACCTGGCCGAGGCCGAGATCGCCTCCGCAGGAAAGGACAACATGGTACGGAATCTCGAGCGCCTGGAGTATGTCTTCGGCATTCGCAAGCAATTCCTCATGATGCTTCATGCTTTCCTCATGTGAGGCTTCGCAGAGTATCACCTGCTCGAACTTCATAAACTCGTGCACGCGATAGAGGCCCTTCACGTCTTTCGAATAGCTGCCTGCTTCGCGACGGAATGCCGGCGAAAATGCGAGCACCTTTTTCGGCAATTCTTCTTTCTTGAGGACCTTGTCGGCGAAATAGCTCATCGTCGCCACTTCTGCAGTGCCCGCGAGATAGTCGGCGTCTTGCGTTTTATACAAATCGTCCTCGCCCTGCGGCAAATAGCCGGTGCCGAGGAGCGTCTCGCGACGCACGAGGGACGGCACGAACATCATTCTGTAGTCTGATTTCTTCTCGCGGAAAAGATCGACGGCAAGCTGCCAGACGGCAAACTCGAGCTCGGCGCCTTCGTTCTTCAGGAAGTAGCCGCGGAAGCCTGCGACTTTAGCGCCAGTCTCGAAATCGGCGAGATCAAGTGCTTCCATGAGCGCGATATGGTCTTTCGGCACGAAATCGAATTTTTTCGGCTCGCCCCATTTTTTCGTTTCCTTATTATCCGCATCGCTCTCGCCTTCCGGCACGGAAACATCCGGCACATTCGGTACCTTGAGCATAAGCTCCTGCCAGGCTTTCATGGTTTCTTTGAGCTTTTCCTCCTCTTTCTGCAAGTCTTCCTTCAAGAGCTTCATCTGATTCAAAAGCTCGCGCTTCTGCGCATCATCTTTCAGCTGCGGGAGGCGCTGCGAGACCTCGTTCTGATTCGCGCGCTTCTTCTCGATCGAGGTGAGGAGCTCGCGGCGGGCATCATCAAGCTTCACGAGCTCGGCAACGTCAAATTTCACATGCTTTTTCCGGGCAGCTTCGCGGATGAGATCCTGATTCTCGCGGATGAACTTGATGTCGAGCATATTTTTCCGTTTCGTTTCATCATAGCACATGATAGAATCCCTTCAAATGTACGCCGACTTCGACATGATTGCACTTTCACCTGATGAGTTTCCGGAAAAGCTCCGCGAGATTCCCGATGCTCCCAAAAAGCTGTGGGCAAAAGGCGCACTGCCGAAAAGCGGGACAAAAATGCTCTGCGTCGTGGGCTCGCGAAAGCATACGAGCTATGGCAAAGATGCCTGTGAAGCGCTCATCGCAGGCCTTCGCGGATATGATATTTGCATCATCTCGGGTCTCGCACTTGGCATCGACGCGATTGCCCATCGCGCAGCGCTTGATGCGGGATTGAAGACGATTGCAGTGCCCGGCTCGGGTCTCGATGAAAAGGCCCTTTACCCTGCCATGCACAAGCAGCTTGCTGAAAAGATACTCCGGTCAGGCGGCGCGCTCGTCTCCGAATTCGAGCCTGATTTCCGCGCGACGCCATGGAGTTTCCCGCAGAGGAATCGCATCATGGCGGGACTTTCAGACGCCGTGCTCGTCATTGAGGCAGAAACAAAATCCGGCACACTCATCACGTCGAAATTCGCTACCGAATACAATCGCGATGTACTCGCCGTACCGGGCAGCATATTCTCAAAAAATTCCGACGGCCCACACATGCTGATACGCCTGGGCGCCACGCCTATTAGAAACAGTGCAGATATACTCGAAGCACTCGGCTTTCATGCGGAGGAAAAAACGGAAAATCTTAAATTGAAATATGCCGATTGTTCGGAAGACGAATTGCTCGTAGTGAAACTCTTGTCCGAGCCACTCCAAAAAAACGAGCTGCTCCGCCAAATGAAAATACCTATTTCAAAAGCAAGCGCGATACTCTCGATGATGGAAATTAAAGGATTGATTATAGAGAGTATGGGAGAGATGAGATTACAATAAGTACATTTATACGCTCGGTTTGCATCTTTTTCCCTTTCCATGTAATACTACTGCCTAATGAAATTAGTCATCGTTGAATCTCCGTCGAAAGCAAAGACCATAGAAAAATATTTGGGAAGCGACTATACCGTGCGTGCATCGGTCGGCCACGTGCGCGACTTGCCGAAATCGAACAAAGATGCGATCGACGTGAAGGCAGGATTTGTCCCCCGCTATGTCATCTCTCCGGGCAAGGAAAAGGTCATCAGCGAAATACAGTCGCTTGCAAAAAAAGCTGACGAAGTGCTGCTTGCCACCGACCCTGACCGCGAAGGAGAGGCCATCGCTTGGCATATTCAGCAGGCAGTGGGATTGAAAAAACCGAAGCGCGTGCGCTTTTATGAGATCACCAAAGACGCAGTAAAGGAGGCCATCACTCATCCGACCGATATCGACGAAAATCTGCGTCGCGCGCAGGAGGCGCGCCGCGTGCTCGACCGCCTCGTCGGCTATGATCTCTCCGGCCTCATTTGGAAAAAAGTCCGCTACGGCCTCTCTGCTGGACGCGTGCAGTCTCCCGCTTTGCGCATCATCATGGAGCGCGAGCGCGAGATCCGCGCATTCAAGCCCGAGCAGTATTGGGTCATCGAGGCAGATACCGACACGAAAGCCAAAGTGAAAATGACTTTGAACTGCGACGAAGAGCCGCGGGACGCAAAGCTCGTAAAAAAGATACTCGATACCGGCAATAAGGAAGCTTGGGCGGTCAAAAGCGTGACCGAAACAGAAGCGAAGCGCTCTCCGCGCGCACCGTTTACGACGTCGACCCTCCAGCAGGCGGCAAGCACGCGCCTCGGCTATTCGCCAGCCAACACGATGCGCATTGCACAAAAGCTCTATGAAGCGGGCTTCATCACGTATATGCGTACGGACAGCACGAACCTTGCGGCAAGCGCGCTCGACCAGATCGGCGCGCTCGTCAGCAAGAAATACGGTGCTGACTATGCCAAGCGCACTGTCTACGCAACAAAAAGCAAGAATGCCCAGGAAGCGCACGAGGCTATCCGCCCGACGGATATATCAAAAGAAATGGCGGGCACCGACGAGCAGCGCGCGCTCTACGCCCTGATCTGGCGACGCACAGCCGCAAGCCAGATGAGCGATGCGAAGATTCTCCGCACGAAAATCACGGCGCAGGTCGGCGCGGGCGATATTCCGAACTTTTCCATCAACGGCTCGCGCATGCTTTTCGATGGCTGGCTCAAAGCCGACCCGGATGCCCGCGGCGAAGATGTGGAATTGCCGAAAGTCTCTGAAGGCGAGACACTTAAACTCCTCGATATTCGCAGCCAAGAGAAATTCACCGAGCCGCCGACCCGCTATACCGAAGCAGGGCTCATCAAAGAGCTCGAGAAGCGCGGCATCGGACGTCCGTCGACCTATGCCTCAATCATGAAGACGATCGAGGAGCGCGGCTATGTGAACAAAGAAGGTAAGGCGCTCATCCCGACTGATACCGGCGACGTGGTCTCAAGCTTTTTGGAGAATAATTTTGCTGAGTACATCAGCGACTCCTTTACCGCAGAAATGGAAGACGAGCTCGACGATATCGCCGAGGGCAAGCGTGAATACGAGAAGACGCTGAAGGATTTCTACGGCCCATTTGCCAAAGACGTGAAGTCGAAAGACAAGATGGCGAAAGTAACAAATCTCGGCGAGGCCGAATCGAAATTCAAATGCCCTGTCTGCGGCTCTTCGATGATCGTGAAGCTCGGCAGAAATGGCAAATTCCTCTCCTGCTCGCGATATCCGGACTGCAATGGCGCCTTGATGATCGATGGCACGGAGCTGCCGAAAGACAAGGTCATCGGCACCGATCCGGCAACCGGCCTCGATATCACCCAGAAGAGCGGAAAATATGGCCCGTACGTGCAGCTTGGTGAAGACAGTGGCAAAGGCAAGAAGAAAGTAAAATCCCGAAAGGCATCGATCCCGAAAGGCGTGAACCCGGATGAGGTGACGATGGAACAGGCACTGAAATATCTCTCGCTCCCGCGCGAGCTCGGTGCCCATCCTGAAACTGGAGAAAAGATCGTCGCCAATACCGGCCGCTTCGGCCCATATATCGCGCACATGACGAAGCCGAAGCCTGATTTCCGCTCGCTCAAGACAGATGACGTGTATGCGATAGATTTGCTTCGCGCGCTCGAGATATTGAAAGAGGAGAAAAAGCTGCGCCGCGGCCGATTCGCGAAAAAGAAGAAGGAAGAATAAACAAAAGAGCGGCGGGCCTTCGGCCCGCCGCTCTTTTGTTTGCATTTGCTGATAAAGCCGCTAGTATGGAAGCATGCGTCCCGAAGATATCCTGAAACTCTTGGATTCCCCGACCGAGAAAGACAAGGAGCTTGTCAAAAAAGCCTATGCTTTTTCCCTGAAAGCCCATGAGGGGCACCTGCGCAAATCCGGCGAGCCGTATTTCAATCACCTCTTCGCGACCGCCATGATTCTCGCCGAGCTCAATGTCGATGCACCGACCATCGCCGCGGGCTTTCTGCATGATGCGATCGAGGACGGCCTGACGACCGATGAAATCGTCCGCAGCGAATTCGGCGACGAAGTGCTGTTTCTCGTCCAGGGCGTGACGAAGCTCGGCAAGGTCAAATACCGCGGCGCCGAGCGCTATATCGAGTCCTTGCGAAAATTCCTCGTCGCAGCGGCCCAGGATATCCGCGTGCTGATCATAAAGATCGCTGATCGCCTGCATAATATGCGCACACTCCAGTACGTGCCGGAAGAAAAGCAGCATCGCATCGCGCTTGAGACGCTTGAGATCTATGCGCCGCTCGCCTATCGCCTGTCTATCCGCCTCTTATCGCGCGAGCTTGAAGACCTTTCATTCAAATATCTCTATCCGAAAGAATATGAAGAGACGGTCAAGCTCATCCGCGGCGCTCGCGAAGCGAATGTGCCGCAGCTCGAGAAATTCACCAAAGCAGTAAAGAAGGCGCTTGCCGAGCGCGGCCTGACCGACTTCAAGACCGATTACCGCCAGAAAGGCATTTATAGCCTGTACAAGAAGCTCAAAAGCCATGATGGCGATATCACGAAAGTCTATGACATGCTCGCGATCCGCATTTATGTAAATACCGTCGAGGACTGCTATAAGGTGCTCGGTATCATCCACAGCCTCTGGCGCCCGCTCCCTGGCCGCATCAAAGATTACATAGCTTTGCCGAAGCCGAACGGCTACAAGAGCTTGCATACCACGATCATCACGAGCGATCAGGCGATCATCGAAGTCCAGATCCGCACGCATGGCATGCACGAGGAAGCCGAATACGGCATCGCCTCGCATATCGCCTACAAGAAAAGCGGCTCGAAAAAGCCAGCGGTATCCGAACAAGGATGGTTCAAGCAATTCCTGCCGAGCATGATCAATTATGCTGCTGCCTCGCACGAAACGCAGAAACCGGTGCCGAAATGGATTACCGAGCTTGCCGATTCGCAGAAGAACATCAAGACAGATCTCGAGAAGAACGAGTTCATCAAGGATTTGAAAGCGGACTTCTTCAATGAGCGCATCTTCGTCATGACGCCCTCGGGCGACGTGCTCGACCTGCCGCGCGGTGCCATGCCGCTTGATTTCGCATACTCGATCCATTCATCGGTCGGCGATCACACGAGCGGCGCGAAGATAAATGGCAGGATGGTCTCGCTCGATACTGCGCTCCACAATGGCGACGTGGTGGAAATAATCACCCGCGATGCGGCAAAGCCGTCGGCAAAATGGCTTGAGATCGCAAAAACAAGCATGGCAAAGCGCCATGTGAACAGCTTCCTCGAAAAGCAGAAGAAAAAGAAATAGCCGGTAGATAACCGGCTATGAGGATGAACGAAAATATATTGCTATTCCTCTTTTCTTTTGAATCCTGCGAACGACAAACTTCATTTGACCGACAATGTCATCATATCTGATTGCCAGATATTTCTCTGAAGTGTCGAGATTATAATGCTGTGCAAGAAGACGTGAAATCGATTTTCTTTTATCAAGATATACTGCACCGTCTTCAAGAGAAATATCCATTTCTCCAGATCTAGATGGAAGACGTGCCCACATCTGGATAAGCAGCCACAAAATCAACAAATCAATATAGCCATTATAACTAAAAAACCAGCGGACGACACGAAACCATTGTACCCGACCCGTCGGTGAAATATGCACGAGCATAGAGAAGTTACCTCTTTTTCGCGTATTGAAAAGAACTTCTTTTACTATAACATATCTATCGAAACATGAGGATTACAAGCTGAAATTCTTCACCGAATAGAGATCCTCCTCGTCCTTCTTTTTCTCATCGATACTGCGATCGTCTATCGTCTCGCGCTCTGTTACATCGAGCTTCTCGCCGTCTTTTTCGCCGGTCGTTGCAATATGCTTATCCAAGAGCTCGCTGACCTTGCGCTTTTTTTCCGAAGCTACGAGATCGAGAATCGCCCGGGCATCATCATTCGAGAAGAAATCGATCGTAATCGTGCCTCCTTTCTCGCTCTTTTCGATATGCACGCGGGTGCCGAGCGACTCGGCGAATTTTTCCTCAAGCGCAATAAGCTCAGGGTCTGCGATCGTCTCCTTCTTTCTCGCTTTTTCCACTGCGATCTTTCTCGCGATGATTTCCGCGTCGCGCACCGTGATCTTCTTGTAGACGATTTCCTTGAAGAGCGTTTCCTGCTCGTCCTTGCGGTCGGAAAGCATGAGAAGCGGCCTCGTATGGCCCTCGGAAAGCTTCCCTTCGGAAATGGCCAGCAGCATATGCTCGGGCAATGCCAGGATGCGCAGGCTATTCGAGACATATTCGCGGCTGCGGCCGATCTTCTGTGCGATCTGCACATGCTTAAGCTTGAAATCCTCGGCGAGGCGCTGAAATGCCTTGGCGCGGTCCACGCAGTTCAAATCCTCGCGCTGCAGGTTTTCGATGATCGCCAGCTCGAGCTTCATCAGGTCAGAATCTTCTGCTGAGCGGATGACGACCGGGATCTGCTTGACCCCGGCAAGCTTTGAAGCGCGCAAGCGGCGCTCGCCCGAAATGAGCTCATATTCGACGGAAATCCCTCCGTCCGGACGCTCAGTCTCTTTTCTCGTGACCACGATCGGCTGCAGCACGCCGTACTGGCGGATCGAATCAGCAAGGTCTTTGAGGCGCGCCTCATCGAATTCCTTTCTCGGCTGGAACGGGTTTGGGCTCACCTTGTCGAGCTCGACCCAGAATATAGAATCGCTGTAAAATTGTGTCATTGCGTTTGGATTGTATCATGCCACAATCGGGCAGCAAAATTGATTTTTTGTTCCAAACTGCTATGATGGCGAAGAAATGCCCGGGTGGCGGAATGGTAGACGCACAGCACTCAAAATGCTGCGATCGCAAGGTCATGAGAGTTCGAGTCTCTCCCCGGGCACATACATGAAACCTCATATTCTCGTTATTCTCGGTCCGACGGCTACCGGCAAAAGCGATATCGCGGTACAGCTTGCCAAGAAATTCAATGGCGAAATCGTTTCCGCCGATTCGCGCCAAGTATACCGAGGAATGAATCTCGGCTCGGGCAAGATCACGAAACATGAAATGCATGGCATTCCCCATCATCTGCTCGATGTTGTTTCCCCGAATACTCGATTTTCAGTCGCTCAATATAAAAAGCTCGGGGAACAAGCGATCGAGAAAATCATTGCAAAAGTAAAACTGCCAATCATCGTCGGCGGTACCGGATTTTATATAGATAGCCTCGTAAAAAATATTTCATTGCCGGACGTAAAGCCCGATATGAAACTGCGCAAACATCTTGAAACAAAATCGGCATCAGAACTTTTTGCAATGCTCCGAAAGCATGCACCAAAGCGTGCAATAACGATAGACGAGCATAATAAAGTCCGCCTCATCCGCGCAATCGAGATAGCGAAAACGCTCGGCCATGTGCCGGAAATAAAAGCATTACCGGAAAAATACGAAGTTGCCTATATCGGTCTCGATATGCCCGATGCGGCATTGAAAGAAAGGATTGCCACACGGCTCAAGAAACGCTTGCAGCTTGGTATGATTGAGGAAGTGCGAAAGCTTCATGCTGGTGGTGTTTCCTGGAAACGGCTCGAATCATTCGGGCTCGAATACCGTCAAATCGCGCTATTGCTACAGAAAAAAATCTCGCACAGCGAGATGCTGGAAAGCCTGAAAAAAGAAATCTGGCACTATGTAAAGCGCCAGCGTACCTGGTTCAAGAAAAATAGGAAGATCCAGTGGTCTAAGCCACAACAATTCTCTCGCATATACAGGAGAACGAAAAAGCTGCTCGCGTGAGACGAGCAGCTCCGTTTAAAATGCGACCACTTCGATCTTATGCAGCGGATCGCCGCTGTTGTGCCGCAAGCCGCTATTATGAAATGCAGCCTGCTTGATGTTCTGACGGTCTGCCCCTTTCGTCACGACAAAAATCTTTTCAAAACTGTCGTAGACGATAAGGGCAAGCGTATCGCCATTGACATTGCACAGTTCGCCAGCAACCGAAATGACCGGAATACCGACTTTCGCCCGTATGCGATGCTTTGCAAGCAGCATGCGCACCGATGCCTGATTTTTCTTCAGGACCATGCGCTGCACCCGCTGCTGTTCGGTAGACTCTGTTTTCCTGCCGAAGGGGCCAAAATCAATTGTCCAGCCGCGCCGGCGGAATGCCTGATTGATCTGGTCTCCCCCGCCGACAAGGATAACGACACGGTATATCTTCGTAAGCTCTTTGAGCCACCGAAGCACTTTGCTGCTTCGAAGCAAGCTGCCCGAAAGCTTGACCAATGCCTTTTTCTTCATGTAAGCCTCCTGAGAAAGTGCTGACTAGAAGTAAATAAAGCATAAAAAGAAACGCAAGACAATATATGGTACACTGGCGCTATGGAACAGCCGCCGAATTTTGAGAATCGCGAAAAAGAAATAGATTTGATGATCGAACGGTTTGCTGAACAGGAAGAAATGCCCCTCGAAGATATCCGATCCGATTTCATCACCTTCGCGCCCTATCCAGGCAATGAGGAGAATGAAAATCCTGCATATTTCGAAGAAGTTGCTGAACGGCTAGGCGTTGCAGCAGAAGAGCTCATAGCCCATGCTGTGAAAAAAGCAAAAGAGGAAGGATTGATTCAATAAACCTTATAAATTCCTTATAGCTCCTGCGATTGCGATTTTTAATTTTTCACGCAATTCATCATTTCCCTCCTGGATAGCATTATCCCATGCAATACCGAGCTCTTCCTCTGCGTCAGCAATAAGCCCGCATTCTTTTAATAACAGTGCTTTGTTGATAATAACCTCTATGTTAGCTTCCGAAGAATTTATTCGAGCAGCATGCTCTTCTTCCGTTTGCATCCATGCAATAAGAGTTTCTCTTGCTTCAGGATCTTGATATCCCTTTTCTCTCAGGTTAGCAACAAGCCATGCACGCCTTTCTGCCTGTGATGTTTCGTTTTTTTCGAATGATGATTCCATACTTATGTTAATCTGCGGGCGATCGAGGAATCGAACCTCGGACAGCGGTTTTGGAGACCGCAGTTATACCACTTAACTAATCGCCCGTTCGGGCAACACTATAGCATGAAATGTTGAAAGAAAAAACCGCCTTCTCAGCGGTTTTTTATTTCTTGATTTCTTTGTGCACGGTCTGCTTCCTGCACCATTTGCAATACTTCTTCAACTCGATCTTGCGCTCGACTTTCTTTTTGTTCTTGGTCGTCCAGTAATTGATGCGTTTGCAATCCTTGCAGGCGAGTTTGATGAGGTGGTCCTGTGACATGATGTTTTTTCTAGCCCTCGGAGTATAGCCTAAAATAGGCCTTCGCGCAAGCACTAGAGATCGGTGGCGCTGATATCAGGCGCAATCGGCCGCGCCGTCCAGAAGCGCTTGCGAAGCGTCGTGGCAGTTTCAGCAAGTTCCTCGCTGTTTAAGAGCTTGAGGACAAGAACGAATACTGCGATGCCGATAAGGCCGGAGCATAATCCCTGCATGAAGATGCCAGCTACTTTGTTCAGATTGAAGATATTGTCGAAGAGATTGAGGCCGAGATAGGAAACGAAGCCCATGATGACAGAAGCGGCAAAGCTCTGGAAAAGGGTGCGATAAAGGGAGAGAGACAGTCCGGGATGCTCCCGTTCAAACCATCGCCACAGCATGACGCAGTTTATGACTTGGGCAAGAGAAAAGCCGAGCGCAAGCATGAGCACTTCAGTGCCTGGAATGTCATCCACGCGGAACAGATGCTCGACGAAATAGCGGAACGTCGGTGCCAGATAAAAAAGCTTCATGAAAAGGAATGACAAGCCGATGGAGAGTATGCCGGTTGCGATGCTCGCATAAAGCGATTTTCTGGTATTACCCATTGCGTAATAGCCACGGATGAAAATAAGCACGAGCGACTGCGCAAGGACCGAAATGGCGAACACGGCAAGGGCAGCAGCAGTAAGCTTCGTGCCGTTCCAATCGAATTTCCCTGCTCCGTAAATGGTACGTACGATCTGCGCGCGCAGGACGATGAAAAGCACCGAAATGGGTATGGACCAGAAGATCACGTGGCGCAGCGCCGCCGAAATATGCGCGACGAATTCCCCTATCTGATTGCGGCTCACGAAGCGCGACAGGGTCGGAAATGCGGCGAGCGAATACGATACGCCAATGATCGAGAGTGGTACTGATTCGAGATTGTTCGAGAAATTGAAGATGGAGATGGACCCGACGGACATCACGCTCGCCATGCCGACAAGCGCCAAGGTCGTGATTTGCGTCATGCCAAGTGTGATCGTGCGCGGAATGGAGATCAGGAACACTTCTTTGACGGCCCGGAAATCGAAATGAAGCGGCCAGACGGACAAAAGCCCCGTCCGAAATACGAATGGCAATTGTATAGCAAGGTGCATGAACGCTCCGATTATGACGCCGTACGCCAGGCCATATATGCCGAATATCGGGTAGAGAAACGCCGCGCCAAGAATGATACCAAGATTATAAAACAATGGAGAAAGCGCATAGACGAGAAAGCGCTTGCCGACTTGTGTCAGGCTCGCCACGAAATTCGACAAGCCCAAAAGTATCGGGGAGAGCAGGAGAATCCGCGCCATATGAATGAGCGTGGCCGTATCGGCGATGCCGGGAAATACCTTTGGAGCCAGATATGGCATGGCGAGAAACACGATGATGCTCACAGACACGATAATAAGCGAGAAGCAGGAGAAAATCGCATTGATAAAGCGCTTCGTTTCTTCCGCTGAACGCTCGAGCCGCTCGGTGATAAATGGCACGAGCACCGAGATCGAAACGATGGATGCAACCGTCGCGAATATGAAATCCGGGATCTCGAATGAGGAATAATAGATATCGAGCGTATGCCCGACGCCAAATGATGATGCGAGCACGCGATCGCGCAAGAGCGCAAGGACCTGGGAAAGAAGCGCGAAAACGCCCAACAGATATGCCGCCTCGTGCAACCCTTCTATTTTTTTATTGAAGATATGAAAGAGATTCTTGACCATACGCTCGGAAATGCAGTCTGTAGTATAGCGCATTCCCGAAGGTTGTAAAAAGAAAAGGGCCCGCTCATCGCGGACCCTTTCCATAACCTTTATACCTGTAAGCCGAATTCTGTATGCCCGGTCGCCCGGACACGATAGCCATCTATCTGGGCCGGCGGTTACCCGCGGGCTCGAGCGGCGCTCCTGCCTTGCGGCAGGCACGGCCTTGCATTCAAGTAAGGATTTTGCCGTTGCACCCTCGCCTTTCGACGAGATTCATCCCGAAGGATGTCTTTGGCTTTCGCCGCAGACGTCACTGTTCGCACCTCTCGGATCGCTCCGGACGGGCGTTACCCGCTACCCTGCTCCATGGTCGCCCATGGGAATGTTCGGACTTTCCTCCCGGGCTTTCGCCCGAGCAGCTACCTAATAAAAAGGCCCTATTACTATACAATCAAATAATAAAAAAGCAAGGAAAATGAAAAAGCGCCGTTTGGCGTTTTTTCCTAAGCTCCGATCGTCGCGAGAATGATATTGATGATCCCCTTTGCCGACACCATGATGAAGATGCCGATGATACCCCAGATAATATGCTGGAAACCCTCTTCGCGCTTCTCAGGATTATCGCCATTCTTGATGAAGAGGACGACGCCCCACATAAAATAGACGACCGCAAGCGCCAAAAGAAGATAGATGATCGGTACGCCGATTTGATTGATGATGTTTTGGAGAAGGCGGTTGAAGCCGGTAGCACCGCTGCCGACAGCGGCTACATCCTGTGCATATGCACGCTCGACGAGAGCAGTCATGGGCGCGCTTATATCTGCGGAATCTGATTGCCGATCGTGCCGGTGACGCCCGAAGTGCCGAAGGTCGCCTGGAGAATCGCTACGAGGCCCCAGATGGACACCATGATAAAGATGCCGACGATGCCGTAAATGATATGGGTCTTTGCCGCGCCCTTTGCTTCTTCATCGGCTGCAATGGTGTATTTGAAGACCTGCCAGATGAAATAGACGATGGCAATGGAGATAAGGAGCGGAACGATTCTATTGAGGATTGCGCCAGCAAAATTAAAGAGGCCCATGACACCCTGATTCGGGGCATATCCTTGCGCAAGGGCGACAAGCGGAAGGGTCGATGCTGCTGCGGCTGCCAGTATTCTTTTCATCATAAATAAATATTTGTCTAAAATAATCTAATAAACGTACCGTTTTCTATGACTATTATTATACAGCGCCCTTGGCAGCCGCACAAGGGGGTTATCGACACCTATTGGCCGATAGCGGTCGTCGGCCGGATATTGAGATCGGTCGAGTTCAAGTTGAACGTGCTCTGGAGAATACGCACGAACGCCCACAAGGACACGATAATGAAAAGCCCCACGATGCCGTAAAACATGAATTGCTTCCCTTCCTCGCGGCCTTCGCCGTCAGACATGATGAATTTGACGATGCCGTAGAGGAATACAACGACTGCGATGCCGATGATCAGATACACGGCTGGCGACAGGATACAGCCGATGAAGAGATTGAATACGAGGTCATGGAAATTGCCGATCCTTCCCGGAACGCAGCCGGCCAAAGCAGCCGCCGCAACACTATTTGTCGCAGCATAAGCGATGCCAATCGCCGAAAATGAGACGAGGAATGATGCAATGATGGCAAAAAATCTCTTCATGGATTATTGCTGGATATTCTTGATCGTGCCGACAATGATAGTCGCGATCACTTGGGCACCGAGAAGCACAGCAACGCCAATGCAGGTATTGATAAAAATCCTCTTGGCATCTTCGAGCTCTTTCGGATTGCCGCGAGCAGCCACGAACTTGAAGCCGGCATAGATGAACGCGAAGATGGCAATGATGCCGCCGATCTTCACGACATAGCCGAGCACAGTCGCAATGAATGCAGGGATGCTTGAAACGCCCTTGAGTGGATTCTGAATCACGCTTGATTGGGCAAATGAAAGAGCTGGCACTGAAAATGAAAGTACTGAAAGCACTGCTGTATAGAAACGGGTGATGAATTTCATAGGATTATGATAAATGATTAATTGCCGAGGAATCGGAGCGCACCGGTCGACGGATTTACAAGCGCCGCAATGACGGTATGCACCACGAGCCATGCAAGCAGGATGATGAACATGCCTTGGATGGTCTTCCAGAGCATGGTCTTCCCCGCCTCGATCTCGCTCTGATTGCCAGGATTAAAAAGAATCTTTGCGCCGGCAACCGCACAGGTAATTGCCGCAACGGATACTGAAATGCCGAGGAACCAGTTTATGATATTGTTCACGAGCGTGGCAAGCGAGCCGAAATTGCATGGCGTATTCACCCCATCGCATGGGATGAGATCCGCTGCCAAAACAGCGAGCGGCGCAAGGATGGCAGCTGCGGAAAGCGAAGCGATAATACGACGGTTTGTCATAGCTATGATTGTAGCAAAATATCAAGCTCCGTGCTTGCCTTCTGCACGGCATCATCCGCCGTCATACGGCCGGTCGTGATATTCTCGACCATTTCCTGGAAAATCTGCGATGTGTCTTTCGCGCTCACATCGAGCCAACCTTTGGCAATAAGGGCTGAGCTGAAAAAGACCGCCTTTTCAGGATCTGTCGTGCCTGCGGCAAGCATATCGCGGCGGGCCGGCGCGACATCGGCAAATTGCATGAGCTCGTTCACCCCGTCTGGGCTTGCAAGGGTGGAAAGGAGGTTGAATGCCGGCACCAGGTTCGGCGAGCTCTTCAAAAATGCAAAACCATAGAGCTCGCCGAAAGTCGTTCGCACTTTTGCGCCGACTGTCTGCGGCATTTCGGCGATATCGAAATTCAGGTTCGGATTCTTCGCATGCAAGCTTGCTGCTTCGCTTGCAAAGCCAAAGTAGGTGGCAAGATTCCCGGATAGGAAGAATTTCTGCGAAGCCGGAAGCGCCCGATTCCAGGAATAGACGGACTTTTTCGGATTCGCATAATCGGTAAAGAATGACAGTGCCGATACTGCAGGCATCACTGGCACTCCCTCCACGCGGTCATAGAGAGCAGATTTCAGCGCGCCGGCATCATCGGTATTCACAATCGGACTGCCCGCCTGGAGAATGAGTGCGGAAATGAGTGCCTTGGCATTCGTCACATTCGAGTATTCGCCAAGCGATGCGAGCGTTTGCGTGACAGTGCCGGAATCATCAGACTGGAAAAGCTTGCCGGCAAGGAGCGGAAACTCCGACCAGAGCTTTGGTGGCGTGGCGATGCCCGCTGTCGTGAAAATATCGCGGTTCCAATACATCACAAGCGGATCGACGAAAAACGGCAGGGCGAACATGCCGTCCGGCTGTATATACATTTCCGCTTCCTGCACATAGGTATCCTTGAACGTGCGCTCCGGGATGGACGTGATGAGTGACACTTTGTCGAGATAGCGCTTCATGAGCTCCTGCGGAATGAGTATCGCATCCGGTGCTTTGCCGGTCGCGATGGCTTCCACGAGATCGCCATCGATCACGGAAATATCTTTTTGAATATAGGTCAGCTTAAAATCAATGGTCTTGTCCTGCTTGTATTTGGCGACGAAATTATCGAATGTATCCTTGTCGAGCGTGCCCCAGACCGCAATCGGCGTCTCGTTGTTCGCGATCGAATTTGAGCGATAGGTGGAAAATGCCACGAGGCCGAGAATGATGAAGAAGCCGAATATGCCCGTCAGCACCAATTTGAATTTGTTCTTGTTCGGTTCCATCGAAAATCCCCTTTCGGAATATTATATCAGACCGTTTTCCTGAATACGAGGCCGTAATGCTGGGCGCCCGACATGATGATCTCCTTGTCGAGCGTGAAGCCATGCTTGGCAAAGAGCTTCTTGGCAGCATCTTCAGAAAATACCTCTTTTGCCTGCGGGCCCATGCCGCCGAACGATGCGGACCAGTCGACGATGAGTACGCGGCCGTTTTTCTTCAATATGCGGCGGATTTCCATGCAGGTATTGTCCTTGTTCGGCAGCTGGAAGAAAAGATTCGCGGCAATGACGGCATCCATGGATGCTTCGCGCAGCCGCGTGCCGCCGAGATGATCGAGGTCGGCCCAGATGATCTCGACATTATTGAGATGGCGGACATTCTTCGCCTCGCTCTTGAGCTTCTGCAAGAGGTCCTTCTGCACATCGACGGCATACACCTTACCAGTCTCGCCCACAGCCTCTGCCGCTGCGAGCGCATAAAAGCCCGATCCCGCGCCGAAATCGGCGACAACTGTGCCTTTGCCGATATTGAATTGATCGATAGTGCGCTGCGGGTCGGAGAACATATAGGAAAAGTATACTAGGAAAGCAGGAAATAAAAAAGCCCCGCGTGCTATGCCGCGGGGCTTAGTTAGAAATCATATCGTTTCTTTTTACGCTTTCTCTCGAAAAGCAGGAGGAATGAGTGCTAACAAAGTTCCTCGCTTGAGCCCGCAGTTTTTCTCTGCGAGTTTCAGTCCATCAAGGAAGTCGGAGTAACTTTTCAGGTTGCCTCCACATTTCCACTTCCGTTTGCCAACAACACCGACCCGGAGCCTGTACGACGACCGTTTTTCGTCTTTGATAATGACGATCACGGCCTCGATCTTGTCAGTCAGCTGCTTGGAAACTTCAAGGGTGTCGGACATTGCTATCCTCCTAAGAAATTTTACAAAAGACAAAGAGCGTCAAAATAAAATATCTGTTTTTATAACAAAAGTCAACCTAAATAATCGTCATCGAAGCAAGCGAGTCGCCTTCGTAGAGCTTCATGATGCGCACGCCCTGCGTCTGACGGCCCAAGCTCGGGATTTCTTTGAGACCCGTGCGGATGACCTGGCTTTTCTTCGAGATGGTCGCAATCTCTTCCTGCTCTTCGGTGATGACCTTGGCTGCCATGATCTTGCCGGTCTTGTCGGTGACTTTCATAGTGATGATGCCCGAGCCGCCCCTACCCTGCACTTTGTATTCATCAAGCGGCGTCTTCTTGCCATAGCCTTTTGCGGAGACGACGAGAAGCTCTGGATTCTTCATGGATTTCGAAATGACGTCCGCCGCGATGATACTGTCGCCCCTATCAAGCTTCATACCGCGCACGCCGCCGGCCGAGCGGCCCATGACGCGCACGTCCTTGTCTTTGAATCTGATAGCCTGGCCTTCTGCAGTCGCGAGTATCACTTCATCGCCTTCGGTCATAAAGAGTGCGCTGCGCAATTCATCGCCGGCATCAAGCGAAATAGCAATGAGACCGGAGCGACGAACATCCTTGAATGATTCAGCGTCCACGCGCTTTGCCGTGCCGCCTTTCGTCACGAAGATGAGCGAGAGCTTCTGGTTCTTGAGCGATTTTGGCATGGCGAGTACCGAGGTGATCTTCTCATCCGCCGTGAGCGCCAAATAATTGACGATTGCTTTGCCTTTGGTCGCACGCTTCCCTTCCGGCAGTTCATACATCTTTATCTGGTATGCCTTGCCCTTATTCGTGAAGAAGAGGATATCGCTATGTGCCGAGGCATTGAGGAAATGCGTGATGAAATCCTCGTCCTTGGTATCGAGATCGACGACGCCGACGCCGCCGCGCTTCTGCTTCCTGTATTCGTCCGGATTCGTGCGCTTCACATAGCCGCCTGCGGTCAGCACGAGCATATTCGGCTCATCAGCGATGAGATCTTCCTCGGAGAGCATCTTTACGCCGCCTTTCACCACTTTCGTGCGGCGATCATCGCCGTATTTTGCCTTGATGTCGGCAAGCTCAGTCTTGATGATAGTGAGAATTCTCTTTGGCTTGGCGAGAATATCCTTGAGATCGGCAATGATGGCCTGTACTTCTGCAAGCTCGTCTTCCACCTTCTTGCGCTCAAGGCCGGCAAGCTTCTGCAAGCGCATTTCCAAAATGGCATTAGCCTGGATTTCAGAGAACTTGAATGTTTTCATCAATCCCTGACGCGCATCATCGACATCTTTCGATTTCTTGATGAGCTTGATGATCTCGTCGATATGGTCGAGCGCTTTCTTGAGGCCAAGCAGGATATGCTCGCGCGCTTCGGCTTTCTTGAGGTCAAACTCCGTGCGGCGCTTCACGACAATCTTTCTGTGCTCGATAAATTCATCGAGGCAGCTCTTGAGCGACAGCGTCTTCGGCACGCCTTTGACAAGCGCGACGAGATTCATATGGAATGTCTCCTCGAGCTGCGTATGCTTGTAGAGATAGTTCAGGACGCTCTGGGGATTGGCATTATTCTTGAGATCGATGACGATGCGGATATCCTTCGTGGATTCATCCCGCAGGCCCTTGATGCCTTCGATTTTCTTGTCGCGCACGAGATCGGCGATCGACATGATAAGCGTCGACTTGTTCACGCGATACGGGATCGAAGTGATGATGATCGCGTAATTCTCCTTCTTGTCCTCGACGATTTCCGCGTGCCCTCTCGTGACGATACCGCCCCGGCCAGTGGCATAGGCATGATTGATATCAGTCTGATTATAGATAGTGCCGCCCGTTGGGAAATCCGGGCCTTTCACGAACTGGAGCAAGTCTTCGGTCGTCGCGTCCTTATTGTCGACAAGATGCAGCGTCGCATCGATGATCTCATTGAGATTATGCGGCGGGATATCAGTGGCCATGCCGACAGCGATGCCGAGCGTGCCATTCAAAAGAAGGTTCGGCACCGCGCTCGGCAACACTTCCGGCTCTTTTTTCGTATTGTCATAGTTCGGGCGCCATTCGACAGTATCTTTCTCGAGGTCTTTCAGCATTTCGCCCGAAATCCTCGACATCTTCGCCTCGGTATAGCGCATGGCTGCCGCGCTGTCGCCGTCGATATTGCCGAAATTACCCTGCCCCATGATGAGCGGATAGCGATAGTTGAAATCCTGCGCCATTTTTACCATGGAGTCATACACCGCGACATCGCCGTGCGGATGATAATTACCGAGCACTTCGCCGACGACCGTGGCAGACTTTCTGGTCTTGCCGCCTGCTGTAAAGCCCATCTGATGCATCGCGAAAAGGATTCTGCGATGCACCGGCTTCAGGCCGTCGCGGACATCAGGCAATGCGCGCGCCGTGATGACGGACATTGCATAGTCGAGATACGATTCCTTCATTTCCGCAGTGATGCTGCGATTTGAAAGCGCTTTTATGTCTGTTTTTGCCTCTTTTCCCTTTTCCATATGAGTCTGAAATACCTCCGTATACTAGCGTATTTTATAAAAATTGCACTATCGTTTTTTCGACGCGGATGTGGTCGAAACAAGCGTTGTGCTCGTGCTTGTTGTTGCAACCGTGCTCGTCCCCACCCCATGCAAGAGACTCGTGAGAAGCGCAGTCGTGGTCGCTCCGAAGTATTGCTCCTTAGCCGCATTGAAGCCATTTACGAATGTCTTTGCGGTTTCTTTCAAGTATGCAAATGAGTCATCAGACGCCGGTGCTGAACTACGATTATGTATCCGATCAAAGATTCCCCAGCCACTGACAAGCAAGCTCGTGACGCAGAATGCGATAAACAGGGAAAAATTCCTTTTCTTCCCATCCGGCCATTGTCGCATTCCTCCCAAAAAGCTCATGGAGAATAAGGTTAGGCTTCTGCAAGCACGATGCTCTCCCCTTGCTTGCCTTCCAAATCTTTGCGTTTGATCGTCAGCTTGTCGATCGGCTTGACGCCTTCCTCGCCCGCTTCTTTCAGATATTTTTTCAGGCCAGCTGCGTCATAGTGCATCGGAATGATGATTTTCGGCTCGATTTCCACAGAAAGCTTTTCTGCCTTCGCCGCATCAAGCACACCATCGCCCCCGACCGGCAAGAAAAGAATGTCCACATCGCCGAGCTCCTCCTTCACCTGACTCGAGAGATTGATATCCGAAAGCGCGCCGAGAAAACAAAGATTCATGTTCTCAAGCGAGACCGAATAGATGGTATTGATCTTGTCCTTCCCGCCGTACTCTGATTTTGATCCGAAGCCCTTAATGAAAACACCTTTGATCTCGTATTCGCCCGGACCGGAAATGACCACTGGCTCCTTGCCATTGTAGGCCATATTCTCCACGCCGTTCATATCAGCATGATTCACGGAGACAAGCGCCACATCCGCAAAAAAGCGCGTCGGCTTCAGCTTTGAATCCTTGGAGATTGGATTGAATGCGAGCGTCGTATCGCCGAACTGTATCTTGAAGAATTCGGCGCCAAAATATGTGATAACCATTGCATTAGTATAGCAAAATAAGGCTTCTGAATCAATGAAAAAGCCCGAGCGAAATACTCGGGCTTCATTGCGGGAAACGGTTTATCAGCCATTGCATAACAAGAAATGACTCGACAAGCGGCAGGACTGATCCAAGAAATACCTGCAGCATGGTTTCCCAGGGAGGAATATTCCCCTCATTCGGCCACACAAGGCATGAAGCGATGATCGCATCAAAAATAGCAAGAATGATGGCAAAGCCAAAAGCGAAAACCGACTTCATGTGGGTGTCCAGATGCGGCAGGCAGAAGAGCATGATCTCGCGATACATGAAAATACTGAGCAGTACTACTGCAACGAGTTGCAGGGCAACAAACAGCAAGACTTTTCGGACGGTCATACTTCCCCCTTTCCATAGGCTGTCAGATAACTTCTAGAATATAGAGTACGCTTGATTTATCATGCTGTCAATATATATCCTAAGGCATTGACGGCTTCCTTCCTATATAGTAGTATCGGCCTATTACAAGGTTGCGCAAAAAGCTAACCTCATGGGCTGCGAAGCAAAGGGCTCCTGAAACTTTTTGGCACACGCACGCGCGCCTTCGGGCGCAATTTTTATTTGAGTATGGCAACAAAAGAGAAAAAAGCAGCAATCGTCGAAGCAAAGGTGGAAAAGACCGGCGCAATGGCGAAATATTTTAACGAAACGAAAAACCCTCCCCTCCCGGGCGAGGTCATTGAAGGCGCAGTCATCAGCGTGGAAAAAACCCGCGTCTATGTCGACCTGGCGCCATACGGCACCGGCCTCATTTTCGGCAAGGAGTTCATCACTGCGCGCGATGTCATTAAGAAGCTCAATGTCGGCGACACTGTCTCCGCAAAGGTGGTGGATGCGATAAACAAGGAAGGCTATATCGAGCTCTCCCTCAAGGAGGCACGCCAGGCGCAGCTCTGGGATGAAGCGGAAAAAGCGATCAAGGATAAGACAGTCTTTGAGCTTCCTGTCGAGGAAGCAAACAAGGGCGGTCTCATCATCTCATGGCAAGGCATTGTCGGCTTTTTGCCGGCTTCCCAGCTCAAGAGTGAGCACTATCCGAAAGTAGACGATGGCGATAAGGACAAGATCTACGAAGAGCTCAAAAAGCTCATCGGTCAGAAGATCTCGGTTGCCATCATCACGGCAGCGCCGAAAGAAGGCAAGCTCATCTTCTCCGAAAAGAATCTGGAAAAGAAGGAGAAGCAGAAAATGGCAGACAAATACAAGATCGGCGATACGCTCGAGGGCACGATCACGGGCGCAGTAGATTTCGGCATCTTCGTGAAGCTCGAGGACGGGCTCGAAGGCCTTGTGCACATCTCGGAAATCGACTGGGCGCTTGTCGAGGATCCTCGCGCCCTCTACAAAGTCGGAGACAAGGTGCATGTGAAAGTGATCGATGTCAAAGAAGGCAAGGTATCCCTCTCCATTAAGGCGCTCAAGGCAAACCCATGGCTTGAAGCGGAAAAGAAATACAAGAAAGGCGACGAGGTGTCTGCGGTCATCATCAAGTTCAACAAATATGGCGCGCTTGCTTCGATTGAAGAAGGCGTATCCGGCCTCGTCCACATCTCAGACTTCGGCACGGAAGCGAAGATGAAGGAAAAGATCAGCCTCGGCAAGAGCTACACATTCAAGATCAATACGTTCGAGCCGAAAAGCCAGAAAATGGGATTGAGTTTCGTGAAATAAGGAAGAAAATAAAAAACAAGGGGGCCGCGAAGCAGCCCCCTTGTTTTTTATTTTAAGATACTGAATCAAAATTCGCCGACTTGAGCTCCCCTTGCAAGGCAATGAGCTTATCAAGCACTTCGTTCTGCTCGAGATCGAGCTGTTCAATCAATTGGGTGATATGGTCTATTTTCTGGCGGGCAGCTTCCTTGGCTTTCATCCGCTCATCACTTCCCTCTGCAAGCTCGCGATATTCTTTTTTCAATTCGTCGACATCTTTTACGAGGCCGTTCTTGATTTTCATGATTTCATCCCGGTCGGCAAGCTTTTCCTTGATCTCAGCCGCGAGCATTTCTTTGAGCTTCTGATATTTTTTGGTCAGGTCATCCATGAGCCGCTCGCCCTGCTTTTTCGTCTCAAGCACTTCTGGATTCATTTTTTCCATCGCCATATCAGTTTTCCGAATTTACCTTTCCCGTGGCGATATCCCGGCCGTCAGTGACGAGCAGTTCAAGGCCTTCTGCAGCGCGCTTCATCACTTTCTTCAGCATCGCATCTTCGCCTGGTTTGAATTTTCCGAGAATGAGGGCTTCCACTGCCTTCTCTCCTTGCGGCTTTTTGAGCTTGCCGCTTGCTGTTGCTCCTGAAATGCCGATGCGCATCCGGATAAAGCCTTCAGTTTTTACTGCCTTGATCACGGACATCACGCCACGATGACCGCCTGCGCTCTTGTTGAAAGAGATCTTGATCGTGCCAAACGGCATGTCGAGGTCGTCATGGACGACGACGAGCGTCTCGGCTGCTTTCTTGCTTTTTACCAGACTGCGGACTGCATCGCCCGACTTATTCATGAACGTGTTCGGCTTTACCAAGAGCGCGGTATTCTTGGCGATTTTCGCCTTCAGCGTTTCTGCTTTCAGTTTCCCATCCTCCGTCCATTCATCCTCCCCGATCCGTTTGGCGAGCGCATCCACCGCCATGCGGCCGGTATTGTGCCGCGTATGATCATATTCCTGTCCCGGGTTGCCGAGACCAACGATAATGTAATGCATAGTTGCATTGTACGGCAGACGAAAAAAAATGAAAAGCGCGCGGAAGACGGATATGCTGCTTTCTTGCATCAAAGATGCTTTTCATCTATACTATGCCGAGAATTGCTGAAAACGGCCATTATAAGCCATAGAATCGGATGCAAAACGCAAAAAACTTCATACGGGAATCGCTCTCGATCATCATTCTGTCCCTCATTATTGTGGTCCCGGTACGGGTCTTCATCGCTCAGCCATTTATGGTCTCGGGCGATTCGATGGATAATACATTCCATGACGGCAATTACCTCATCGTCGACGAATTATCATACCGATTCCATGCGCCTGCCCGCGGCGACGTGATCATCTTCAAGGTGCCACCGAAAGGCCTCGAGCTGCAGCATTATGCGGCCGACAAGACTGTGTTCTATATCAAGCGCATCATCGGCTTGCCGAAAGAAACGGTTCAAATAGACGGAGATGCCGTCACTATTTATAATGCAGCGCATCCAAACGGCTTCACGTTGTCCGAACCATATACCCATATTGATCCAAACGGCTCGCCGCTCTTTGCGAAGATACAGGAAAAGATCACGCTTGGTGACAATGAATACTTCGTCATGGGAGACAATCGCCATAACAGCTCGGATTCGCGGCTTTGGGGCACCCTGCCGGCAAGCGATATCCGCGGCCGGGCGCTCGTGAGACTCTTCCCGTTCACCCAAATTGCTGTTTCTCCGGGAACCTATGCATCATACGATACGAAATAACATGAAAAAGAAAAAGACAGGAACAAAGAAAAAATCATCAGCACGGGCCAAAAGCGATTTCGTGAACTTTTTGCCGGTAAATAAGCTCGCTGAAGCAGCCCTCTATTTCGGCTTTACGCCGATGAAGACGCTGCGGGTGATTCCTGAAGATACGCGCAAAGCATCGTCGCTCAAAGAAGCATGGGCGCGCAATCAGAATTCGCACTGGCTCTTCTCGCAGGATTTTGCCGAAGAGCGTGCAGCCCTCTTGCGCGAACACGCGGAAAAGGATTTCGCATCATTGCCGCAGCCGATCATGCTCATTCACGAGACGGAAATCGTCAAAGAACGCGGCAAAGCGACGATCAATCTCGAGATCATGGGCACGAAGCGCAGCATCGCCGAGGCGCTTATCGTGAAGACTGCCGTTTCCATGCTCAAAGACGCAGGCGTAAAGGATCTGATGGTCGAGATCAACTCGATCGGCGACAAGGAATCAGCAGCAAAATTCGCCAAAGAACTGACCAATTACTATAAGAAGCATCTCAATACCCTCTCGGCACATTGCCGTCAAAATTTCAAGAAGGACCCTTTTTATCTGCTTTCATGCAGCGGCTGCGATGCGACAGGCAAGCTTGCCGAAGGTGCGCCAACATCCATTTCCTGCTTGTCGGACGTCAGCCGCGCCCATTTGACCGAAGTGCTCGAATATATCGAGACCATGGGCATTCCGTACAAGATCAATAACTGCCTAGTGCCGGATCGCCGCTATGCATCGGGCATCGTCTTCGATATCAAGGAAGTGCTTGCTGACGGCAAAGCGGGCGGAACCTTGGCAACTGGCTTCCGCTATGACGATATGTCGCAAAAAATCGGCTACAAGAAAGACAATCCGGGGGTTGGGGCGAAAATCTTCCTGAAAAAACCAGCGCTCGTGAAAAAGATCAGCAAGCTCGCAAAGCCGGCAGCGTTTTACATACAGCTCGGCGAGGAGGCGAAGCACAAGAGCCTTGATGTGATCGACCTCCTGCGCCGCGAGAAGATTTTCATCCAGCACATGCTTGGCCGCGACAAATTCGGCAGCCAATTCTCGCTCGCGGAAAAATCCAAGATTTCCCATGTCATCATCATGGGGAAGAAAGAATTTATCGAAGGGTCCGTCATGCTCCGCGAAAATGCTACGCGCACCCAGATCACGGTGCCGGTCCACGAACTTTCGACTCATATCAAGAAGATCAAGCGATAGGCTTGCGCTCCCTTCCGGGGCGTGCTACTATCTACTCCCTATGGCAACGAATATCGAATTGCAGAAAAACGCCAATGAAAGCAACATGAGCATGTTGCGCCGCTTTACCAAGAAAGTCCAAGGATCGGGCATTTTGCCGCGCGTCCGCTCCATCCGCTATGCATCCCGCGTCTTGTCCCCCTACAAAGTGAAGATGCAGCGCCTCTCCCAGCTTGAAAAGAAAGCAAAAGTAGATGAGCTGATCAAGCTTGGAAAAATGACCGACCGAAAAGAAAGCCGAGGTCGCGGAAGAAAATAACCGATGCGACAGAGAGAAACGCTCTCCGTCATCTCTGAAACAAAAGGCAAGCCGCCGCGCTTGCCTTTTGCCTTGTATACGGAGGCGATGCTCGGAAAAGCATATGACCTCTCCATTATCTTTACCGATGCGGCAAAAATGCATGCGCTCAACAAGGCATATCGTGGTAAGGATATGCCGACCGATGTCCTCGCCTTCCCGATTTCACCAGCAGCTGGAGAAATCTTCATCGCTGAATCAGAAGCAAAAAAAGAGGCGGCGAAATTCGACCGCACGCCGGAAAATTTCCTGCATTTCCTGCTCATACATGCGCTCGCGCATCTTGCTGGTCATGATCATGGAAAAGGCATGGAGGCATTCGAAGCGAGATTCCGAAAAAAGTTCGGCATCTAGTCAGATCCTGACAAGCCCGATTTGGCAATCGGGCTTTTTCCTTATATAATGCAAGCATATTTTCCTTTCGAGCATCATGGCGCAAAAAATTTCAGTCGGCATAGATATCGGCACGCGGCATATCAAGGTCGCCATTACCGAGCATGCCGTGCTTGAAGACGGCACCTTCGCGCCGCGCCTTCTTGGCCTCGGCTCTGCCGAATCGAAAGGACTGCGCCACGGTCATATTACCAATATTCCGGAGGTAACCCGGGCAGTCCGGAGCGCTATCGGCCAGGCAGAAAAAGCGGCAAAAATAAAAATCAAAAAAGCGTATATATCGATCGGTGGCGTAGGCCTGGGCAGCGTGACCGGCAAGGCATCGGTCATGGTTTCAAAAGCTGATTCTGAAATCACATCCCTTGATATCAAAAATGTGCTCGAGACTGCCGAAAGCGAGCTTGCGCCAGCAGCGCTCATGAATAAGAAAATAATCTTTACTATTCCCCTCTCATATAAGATAGATGATCAGCCGGTCGTGGGAAGGCCGCTCGGCATGCATGGCACGAAGCTTGAAGCGAAAGTGCTCTTCATCGTCTGCCTCGACCAGCATTTGAATGATCTGATCCGCGCCACCGAAGACGCCGGCGTCGACGTGATCGACGTCATGGCCAGCCCGATCGCGGCTGGCATCGTGAGCATGACAAAAAGCCAAAAAGTGGCTGGCGGCGTACTGGTCAATATCGGCGCAGAAACCGTTTCGACCGCGGTATTCGAAAATAATATTCCGATTTCACTCGAAGTCTTCCCCGTTGGCAGCACCGATATCACCAATGACCTCGCGCTTGGCCTGCGCATCCCGATTGATGAAGCGGAAAAAGTGAAGCATGGCGCAAGCACTGATTCCACCTATCCAAAAAAGAAAGTGGAGGACATGGCGGCAAAGCGCCTTGGCCACTTCTTCGATCTGGTAGAAGGACATTTGAAGAAAATCGGCAGAAGCGGCCTCTTGCCTGCAGGCGCGATGCTGACCGGCGGCGGATCGCTTATCGCCAATATCGAAGACATCGCGAAATCGGCGCTCCGGCTTCCAGCGAAGACGGTCGCTGCCGCCTTGCCTGCCGGAATAAAAAGCCCGCTCAAGGATGCGTCATGGACCGTCGCATACGGCCTGTCCGTCTGGGGATTGCATAGCGATGATGAGATCACCGATGGACTCGACCTTGCAAGCGGGCGGAGCGGGAAAATTTTCCGCGGCGTCGGCGACTGGTTCAAGCAGTTTTTGCCATAACATAAAACAAGCTTTTTGCCCCTTAGGCAAGGCTTTTCTTTTTCGCTCGCAATTTGGTATCATGAGCCTACAAATCGTTGTTTGAGTTGCAATTATCAGTGTTTAATTTTGCTTTACGCATATTCTTCTTCCGCGTGTTGTGGTCAGCCCGACATCAAGAAGCCGAGAGCTGAAAGCGTTTATAGTCATGCCACATATAAAACCAGAGATAGAAGCATTCGCGCGCATCAAAGTGCTCGGCGTCGGCGGTTCGGGTGGAAACGCCGTGAACCATATGATCAACTCGAAAGTCAGAGGGGTTGATTTCGTCGCCATCAACACGGATGCACAGGACCTGCACCACTCGCTTGCATCGAAAAAGATCCATATCGGCAAGAATCTCACCAAGGGCCTCGGTACCGGCATGAATCCAGAACTCGGCAGAAAAGCGTCCGAGGAAACGAAGGAGGAACTGCAAGAAGCCATCAAGGGTGCAGACATGATTTTCGTCGCGTCAGGCATGGGCGGCGGCACTGGTTCCGGCTCTGCACCGGTCATTGCGCGTATCGCAAAGGAGCTCGGCATCCTGACCATCGCGGTGGTCACTCGCCCATTCTCCTTCGAAGGCCAGCAGCGCAACAAAATCGCCGAACAGGCCATCGACGAGCTGAAAAAGAACGTCGATGCGATTATCATCATCCCGAATGACCGCCTGATGGCGATGGTCAGCAAGGAAACCAGCATGAAATCGGCTTTTGCCATTTGCGATGATGTACTTCGTCAGGCAGTCGAGGGTATTTCCGATCTCATCACGACACCCGGCATTATCAATATCGACTTCGCAGATATCCGCGCCGTCGTTGAAAATGCAGGTTCGGCACTCATGGGCATCGGCAAAGCGTCCGGCGAAAAGCGCGCCGAGGAAGCGGCCCGGATGGCAATCAACTCCCCGCTTCTTGAGGTATCGATCAGCGGCGCTAAAGGCGTACTCTTCTCTATCGCAGCAGGAGACGACCTGACGCTCTTCGAAGTGCAGGAAGCAGCAAAAGTGATCACTGAATCCATCGATCCGAATGCGAAGGTCATTTTCGGCACCATTCATACTGACAAGCTTAAGAAAGGCGAAATCCAGATCACTGTCATCGCATCGGGCTTTTCTGAGAATCAGAACAAGAAATCGCTCTTTCATGCCATGAGCTCGGCCAAGGAAGAACCCAAGATGGGAAAAATATTCAATACCACGGCAGAAACAAAAGAGGAGAAACCGTTGCCGAAAGCAGAACCGACTCCTGCCGTCGAACCGAAGAAGATAGTCAAAATAGAAGATGATGACGATGATTGGGGTGCAGTTCCTTCCTTTTTGCGACGTTCGAAGATAAAATAAGCTCATGCTCTACGATCTGGCTATTATCGGCGGCGGTCCTGCTGGCGTTGCTGCCGGCGTCTATGCCGCACGCAAAAAAATCAGGACCGTATTTATCACGGATACCTTCGACAGCCAGAGCACGGTGTCCGAAAATATCCAGAACTGGATCGGTGCCGTATCGATCAAGGGCACCGAACTTACGAAGATCCTCGAGGCTCATTTGCGCGCCTATGCCGGCGAGACGGTTGATATCCGGCTGAAAGAGCGAGTAACACTCGTGAAAAAATCAGGCGATCACTTTTCTCTCACGACAAACAAGGGCTCATACGAAGCCAAGACAGTGCTTGTCACAACAGGCAGCATCCGCAAAAAGCTCGAAGCGAAAGGGGCCGGAGAATTCGAGAATAAGGGAATCACCTATTGCGCTACCTGCGATGCGCCGCTTTTCGGCGACATGGATGTAGCAGTGATCGGCGGCGGCAACTCGGCATTCGAATCGGCAGCTCAGCTTACTGCATATGGCAAAACAGTCACAATCATCACAAGAAACGAATTCCGCGCCGACCCGACAACGATCGAAAAGGTGCTTTCAGACCCGAAAGTGCGCGCTATCACCCATGCAGAGATTCTCGAGATAAAAGGCGATGGATTTGTGACCGGCTTGGTGTATAAAAATAAGCAGACCGGCGCGATCCATGAACTTCCCGTAACCGGCGTTTTTGTCGAGATCGGGGCGATTCCCTCTGTCGATTTCGTCAAAGATCTCGTAAATCTCTCGCCTGGAAATGAGATCATCGTCGATCCGAAAACCCAAATGACTTCGGCAGAGGGCATTTGGGCTGCCGGCGACTGCACGGATGGCCTCTATAAGCAGAACAATATCGCCGTCGGCGACGCTGTGAAAGCGCTTGAGAATATCTATCTCTATCTGAAAGCATAGAAAAAACCGCCCTGAATCAGAGCGGTTTTTTAAAAAGATGCTTTTTCTATTTCTACTTCCCCAATGAGTGCAGCCTGATGCGGCGTATACCATGCACGGCCGATGATCTTCTCGCCGGCAAGCACCCGTGGCAGCCAGTAGCGATCGGCTGGCATGAGCTCATCGAGCGGCAAGTTCCCTTTGACAAATCGCTCGCCTTCTCCCATTTCCTTGGTAGCTGCGAAATGCCCATCGTATTTGTGCGCAAGATAGACATGCACTTTGCAGACAAATGTGATGCCTTCCTCGGTCGTATTATAAAAAGACATCTCCGCGACTTTTTCAAGATGCGCCCGATGAATGCGAACGCCCGGGTTTGTCGGCGTTTCCGTTTCTTCTTTCGGTTCCCTGATCGCTGCATCGATCGGCATCTCGCCAGGCTCGATGCCGCCGCCCCAGCCGTTGTACTTGCCTTTGCCGATCTTCTGCAGCTTGCGACCAAGCAGCACATAATCGGCTTCGACAGGAAATACAAGCACTGCATCCTTCAATATCTTTTCTGTTTCATGCACGTCCATGGTTTCCTCCTTTCATCAATCTGATACTTCTATCCGTAAGAATACTCCTTCCCTGTTTTCATGCAAGCCGCTTTATTTTCGACCCGGATTATGCTACAGTCTCTCCTGCGGGCGGTTAGCTCAGTTGGTAGAGCGCGATCTTGACGTGATTGAGGTCAGAGGTTCGATCCCTCTACCGCCCACTAAGACAAAAGCGGCTTATCTGCGAATACATGGAGCAGGTAAGCCCTTTTTCTTTGGCGGAAGAAGGATCGAAAGACGGAGAATTATTTTCAGTAGAAAATAATTCGAGTCGGGGTCGCGGAAATTTTCGAGCAAGGGCGAGAAAATTATCTGTGACCGATCCCTCTACCGCCCACCAAAAAAAGAAACTCAAACTGCTTTGAGTTTCTTTTTTTGGTGGGAGCCGGAGCGATGTTTTTGTTTGAGCACAGCGAAAGGCAAAAACCGCGAGGCGGGGTCGCACAATATTTCCGTCAGGAAATATATGGGTGACCACCTAATATTACTATCGAAATAAAAACTCCCGTGCGGGAGTTTTTATTTCTTATATTTATTATAGACTTCCTGCACTTTTACCGCCAAGTCTTTCGAGCTGAATTGGCTTTTCACGAGATACATTTCGGCGCCAAGCGCGAGGCCCTTTTCCTTGTCGGCATCGCCAGCGAGATTCGAAAGGATAATGACGGGGATATTCTTCAATTCATCGCTTGCCTTCAGGTCTTTCAGGACTGCGAACCCGTCCTTCTTTGGCATCATGATATCGAGAAGGATGACACTCGGCTTCGGGTTCATATTTGTGATCGATGTGAGCGCTTTCTCGCCATCAAGACCCATGCGAAGATCAAATCCTGCTACCCGAAACGCGCGCTCATAGATGCTGACCATTAACGGATCATCCTCTGCCATGAATACAGTGATCATAGAAATTGAATTTATATTACTGTTCTTATTCTATCATGCCGGGCTCGGCAATGTAAACACGAATGTGCTCCCTTCGCCGACCGCGCTCTCTTCAAGATCGATGGTACCACCCATGTTCGTCACCAAGAGGCGCGAGATATAGAGGCCAAGACCGGTGCCTTGCGAGGTATCGCGAGCGAGTATGCTCGATCCTGCCTGCTGAAACTTCCTGAACAAGAGCGGCTTATTGCGATCATCGATCCCGATGCCAGTATCATGAATATGGATCGCAATATGGCCATCTTTGCGCTCGGCATGCACATCTACCGAGCCGCCTTCGACCGTGAACTTGATCGAATTGCCGATAAGGTTTATGAGAATCTGTTCCGTATGATTGCGGTCTGCCGACACGAGAAACGACTCTGGCGACTTGTCATAGCGCATGGAAATATTCTTCTGCTTTGCCAAGCCGGCTAGATCAGCCATTGTTTTCTCGATAGAATCAGCAATGGCAAAATCCTCCTTTTTGGTCTTCAGTTTTCCCTGTTCGAGGCTCGACACCTCGAGGAAATCGGCGACAATGCTGATCAGCCGGGTGCTTGCCGCCTTGATATCGGTCATGATTTTCTTCATATCGTCGTTCGGCAGCTTGTCGCCATAGAGATCGAGCATATCCTCGGCATTCGTGCGGATAGCGGTGAGCGGCGTGCGCAGCTCATGCGAAGCGACGGCGAAAAATTCGTCCTTGCTCCGCTCGATGATTTTCGGCTCGGTAATATCCTCGATCACGATCACCGTGCCGATCGGGCCGCTCGGCGAAATGATCGGTGTGAAGAATACGCGCACAAATTTCGAACCAAATGCTATCTCGGGTATTGCAACAGCCCTATTGCGCAAGCGCGACTCCTGATACGGGCGGCCGAGATCGAATTCCGGAAAAAGCCGGATAAGCTCGTTGACCGACTGGAGTGCCTCGGACCGGTCAAGGATCTTTCCGACTTGTGGATTCGACAGCATCACGCCCCCATCAAGATCAGCAAGTATGAAGCCGAAGGACAGGCCGTTGATGGAAGAGAGGAGGCGGGATTTTTCATCGATGATATCGTCATAGGATTTTTTCAGTTTGTCAGTCATATCATTGAAGGAGGCAGCGAGGCGGCCGATCTCATCCTTTGATGCGACAGCGGCCTTTTCTCCGAAATTGCCGGCACGGATGCGCTCCACAGCCGCTGTCAGACGCACAATCGGCCTGATAAGGCTTATGGCAAAAAGAATGCCCATAATGATTGCAAAAATCAAAAGCGGAATAAGTACCGAGAGAATCTGCATATAGACTTCCCGCATGCGGCTTGCAAGCGAATCATTCGACAATATATAGCGCACTGAAAACGAATGTCCGCCGGATTGATCGAGTGGCACGATGATTTCGGTCACATTCTTGCCGCTAAAAGTAGTGCTGCGGGATGATGTGGTATCGAGCGGCAGTGCTTTGAGCGTTACTGGATCATCCAGATAGCGATTCTCGCCATTATACTTTCCTGCTGCAAGCTCGGATGAATCGAAAAGGATTATGCCATTGATACCGACAAGGCCGACATCGATGACATCAGTATCATTGGCGAGAATAGCAGTAATATTCTGCTTGAAAATATTGAATTCCTCGGCCGTTGTATGGCTGTAATACTGCACGTACTGGTTATAGATCGTGATATTCGAGAAATTGGCGAAGACTTGGCCATTTTTAGCTATTTCATCGAGCGCTTTGCTCCGAGCAGAGGTGATGAATACCACTGAAAATACGGAAAGGGCGATCACCATGACGGCGATAACGAAGAGACTGACCTTGAACGTAAGCGATTGAAATATATTTCGTGACATTGGCTATTGTTTCATGAGCAGCATATCGATATCCTGCTTCGCATCATCGAGCGCCTGTACGGCTGTTTTCTGCCCCGACCATGCTGCCCAAATATCCTGCTGCAGAATCGCCTTGGCTTCGTTGGCGCTAGCGATTTCAGGCTCATAGACGGCATTCTTCATCTGACCGACAAAAGGCTGCATGAAGAAGCTGCCGAGCGCATCGGCATGCCCGGTAAAATCAACCGTACGCGACGGCACTGCGCCGATGGTTTCCGCCAAAAGATCGCCGTAGCGGGTAGTACCGCTCGGCTGTATGTCGCTTGAAATCCATTTGAGAAATGCCCAGGCCGCTGCTTTGTGCTTGCTGCCTGCCGTAACCCCCATGAACCAGCTGTAGCCGAGGGATGCCTGCTTACCAAGCACGGGCAGTGGCGCGACGCCAACGGTCGATGCAAATGCATCCCCGAATGCTGCAGCAAATCCGTTTCTTGGCCATGGTGGCACGATGACCATGGCGACCTTGCCCTTCCCGAAATCATAGAGCGAGCCGTTTATATCAGTAGCGCCCTCCTTGAAAAGCGCAAGTTCGGCATTGAGCGCTTTGACGCCAAGCGGGCTGTCAAAAGCAGTTTTTGCCATGTCAGCAGACAGGTAGCTGCCGCCCAAACTGTCGAGAAGCGACAGGAACGGATCCACGACAAAAGAATCCTCGTTTGCAAACGCAGTGCCGTAACGGCTGATATTCCCCTTCGCATCCTTTTTCGTCAGCTTGACGGCATCGGCGACGAATGCATCCCAGGTTTTCGGTGGCAGCGGATTGCCGGATGCGTCCACGATGCCGGCTTCCTTGAAATAATTTTTATTGTATGCGAGCGCATAGGTTTCGATTTCCGTCGGAATGCCCCAGATCTTTCCGTCGATAGTAACGCCTGATACGGATTCATAGTTCTTCAAAACATTATCTTGGATGTCATGCGGTGGCAGATCAAGCATGTTATCTTTCACGTACGAAGCTCCCCATGGAGCATAGATCTGATAGATATCGGGCGGCATTTCTGCATCGCTCAATACCTTGAGCGTCTTGAAATACGTATCATAATCGACATACTGGATCTTCACCTCAATGTCCGGATGCAGCGCATTGTATTCATCGATATATTGCTGTAAGCCCTTTGCGATAAGCTTGCCTGCCGCATCACGCACGCCGTTCACCTGATACGAGCTCCAATGGGTCATGAAGGTAATGACGGTCTTGCCAGAGCTTGTCGCAGCGGTGCTGGCCCCAAGCATATGGGGAATAATGCGCACGGTAACGACGACATACACCAATATGCCGCATGCGATAATACCGAGAATGAGCAAAGCCTTCTTGGCCATGACTATTGCTTGAGAAGAGCGTCGATTTCCGTTTTTGCTTCGCCAAGAGCCTGATCTGCCGTCTTCTGTCCTGACCATGCCGACTGTATATGCTTCAAGAGTGCAGCCTTGATAGCGCTTGCATCAGCTACGTTCGGCTCTGCAACTGCATATTTCATTTGGCTGACATATACCTTGCTGAAGAAATCGCCGAGCACATCCTTATGGCTTTCAAAATCGACCGTGCGCGATGGAATAGCGCCGATGTTTTCAGCCAAGAGATCGCCGTAACGAGTCGTACCGGTTTGCGGCTGTATATCCTCGGTAAACCAACGAAGGAATTTCCATGCTTCGTCCTTCTGCTTCGATTTTTCCATCACCCCCATGAACCAGCTGTAGCCGAGGGATGCCTGCTTGCCGAGTGCTGGCAGCGGGGCGACACCAACTGCCGATGCGAATTTGTCACCGAAATTCGCTGCAAATGTCGCTTTCACCCATGGCGGTGCAATGACCATGCCGACTGTTCCTTTTCCGAAATTGAAGAAATTCCCGTTCGGGTCAGTCGCCCCTTTCTTGAAAAGCGCGAGCTCGGCATTGAGCGCGCTCACGCCTGAAGGACTGTCGAAAAGGCTTGATGTCATGTCAGCTGACAAATAGCTGCCCCCATTGCTAAAGAGCAAAGACAGGAATGGATCGACAACCTGCCAGTCTTCGTTCGAGAATGCGACACCGTATTGAGCGATATTCCCCTTCGCATCCTTTTTCGTCAGCTTCACGGCATCACTGACGAATTCATTCCAGGTTTTCGGCGCAACTGGATTGCCATATATGTCAACAATGCCTGCCTGCTTGAACAGGTCCTTGTTGTAGAGCATCGCATAGGTATTGATTTCAGTTGGAATACCCCAGATCTCGCCCTGGATTGTCACACCGGCCGTAGAAACATAATTCTTCTTCACATCCGCCTCGATATCCTGCGGTGGCTTGGCAAGCATGTTATTTTGAACATAGGAAACACCCCATGGTGAATAGATCTGATAGATATCGGGCGCTTGGTCGGAATCGCTCAAAACGCGCAGCGTATCGGCATACTGGCCGTACTCGATCTGCTTTACCTTGAAGGTCACATTCGGATTGAGTTTCGTATACTCATCGAGATACTGCCGCAAGCCTTTGACTTTCAAGACGCCATTTTCATAGATGCCGTCTGTCTGTGCCTTCTGCTGCCAATGCACTGCATAGACCAAGGTGACTTTCGAGGAGGAAGCGGTAGCAGAGACAGCCGGAGCCGACTGCGTCATGTTCTTGGATACATACAGATAGTATCCGAGAGCTGCTACAAGCACGAGAAGTACGAATCCGAGTATCTTTTTCATTGCATGTGACAATTAATCTGCTAAATACTGCAGATTATTATACCACATGCCGCGCAAATGCTAGACCTGCATCTTCGAGAATGACCGGCTGCCGATCGCTATGAAAAAGAGTGCGACAAGCGCAAGAACAAGGATATCAAGCCCGAGGCCAAATGCGGACATACCACCAAGAAGCGAGCGGAAGGCATCGATGCCGTAGGAAAGCGGGTTGATTTTCGTTATGAAGTCGAAAATTGCCGGCAATCCCACGAGCGGAAAGACCGAACCGGAGAGGAAAAAGAGCGGCATGATGAGGAAATTGATGATGAGCGGAAAGCTCTGCATATCGTCAAGCTTCGTCGCGATGAAAGTGCCAAGCGCCGTAAAGAGAAGTGAGACGAGCAGCATCAGGAATAGAAGACCAAATACCAGAAAGATATTCGATATCTTAAAGCCGAGCAGGAGCGAGATGAGAAAGACGATAAATCCCTGCATTGTCGAGGTCGTGGCGCCACCAAGCGTCCGGCCGATCATTACATTGAAGCGCGATACCGGCGCGATGAGGGTCTCTTTCAAAAAGCCGAATTGCTTGTCGACGATGATGTCGATGCCGGAAAAGATGGATGAGAATATGATCGTCATGCCAAGAATGCCCGGCACGAGGAATTGGATATAGTTCCCTCCTCCAGCCTTTGCAAATACCGGACCAAGGCCGTAGCCGAGCGCAATGAGAAAGAGAAGCGGCTGGCCGAGCGAGCCGATCATGCGCGCCGGCGACCTGAAATATTTTTTTATCTGGCGGAGCCAGAGAATGTAGATGGTTTTCATAGGATTATCGTTTTATGCCGCGCCACATTTTTGCGCCCTGGCGCAGTGCCGCAAGCGAGCTCGCTTCTTCCTCGCGTATGACATGGCCGGTCAGAGCGAGAAATGCTTCTTCAAGGGTCGCCTTGCCGGTTTTCTGCTTCAATTCAGCAGAAGTGCCGCTTGCGATGATTGTGCCGTGGTCGATGACCGCGATGCGCCCGGCCACCTTGTCCGCCTCTTCCATATAATGCGTCGTGAAGAATACCGTTGTGCCCTCGGTCTTATTGAGCTCTTTCAGATAATTCCACATGTGATTTCTCGTCTGCGGATCAAGGCCAAGTGTCGGCTCATCAAGAAATATCACTTTCGGATGATGTAGGAGGCCGCGGGCGATCTCGAGGCGGCGCTTCATGCCGCCGGAAAATGTCTTCACGAGGCTATCCTTGCGGTCCCAGAGATCGACGAAGCGCATGAGCTTTTCGATGCGGTCGCGGCGAAGCTTCTTCTCTAGGTTGTAGAGCACGCCATGAAATTCCATGTTTTCCCAGGCGGTCAGATCGTCATCAAGGGACGGATCCTGAAATACGATGCCGAATGAATGCCGCACGGCATCAGGGTCTTTTGCAACTGTGAAGCCATTGAGGCTGATATCGCCGGATGTCGGCGTCAGAAGCGTAGTGAGCATCTTAATAGTCGTCGATTTCCCCGCGCCGTTGGGGCCGAGAAATGCGAATATCTCCCCTTTCTCAACGGCAAAAGAAATATCCTTCACCGCCTTGATATCGCCGAATGTCTTTGTCAGGTTTTTTACGTCGATCATAGAAAAAGATTATAGCATAAAAAATACCAGAAAAATCTGGTATTTTTTATGCTGCGGAGAGGGGGAGATTCGAACTCCCGAGACCCTTTCGAGCCTACCGCTTTTCGAGAGCGGCGCTTTCAACCACTCAGCCACCTCTCCACATATACTCGCTTGCGCTCGTATGTGTCACCCTCCGGGACAGTGGCTGAATGTTTGCCGCGGAAATTAAGAATTTCCGGGCGGAAGCGGAGCAGTCCGCTTCCGCCCCACTCAGCCACCTCTCCATCAGCGGAAACGGAAAAAGCCTACCATTTTTCTGCCATTTGCACAAAAGGAACGCCCCTACTTCCCTGCGCGCAGCTCTTCGACTTCTTTCTTCAACTCCGCAATCCTGTTCTCGCGCTCGAGCATGATCTTGTTCATTTTCTCGATTTCGGTGTATTTGGCATTGAGATCGGTATTGGTCTTCTCCAGCTGCATGTTCTTGTTCTCGACAGCATCCTTCACTTCCTTCAGGGTATCGATATAGCCGTTCACCTGGCGCATGTCATGTCCGATGGTCACGACACCGATAACGCCGCCGAGAGCTTCCTTCAGAGGCTGGGTGTTCACCGTCACGGGTATGCGCTCCCCGTCATGGGTGATGTATTCAAGCTCGTAGTTGTTCAGGGGTTTTGTGAGGATCTGTTCCTTGAACTCATCCATCTTGGGAGTGGCCATGAGGGCGTCGATCGGCTTGTTGCGGACATCAGACCGGTCATATCCGAAGAACTGCACGGTCGGGGTATTGGTGAATGATACCCGGAGCATATTGTCGAAGACGATGAGGAAGTCAGGGATGGCAAGAACGATGGTCTCGGCTGCGAGTTTCGGGGTGGGCACGAGGAAGGTGTATTTTTTCATGATATACGCCATCGCAAATGCGAGCACTGATACTGCAGCATTGCCATACGGAATGACCGGGATATTGTACCAAGGCAAATGATTCGTCCAGCCGCCGACAAAGGCAAAAACAATGATAAAGAAAAAATATTTGAGCTGCGTACGGCGAATACCCGTGGCAGCATGATAGCCTTTGTAGAGAATGATGCCGGTATAGGTCGCGATCACGGTCCAAATAGCCCAAAATGGCAAAAAAGCAAAGCCCGGCAGCGGCCAGAACGGGAAAATGAGGCGCTGCCCTACTCCTGCGACGATTCCCGGCGTAAAGATATCGATAGCGGAGGAGGCAAGCGCCCAGAGGTATGCGGCGATCACCCATGGCTTTTTCCGCTCTTCAAGTCCGAGAATGCGCAGCGCGAAATGGAAAAATGTGACAGGAATGAACGGCGACGGGATCATGAGCGCCCGCGAGAAAAAGAGTGCGGTCGGCGCATCAGTGGCCGCCTGCCAGAAGAAATATGGGAAAGCCCATGCAGCGATAGCGAAACAGAGATATGAGAATGTGCGGTTTGTCTTGCTCGCATCGTTCTTGAAATACGTATAGAGACCGAGCAAGAAAACCGATATGCAGGTGATCAAACTGCTGACTGCAAAAAAATTCAAATGAGCAAAATCGAATGAAAATGAAGGTATCATCATGCCCAATATTGTATCACAGCATTTTTTGCCTTTTCCACAAAAAATGCTATAGTGTGCGCGTGTTTTGCCACATGGTGGCCCTATCGTCTAACGGTTAGGACACGGGCTTTTCAAGCCTGTAATCGGGGTTCGATTCCCCGTAGGGTCACACGATCAAAAAATCACCAAGTTTTTCTTGGTGATTTTTGTATCGCTCGTGATGCCTGGGAGGCAGAATCGAAAGCTAGAGCGCGACGGCACAAGGTAGGGTCGAGCAAATTTTCAGCAGAAAATTTGCTCGACCGATTCCCCATGCCAAGCATAGTAAAGAATTCCAATGTTTGAAAAAAAATAAATAAAAAAACTCCACTCAAATTTCGAATGGAGTTTTCATCGTTCCACTGACCTGCATGCTGTTGTTGCCGGCATTATTCGGACACGACCGCTGTCGCCGTCTTATCGGAGAAGTTTTTCCGATGCAGAATAATAACATCCCCCGGCTGCAAAGACCAGCCGCGGAGACGGAGCTTATACAACAGCCCTCCGGCCTTCCAGACATCGTATGGATCCAGATCTACCGGATAGATCTTCTCCAGATCGGCTTCCGGACGCCGTACCGTCATCCTGAGATGCATCAGCCGATCGGATCGGCTGGTCAGCACGACGATAAGGCCTGATGCCGGCCACGTCAACGGCTTTTCAAACGTGACCTTGATAGGCAATTTCGGAAGAGGCGGTGAGAGGTGAGACGCCACGAGCCCGAATAGCAGGCACCCCAATACAACAGCCCCGAGTATTTTTTTGTCATGATAATTCCCCTGTCTGCCGCATGGCTTACTGGCATATGATATCTATTCTCGGAAGAAAACAGATACTAGGACCGTATGGTCATAGCCAGGAGTTCCCGAATGAATCGGGCAATTCTTGGCTATGACCATAATGCAAAAGTTATGAATGAGCAGGTATACTGAAATGATTTATACACTAAAACAGAACTCTTGTCAAACAAAGCCCTCTTGTACTAATCCTTTCAGGATTTTCTCTATTCTCCCTTGTCGCTGTCCAAGTTTTTTTACAAGCTCACGTTCTGATATTTTTTTATTCTCAAGCAATATCTTCAATATCTTCCCTCGAAGCTGCCGATCTGATCCTTCAAACTTCGACTGCTTCGCATAATGCTCGCTCTTCCTATTCGGATTCTCGATCGTCTTGGCCAGGTGTGTGCCATAGTCCATAAGCGCCGAGTACCAGGCCCGCGGATTTTTACGGTCGAGCGTCTTTTCCAGGAGCGGCAGTATATCCGCATCATGCACTGCGCGTTTCGTCGGGAAGAAATGATGGATGAATATGCGGCGGATATTCGTCTCTATATATACGACGGGCATATTGAAGGCATAGGCCTGTATCGCGCCAGCAGTATTCGGCCCGATGCCGGGCAGATCAGTGAGTGCATCAGTGTCGCGAGGCAACGTGCCGCCGTATTCACTCGCGACACGCTCTGCCGTTTGTTTCAAATAGAGAGCGCGGCGATTGTACCCGAGCCCTTGCCAAGCGGTGAGCACCTGTGGCACGCTTGCGCGAGCAAGCGCAGCGAATGTCGGAAATTTTTTGATAAATGCTTTGTATTTCGGAATCACGCGCGGCACCTGCGTCTGCTGCAGCATGAGTTCTGAAATGAGGATCTTGTAGGGGTCGTGCGTCTTCCGCCATGGCAGCGTGTGCCTGCCATGCTTTGCATAAGAGTCGCGGATAGTTTTCTGGAATGTGCGTATCGTGCTTGCAGAAATCATAGTTACGATCAAATTGTATATGTGAAATCGTTGAGCGGATTAGGTCCCTCGGCTTTTGCAAAACCATTCTTCTGCCAGAATTTTTCGCTTTGTTCCTGTACTTGCGTAGCGATGATCTTGTGTAGACCGCTTTCTTTTGCCCATGCGAAAAGCATCGCGACGGCACGCGTGCCGAAGCCGCGCCCCTTTTCTGCATCCGGCAAGACAGTCATATTCGTAATCGTTGCTGTACCCGGCTCCTCCTCGATGAGTACGCGCATGGTAACTTCTGCTTTCTCTCCATGAATGGAAACTCGATAGGCATGTTCGGCATTCGTCTCTTTAACTGCTATTGCGCTATGCGATTCCCAAAAATGAATGAAGCTGTCGTAATGTTCCCTTTTTCTATCCTGCTCGTGCGATTCCATGGAAGAAAGATTATTTTTCGAGATCGTAAATGTCTTTCAAAATTTCTCCGGCATGCGTCGTCGGGTCAACATTCGGATAGACTTTCAAGATTTTCCCATCTGCACCGACAAGATATGAAATGCGCTTCGTCCCGACGCTGCCGAATATCGGCTTTGTCGCATCGTATTTTTTGATGACCTCACGCTCGGTATCGGCAAGCAAGGTAAATGGCAGCTTGTATTTCTTCTCGAATTTCTTGTGGCTTGCCACGCTGTCTTTGCTCACGCCGAAGACATGCACGCCCGCACGCTTGAAATCGCCGTAGACATCGCGGATAGCGCATGCCTCTTTCGTACAGCCTGGGGTGTCGTCTTTCGGATAGAAATAAATAAGCACGAGTTCTCCCTGATAATCTGAGAGTGTGTGTTCTTTGCCATCCTGATCCGGCAATGTGAAATCCGGGGCTTTTTGTCCAACTTTGATCATGGCAGAAGTATAGCACTGCTCGCTGCTTATCAACATATTGACACGCCAGTCAGCATCGATACAATTGCATCGGCTGTTCTTTCAACACCTCTCGACAAAGGAGATCCGATGGCATACGTCAACGGAGTAAAAACAAGGAATGAAAAAAATACCCCGGAGGAGCTGGTCAAGGAAATCTTCCGCTTATGGCCAAAAATCATCGGGGCGCATCTGACTATGAATCCGGAGGAATACAGGCATTTTTCTTCCGAATTCGGGTCGAATGCAGCGGCACTCTTATATGACCGTATCCTCGGATCAGAAAAAGTGCGCCGGCTCGGCAAGCATATCCGATTTGAATCACATAAGAATGACCGCTTTTGGGAGCTCAGGCTGTTTGATCGCGGCATGGCCAAAAAAGTATCGTAAGACGCCCGCGCGAACTCTGCTTCGCGCGGGTTTTTCTTTTTGCTGCAAATGATATAGACTGCGGCCATGAGAATTCTCGGTATCGAGACATCGTGCGACGAAACAGCAGTAGCGCTCATTGAAGCGAATGCTGATACCGTGCGCGTGCTCGGCAATGCGCTCTATTCCCAGGCGGCGCTCCATGCCGAATATGGCGGCGTATTTCCGAACCTGGCCAAGCGCGAACATGCGAAGAACCTGGTTCCCCTCCTTGCGCAGTGCCTTTCTGACGCACAATCGATGCGCAAACAAAAAACGGCCTTTTCTGCCGAAGAAAAGGAACAAGTAAAAGAAATCCTGTCCCGCGAAGGCAATCTGTATGAAGAGCTCATTGCGCTTGTTGAAAGTATAGAAAAGCCGGCGATCGACTGCATCGCGGTGACAAACGGCCCCGGCCTCGAGCCTGCGCTGTGGGTGGGCGTTTCTTTTGCAAAAACGCTCGCAAAGCTCTGGAATATCCCGGTCATGCCGATAAATCATATGGAGGGGCATATTCTCGTCGCCGCGCTCGACAAAGTCGGCGCCGATTTATTCAAGTTTAAGAATATTGCGTATCCGGCGCTTGCACTCCTTATTTCCGGCGGACATACGCAGCTCGTGCTTGCAAAATCCCCGCTTGCATATGAAATAGTCGGCGATACGAAAGACGATGCAGTTGGCGAAGCATTCGACAAGGTAGCACGCATACTTGGCCTTGCATATCCCGGCGGTCCCGAGATCTCGCGGCTTGCCGAAAAAGAGCGAAAAGAATTCCCGGACAAAGCAGCAGCATATCCTCTGCCGCGGCCGATGATCCATTCCAAAGATCTCCATTTCTCCTTTTCCGGTATAAAGACGGCTGTGCTTTATACAGTGAAAAAGATCGGTGCGCTCACGCCCGCTCTCGTGCAGGAAATCGCATGCGAATTTGAAAACGCAGTCGTCGAAGTGCTCGTAAAGAAAACGAAAGATGCGATCCTTGGCCATGACGTGAAAACGCTTATCATCGGCGGCGGCGTGAGCGCGAATAAGAAGGTGCGCGCCGATTTCGCTGAACTCTGCAACAAGCTTGGCATTGATCTCATGATTCCAGAAGTATCCGCATCGACCGACAATGCCCTTATGATAGCTCTCGCTGGCTCTATGCATGCTGCTTCAGGTAAGACATACGGCTCTGATTTCAAGGCAGAAGGTAACTTGACGTTATAATGATTCGCAGATACAATAATCCCAGGTGTTTGATATCCAACTTGGGACCATTCTGAAAAGGAAACTCTCTCCCCTTTCTCAGAGGTGTCCCAACACAAAAGCTGCGCTTCCCAAAGGCGCAGCTTTTTATTCCCAAAAAAGCCCTATTTTGCTATGATAATCGCTAATGAACGACAAATTCCTCAAGCCGTATAACCCGCAGGAAACGGAGCCAAACATCTACAAGGCTTGGGAATCATCGGGCCTTTTCAACCCGGACAAGCTCCCCGCTCGCCACAAGGACCCCTATACGATCATGATGCCGCCGCCGAATGTCACCGGCGTGCTCCACATGGGCCACGCGCTCATGGTGACGATCGAAGACGTGATGATCCGCTACAAGCGCATGCGCGGGTACAAGACGCTCTGGCTGCCGGGTACTGATCATGCCGCGATCGCCACGCAGTCGCGCGTGGAAAAGGATATCAAGAAAGCCGAGGATAAATCACGCTACGATCTCGGCCGTGAGGAATTGCTCCGCCGTATCGATGCATTCGCGAAGCAAAGCCATGACACGATCACCGCGCAGCTGCGGGTTTTCGGCGCGTCCTGCGACTGGTCGCGCGAGGCGTTCACGCTCGACGAGAAGAGAAATCTTGCTGTTCGCACGATATTCAAGAAGATGTACGATGACGGGCTGATTTATCGAGGGTATCGCATCGTGAACTGGGATCCGAAAGGACAGACGACCATTTCTGATGACGAGATCGTCTATGAGGAACGTGATGCGAAAATGTATACCTTCAAATATTCGAAGGATTTTCCGATATCTATTTCCACGACACGTCCTGAGACGAAAGTCGGCGACGTGGCGGTTGCTGTGCATCCGGACGATGCTCGCTATGCAAAATATGTCGGCAAGGAATACGACGCGGTATTCTGCAATGTGCCGATCCATATAAAGATCATCGCCGACAAGGAAGTAGACAAAGAGTTCGGCACGGGCGCGCTCGGCGTCACGCCGGCGCATTCGAAGATAGACTGGGAGCTTGCCGAGCGGCATGATCTGCCGAAAGACAAGGCAGTCATCGACGAGCGCGCGAAAATGACCGTCGGCGACGAGACTCTGAAAGGCAAGAAGGTGACGGATGCGCGCGAGACGATCGTCGCATGGCTCAAATCCGAAGGACTGCTCGAAAAAGAAGAGACGATCAAGCAGAATGTCTCGACCGCCGAGCGCACGGGTGGGATCGTGGAGCCATTGCCGAAGCTCCAGTGGTTCGTCGCCGTGAACAAGGAATTCACGCTTCCCCACTCCGATATCACGGGAATAAAATCAGGCACAAAAACGACGCTCAAGGAAATCATGAAAAATGCCGTTTTCGGCGGGCAGATTTCCATACTTCCCGACTATTTCAACAAGACCTATTTCCACTGGATCGAAAAGCTTTCCGACTGGTGCATTTCCCGCCAAATCTGGTACGGCCATCGCATTCCTGTCTGGTATAAAGGCGAAGAAATATACTGCGGCGCAGAAGCGCCGAAAGGCGACGGCTGGATGCAGGATGAAGACACCCTCGACACCTGGTTCTCCTCGGCGCTTTGGACATTCTCAACGCTCGGCTGGCCGGAACAAACGGCCGATTTGAAGCTCTTTCACCCGACAGACGTTCTTGAGACTGGCTACGAGATTCTCTTCTTCTGGGTAGCGCGCATGATTATGATGACAGGCTACGCACTCGGCACCATTCCCTTTCACACAGTCTATCTGCATGGCACGGTGCGCGATGCCAAAGGCCGGAAGATGTCCAAATCGCTCGGCAATGGCATCGACCCGCTTGATATAGCAGCAAAATTTGGCGCGGATGCCGGCCGCATGGCTCTTGTCGTCGGCAATGCGCCGGGCACCGACAGTAAGATTTCCGAAGATAAGATCAAAGGCTATAAGAATTTCGCGAACAAAGTCTGGAACATTTCCCGCTTTATTTTCGAGTCGACCGTTGGCGCTACGTACGATGCTAGCTTCAAAGATTCCTCTGAAAAGGATTCAGCGCTTATCAAAGAGCGCGATGTATTCGTGACGGATATCACGAGCGATATGGACAATTACCGTTTCTATATGGCCGCAGAAAAAATCTATCACTATATCTGGCACTCGCTCGCTGATGTTTATCTTGAGGAAAGTAAAAAAATATTCGCTGAAGGAACCGATGCAGAAAAAATGTCGCGCAAGCAATTCCTGCTCTCGACGCTCCGCATCGTACTGGCGCTCCTGCATCCCTTCATGCCGTTTCTGACCGAAGAGATATGGTCGTCCCTTGATGGTGCGGGATTCCTGATAATCGCTCCGTGGCCGGAAATAAAGTAATATGCCGCACGATATCCTTTCCATTACCATCGCGTTCCTCGGAGGAGTGATCCCAGCGATCGTCTGGACCATATTTTGGAATGAAGAGGATCGGAAAAACCCGGAACCGAAAAGCATGATTGTTCTTGCCTTCATCGGAGGCATCGTCGCAGTCTTCCTGTCGCTCCTCTTCGAGAAAATTGTCTTCGATATCGATCCGCATGTGATATTTTCCGGCTCTTTTTTCCAACCGTTTCTGAACTGGCTCGTAGGCGCCGCGGCAGCCAAGCATATGGCCCTCGACCGCTTTGCGCTCGTCGTCGTTTTTGCTCCCGTGATCGAGGAGCTGCTGAAATTCATCCTCGCCTATGTACTTGTCTTGCGCACCCAGGACGATGACGAGCCGATCGATCCGGTCATTTACATGATCACGTGCGCGCTCGGCTTTGCAGCTATCGAAAACATGCTCTTTCTCATCGATCCCGTCACCAGGAGCAATATCGGCCTGTCTATCCTGACTGGCAATATGCGCTTCATCGGGGCGATGCTTTTGCACACCGTCTCCTCGGCAATCATCGGCATTATCATCGGCCTGAACTTCTTCGACCGGAAGCTCGAGGAGTGGGTATGGACGGTCGTGGGCATCGGCCTTGCCATCCTCGTCCATGCGGTCTTCAACTACTTTATGATCGCTACCGGCCAAAGCTATCTGGCGGTCTTGGAAGTAATCTGGGTTATTGTTATAATAATCCTGTACGTGATCGAGCGTGTGAAGCGCATACACCTCGAGCGAATCAACTAATTATAGTAGCTATGAAAAAATCCTTCTTTCAAAAATTAAGCGGCATGGTGCGGGCACATGATGATGCAAATGAACTTGAAGAGGGTGAAGAACACGGCCTTGCTGAAGTGGCGGAAGAAGAGGAAGGACAGCTCGCGATCGACATGTATCAGACGCCGACGGATATTATCGTCAAAACCATGATACCGGGCGTAAAGCCTGAAGACCTCGATATCTCCATCACCCGCGATATGGTCACTGTCCGCGGCAAGCGTGAGGAAAACCATGATTTTTCAGATGATGACGTGTTCCACAAAGAGCTCTATTGGGGTGCCTTCTCCCGCACGATCACCCTTCCCCAGGAAGTAGAAGTCGAGGAAGCGGAAGCGACCAACAAGAACGGCCTCCTGACCATCAAGATGCCAAAGCTCGACAAGCACAAGCAAGCGAAAGTAAAAGTGAAGAGCCTCTGAAAAACCCGGGATATCCCGGGTTTTTCATTCGACCGTCACTGATTTTGCAAGATTTCTCGGACGATCAACATCAAGACCAAGGCCTGCGCTCACATGATATGCAAAAAGCTGCAGCGGCACGACTGCAAGGATAGGCTGGAGTGCTTCGATCGTTTTCGGGATGAAAATGACATCGCGTGCGATCGACGCAATATCCTTGTTTCCTTCTGTAGCGATGGCAAGGATCGGCCCGCGGCGTGCGCAAATCTCTTCAAGATTTGAAAGGGTTTTCTCAAGCACACTGTCGGTCGGCACGATGGCAACTGTCGGAAACTCGGGACTCACCATGGCAATCGGCCCATGCTTCATTTCCCCTGCTGCACACCCTTCGGCATGGATATAGGAAATTTCCTTGAGCTTAAGCGCGCCTTCGAGCGCCGCAGGATAATTGTATTTCCTGCCAAGAAAAAGAAAATCCTGATAATGCTTATATTTCTCGGCTATTTTTTTGATCGCTCCTGATTGGTCCAAGATTGCCTTTATTTTTTCAGGGATGCGCACAAGCTCGGCAATAATCCCATGCCGCTTGTCGGCATCTTTTGTCAGATAGGATGCGATAAGCGCAAGCGTCGTGATCTGCGATATGAATGCTTTGGTCGACGCGACGCTTATTTCAGGGCCGGCATGATTGTAGACGCCCGCATCCGTCGTCCGAGCGATCGATGAGCCGACGACATTCACGACGCCGAGCGTCAGGAGGCCAGCCTTCTCCGCTTTCACAAGTGCTGCAAGCGTATCAGCTGTCTCCCCAGACTGGGATATGGCGATGACGACAGTATCTTTTTCAAGCGGCTCATCTCGGTAGCGGAATTCCGAGGCAAACTGCACTTCGGTCGGCATGCCGGCAATTTCTTCAAGCAGATATTCACCGACAAGCCCGGCATAATACGAGGTTCCGCAAGCAACAATGAGAGCACGTTTGGCCTTTTTGAGCCTATCTCTGACCGCTTCGAGCCCGCCAAGCTTGATAGCGCCTTTCTTGGCATCTACCCTGCCTGAAATGGCAGCTTTGACCACATCCGGCCCTTCGAATATCTCTTTCAGCATGAAATGCGGAAAATCGCCTTTCTGCGCTTGTTCGAGATTCCATTCAAGATTGGTTATCTCGACAGGCGTCTTTTTCTTTTCAAGATTGACGACTTCCACGCTTTTTTTCGTGATTGTGGCCATCTCGCCATCGCCCAGATACATGACTTTCTTAGTCTTTTCGAGAATGGCTGACGGGTCTGAGGCAAGAAAATACTCGCCTTTTCCAACACCGATGACGAGCGGGCTTGAGAGCCGTGCGGCATAGAGCGTATCCGGGTCATTCGCATCGAGGATCGCAAGCGCATAGGCGCCTTTGATCATTTTCAGGGTATCAATAAGTGCGGCATCGAAGCGCTGCTCTGTCTTTAGAAATTCCTCGATGAGATGCGGCACGACTTCAGTATCGGTTTCAGATATAAATATATGACCGCGACCGGCAAGATATGCTTTCAGCTCCTTATAATTCTCGATAATGCCATTATGTACGACGAAAATTCTTCCTGAGCAATCAGTATGCGGATGGGCGTTCTTCTCGCTTGGGACGCCATGGGTCGCCCAGCGAGTATGTGCGATGCCGAGATGACTCTCAATATGCTTCGGCAATATTTTGCCAAGCTCCTTGACCTTGCCGAGGCTTTTTTTCGTGATAATACCGGCATCCGTAGCAAAAGAAACGCCTGCGGAATCATACCCGCGATATTCAAGCGCCTCAAGACCATGCAATAAAATTGGCACCGATTCCTCTGTGCCGATGTATCCGACGATGCCACACATGAAAATATTGTAGCACATGGGCTCGACCCTTACAGGGTCAGTACCCCGATTGGCTCGCTTGTTCGCGAATAGGCTCCAAGCTCGGCTCAATCGGGCTTCGAGCCCGCCACGAAACCGCCCCCGCGGTTTCTCCTCGGCACAAAAAGAAAAACCCTTCCGGGTTTCTTTTTGTGCCGAGGGGCGGGCTCGAACCGCCGACCACTCGCTCTTCAGGCGAATGCTCTACCAACTGAGCTACCTCGGCAATATTATATTGCTATTCCGATGCTGCTTCGCGATGTTATCTGCCAAAACAGCTACCTCGGCATGCCAGACGATAGTACACTATCTAGCACTATTTTTCCAGCTTATTTGGTACCGTTCAAATTCGGTAGCTTGCTTGTGAGTGCCTGGACATTCTTGATATCGCCTTGGATGGTCGCATAGGCATCGGAGAGTACTTTCACATATGGCTGCAGGTAGTAGAATGCGCCGAGCGATACGCCGATGATGATCACCCAGTATACAAAGTGGAAGAATCTCCCCCAGCGATTGGAGCTTCGGATGCCGCGGAGTATCTTGTTGTTCTCAAGCGACAGATCGTATGACTTCTGCAATAATTCTTTGTCTTGTGGATTCATGGGTAGAGTATAGCATATTCCAAGTGCCCTCAGTAAGAATCGAACTTACATCTATCCCTTAGGACGGGACTATTCTATCCATTGAACTATGAGGGCAGTCCGAGGAAATATAGCATGCCGATATACAAATGAAAACGCGCCGGGAGGCGCGCTTCTTATTCTTTGATATCGAGGAGTTCGCGCAGCTTGTCCTCGTCGAACCCGAGGACAAGCTGATTGTCGACATAAATGACCGGCACGCCCATCTGGCCGCTTTTCTGAATCATCTCTTTCCGCTTCACCAGATCGCTCTGCACGTCAAATGAATCGTATTTAACACCGTGCTCATTGAAAAAATCCTTCGCCAGGCCGCAGTAATGGCAGGTCGGCGTCGAATAGATCGTGACTTTTTTTGTTTGTGCTTTTGCCATATGAATAATTTGGTTGGACTTCTAGTATATCATACCTAGTGCGAGTGGCGAGAATCGAACTCGCGCCCGATGCTTGGGAAGCACCAGTTCTACCACTAAACTACACTCGCATTACCGAAACAGGCCGAGAAAGCGCTGCCAGAGGCTCTTCTGCCCTGTTGCTCTACCAGCATCGGGACTTGAAGTGCTGTTCACCACGGTAACGATGGTTTCTCCCGGCTTTGCCACGCTGAACTTGGTTCTTATTTCCTCCTCCACCCCGGCATCCGTACCGAGGCGGTCGATTTCCTTCCCCAGGGTCGCCTGCCGCGTGGTGAGATCATCATAGGCCTTCTTCACGGAGGCATAATTCTCCTCGCTCAGCGCTTCCTTACTATAAATATGATAGGTCGATCGTGCAAGGAAAAAAATGGCGACTGCAAGCAGCGCAAGCGTCAGACGCGAATAGAGCACTTTGCGGATCTTGCGTTTCTGTTGAAAATCGAGCATGGCAGGTGTATAGTGATGGTTCTTCTATTGTAATATAGATCAGAATCCTGCCACAATGCTTTTCCACAGAAAAACACGCAAAGCGATCGGCATCATTTGGACCGCGGTATCGGTCCTGATCATCGCAAGCATGATCGCCCTGTCGTTCCAGCTCGCCCTCTAGCCTATTCCGGCTTCATCATCTTCAGAAACACGTCCTGGGTGATATTCACGGTGCCGCGCTCCTTCATGCGCTTTTTGCCTTCTTTCTGCTTCTCGCGCAATTTCATCTTTCGGGTGATATCACCGCCATAGAGATAGCCGGTCACATCTTTCTTCATGCCTGATACGGAGCGCGAAGACATGATGCGGCCCATGGCCTTCGCCTGGATCTTGAATGCGAACATCTCGCGCGGCAGGATGCTGTAGAGCTTTTCGACGGCGGTTTCCGCCTCTTCTTCGGCTCGGCGGCGCGCGACAATACGGCAGAATGCGATGACCGGCTCGTCTGCGACGAGAATGTCCATTTTCACCACATCTGCCTCGCGCATGCCGATCATTTCATACGAAATCGACGCGTAGCCCGATGTCAGGCTCTTGAGCTCATTGAAAAAATTGCGCATGAGCTCGCGCAGCGGCATCTCGAGCGTGAGCGCGGTGCGATTGTCGCCAAAGCTTTCCGCATCGCCGATGACCGCCTCGTGGTCATAGAGCTTCTGCATGATATTGCTCATGTAGTCGGCCGGCGTGATGATCTTCACCCGCACCCATGGCTCCTCCACTTTCTCGATCAGATGATCCTCGGGAAACAAAGAGGGTGAGAATATCATTTGTTTTTTGCCGTTTTTGAAGGTGACTTCATAGTTGATCGACGGCGTCGTGACGATGAGTACCAGGTTGAATTCGCGCTTCAGGCGCTCCACGATGATCTCAAGGTGGAGCATGCCGAGAAACCCGCAGCGGAAGCCGCGGCCAATGGTGCCCGAGGTCTCTTCCTCGTAGGTGAATGAGGAATCGGAAAATTTAAGCTTGCCGAGTGAATGCTTCAGGAGATCGAAATCATCCTGGCTTTCAGGATAAATAGATGCCCAGACGACAGGCGCCGGACTCCCGTAGCCCTCAAGAGCCGGCGTCGTGCTCCTGGCATATGCAACCGTATCACCAACCGATGCAACACCTGATTCCTTGATGCCGGTAACGATGTAACCGATTTCGCCGGCAGACAGCGACTCCGTTGGCACTTCGCGCGGCGAGAATATGCCGGCTTCAAGGGCCGTGAAGGTGCGATTGGCAATCTTGAATATGAGCGGAGTATTCTTTCTGACTTCGCCTTCGAATACGCGAATAAAGACGATCACGCCGCTGTGATTTGAATATTTGAAATCAAAGATGAGCGAGCGGAATGCTTTTTCGCCGCCATCCGCAGTTCCTGATTCTGATTTCGGAGCGGGTACCCGGCGGATCACTTCATCGAGAAGCTTTGCTACGCCCTCTCCTGTCTTGCCGGACACTTCGAGGATTTCCGAAATATCCACCGAGAGGAGCTTCGCGATTTCTTCTTTCACTTCTGCCGTGCGCGCAAGCGGCGAATCGATTTTCGAGACGACGGGAATGATGACAAGATGCGAGTCGCGCGCCATGCCGAGCGTAGTGAGCGTCTGGGCCTGCACGCCCTGGGTTGCATCTACAAGCAAAATCGAACCCTCCACTGCCTTGAGCGCACGGGATACCTCATAAGAGAAATCGATATGGCCTGGCGTATCGATGAGGTTCATCACATAGTCGGTGCCAGCGGAGGTCCATTTCATGCGTACTGGCTGCATCTTGATGGTAATACCTCGTTCGCGCTCAAGCTCCATCGAATCGAGGACCTGGTTGGTCATTTTGCGCTTCTCGATTGTATTGGTGATCTCGAGCATGCGATCGGCAAGGGTTGACTTGCCATGGTCGATATGGGCGATAATGCTGAAATTCCTGATATGCATTGCCGCCTTATACTAGCAGAAAACGCTGGAAAATACAGGTCGGAGGCTAGCGTTTCGGCATCGCAGGCGGCTCTGGCAGTGTGCCATTCACTTCCTTCTCGACATAGTCGCGGTATTCGGCAATATGCTTGCGGACAGTATCAAGGACCTCGGACGAAGCAGTCGGGGCAGATTTTGATTGCTCTTCTTTTTCCAGATTATCGATCTGCGAGGAAACGTACTCGTTAAAATACTTGAATTTCACATTGGCTAGCTTGTCGGCAGTGCTGATAATGTCATGCATTTCTTTTTTCGTCCGATAGCCTTTGTGCATAGCGCGGGAAAGAATGACTGCAAGCAGAGCGAGAAGGAGGAGGATGAAGCCGAGCACAATGAATATAGAAATCTTCCACGAGCCGATATAGACATAATACGGCGATGTCACGTGGATGGTATACGTTTCGGTCGGGCCGCTTTTGACGCCGGTATCATCAGCCGATTCAGCAAAGAACGTATAGATGCCTTCCTGGCTCGCACCTGCATCCGTAAATGTAAAATCGCCGAATGCATTGCTGATCACGCTGTCGATCGTGCCGATGCCATTTCCGTATTTCATATGAAAGAGGATTTTTGATCCGACTGAATCCGTATGGCCCTTGATGACGATCGGATCACCTTCCGAAAGATGGGCCGAATAATATTCGATGACTGGCGGCCCGGCTGGCGCTTTAGGAAGAGCGACGGTCGTCGTTGCTTCCTGCGGTTCGGCTTCATTCGTGATCGTGAGCGTTGCCTTGCCCAAGGTGGTTGCAAGTGCGGTGCCATTGCCATCATTGGCAAGTACTGAGCCGGAGAGGAATTTAATGTCTGCCGTTCCAGCTTTTTTTGCCTTGAATACGATGGAAAGCACTTTGCCGCCTGATCCGGTAAATCCTGGTGTCAGCACGACTCCTTCCAGATCAATCGTGCCGAGCGTATTCGAAAATGATGGATCCTGGGCCCAAATGCCAATAATCGAATCCGACTTTGAAACGGATGTGACCGAAAGCATGTCGGTCGGAAATGAGAGATGCGCTGAAACGGCATTCATCGCTTGATCAGGGCTTGAGACATAGAGATTGATCGTAATGGCCTTGCCGAAAACGTATTGCGCCGATTTCGGCGACAACGTGAGTGTCGCCGCATCCGAGACAAGCGGCAGAATGCATGCAATGAATGCAATCGCAAGCACCGATATTATTTGATTCGCAGTTTTCGCCATAGCGGTTTCATGATGATGAGCAGGCCGATGAGCACGATGATGATGAGCCAATTTTCCGGATTTTCATATGCAGGAACTGGATACAGCGGAGCGACTTTCATAATGCGCTCATTGCCGGCCTTGTCGATCGCCTTCACATAGATATAGCTCTCGAGGCTCTGATCGGAGAGCACATAGGGGCTTGCGGCATCATGCCATGCGCCGGTATCAAAAAGCTGATGCCTGCTTTCCCGTACCTGATATGAGGCAATGCCGGACCCTTTGTCGACTGCCGCAAAGACAACGAACCACTGTCCGAGAGCGATTTCAGGATCCCGGCCCACTTCAGGCTTGAATGTTTCGGGCGGCAGCCTGTCAGGCATTGAAAGATCTGCATGCATCCCCGAAATGCTTGAAGCGGTAAAAGAAAAATCTGGTACTGAAAGGCTGGCCGGGGTGCCCTTGCCGTCATTCTCAAGTGCCTTCCCCGCCGTAATCGCTACTGTGCCGCTTCCAGCCTTCGTTGCATGAAGGACGATTGAAAACATCAATCCGTCGCTGCCGCGATATCCTCCTGGCGTGATCCCAGAAAAAGAGATGCTGCGGCTGCCCGATTTCGGTTCTTCGACCCAAAAATTGATGACGGAGTTCCCCGTCCGCACCTCATCGACGGACAGGAGTGTCGGGATTTCTACTGTGCCACTCACGGCATTGATACTTTCATCGCGCGTATCGAGCAGAATATCGAGCTTGAAGGCCTCTCCGATGCCGATGGTGCTTGTCGAGGCACTGAAGCGGAATGCCGCTGCAGATGCCGAACCAGCGCAGCAGAACATGATGCCGGCAGCCAGGATGATAGATTGTAGCGATCGGCGCATCATAGTGGTTTCTGTATTTCGTCTATGGTATCACGTTTCGGTACGAGGGATACCGCATTTGCGCCCTGCGGAATGACTGGAGGAGTCGGCTGAGGCGCCGGGAAAGGCCGCGGCTCTGTTCGCTCGCGGGCAAGCTCTTCGAGCCGCTCGATGTTCTCCTCTGATTCTTCTTCCTTGGCGACTTTCAGGATGCGTTTTACATGCGGAATTATCTTATGCCCGAAGAAATAATGCAGGATGATCAGGAGCACCAAGAGGATGATGATCCAGTTATTCTCTAGAAAGAGGTAGAGTGAGAGCGGGGCGCCCACATCGATGGTCTCGTCGCGGACATTGCCCGCGCGGTCAAATGCGCGGACCGTCACCCGATAGCCACCGGTTTTGGGCAATGATAGCTGATACGGGCTATCGCTTTGCACGAATGCCGGCGAATCGGCCGCAGATTTTTCCTTCGCGACAATGCCGACTTCGTAATGATCAAGGCCTGCAAGCGTATCGGTCGTAAAGAACGATATCAATGCGCGCGTGCTGCCGTTTGATGTGACGATTTCAGACAGCGGATCAAATGCTGCAGGCGGCGTCGTATCAATACGAACGATGAAATGCGTTGTGCCGCCCCAAATTCCCTGCTTTCTAGCCTTGATATGGAAATACCAGATGCCATCGGCAGTATTCTGATACGATGTCACCGTATCTGAAGTATCCGGCGTATCATCGGGAATCGTGAATGGTTTATTGTCGAATGCAAAAGAAAAATCCGTCACGCCGTCCGCCTTGTCCCAGGAAATGACCGGGTTCTGATTGTTGTACCACGCATCCTGAAATGGATGTGTGTTCGAGAATACGACTGGACCTTCTGCCGGACGCGGAATGATCGTATACGTGCCGCGATCAAGCTCGGTTTTCACTTCAGTGCCCTGACCGTCATTGGCAAGCACCCGGGTGATATCTGACACTGAAATCTTCTCGATGCCGGTCGTCACTGCGCGGAATGTAATCGTGGTGATCAGGCCAGCGTCGGTCGTGATGCCGTTCGTGATCACACCCGAAAGCTGCATGCTACCGGTCTGATTGGAATAGGTCGGCGGCTCGACCCAGATGCCGATGATGGAATTCGTGCTCGACGGCTTCACGATGATGAATTTCGAGGGGTCGAATTTGACCTTGAGCGATATGGTATTGATGCTGCGACCTTTCGTATTGATGAAAACCGGAATCTCGATGGTCGAGCCTTCAAGCACCGTGGCGGTTCTCGGAGAGAAAAATATTGATGCCTGTGGCAACAAGGTCGATGCATCGACATACACTGATGCTTGCGCAGCGACCGAGAGCGGTATGGCGGCGCATAACAAGAAGACGAAAAGCGATACTGCTTTGGCTGTTTGCATCACTATGTGGTTCATCGAAGATCGTATAAGCATAGTGTCGTGAATTAACCTGTCCAGTAATATGCCATGATACTGAAATCAATGATATCGACTTTGCCATCGCCATTGAGCTTTGCTGCCTCGATCCCGCGGAATGCCTGGCTGAGCGGCCGCTTATACCAGTAGGCCGCGATTGAGAAGTCAACGAGATTCACCCGGCAATCGCCATTGAGATCGCCTTTCTGCGGGCAATTCCCTTCCGATGCTTTATTGCTTTTGCCAACGGTAAAGCCGACTGTGTCAGAGAATGGGCTGATCAGGCCAAGCGCGGCGCTTTTCGATCGTGTCGTGTGCTTGTCGATGGCAAGTGGCGTCGTATCAAAATCCTCAAGATAAACGCCATTGCCATCGGATTTGACGGTATTGAAAAATTCCTGGTCGGAATTGACCTGAATGGTGACATTGGCATTCGGCACGCTCTGCCCAAAAATCTGAATCGTATCGCCGCGCTTCACTTCGCTCTTGTCAGTCGCGATCGTCGGCGCAAGGAATATGCCGCCGATCGTGGTGATCACGCCGGACGTAATGAAGATCGGGAAGGTAAAGGATGCTGAACGACGACCGCTTGCGTCTTCGCCATAAACTGAAAACGTATAATTGCCGGTCGAGAGATCGAGAATGGAAATGCTGAAATTCGCCGTCGGATCAGCGATCGTGGTCACAGCAAGCTGGCCATCTTTCAGGATGCCGACATGCGAGAGCGGATACGCGCGGCCAGAAAACGTGACACCAGTTTGCGCATAGCCTCCACCACCCCCGCCACCACCTCCACCGCCACCCCCGCCGCCTCCGCCACCAACCGGCATGGCAGATACTTCAGTCGAAGTTGCAATGATATTGCCAAGTCCGTCTTCTACCCGCACGATGAAGTAATACGTCGTGCCGTTTGAAAGGCCGCTGATCGTATCCGAAAGCACCGTGCCAAGAGAGCCCGTAAACGTATAGCCACCGCCTGAAACGGTTGAATAGCCAATATCATAGCCGCCGACCGACCAGCCCACGAATGCGCTCGCTGAAGTCCAAGAGAGCGAGACTTGCGTATTGCCGGGAGTAGCTGCAAGGACCGGCGTCGTCACGAACGGAAAATAGAGGAAACCAAAATTACTATTGTAGCTTGCCGAGCTCGACGTACCTACAATGAGCTGACCAATGGAACTTTCGAGCTGATAACTTGCAGAGGATGAAAAGCCGCCGCCTGAATGCATGACCGGATCAAGGACCTTGAAATTCGCAGACGTAAATTCCTGGCCATGCACGATAGCAACCGCGCACAGAAACAGAAAAAGCGAAGAAACAGCAACGCGCATAGTATGTGTTAAAAAATGTATCGGCATAGACGGTGCAACTCGCCCTCCCCTTAATTCCCGCGCTTATTTTTTCTTTGCGGAGGTGCTTGGCGAAGACGATGCCGGCACGGAGGTAGCCGACTCGGCCGTATTTGTAGTATTGATCGGAGCAAGCTCGACGATTTTATTCTGTGACGGGTCGTAGAGTATTGCCTTTTGCGCTTTGCTGTAGATCAGGACAATGTCGCCAAGCTTTGCATTGGCGAAAAATGGCTGGCCGGCAAGCTTGGACAGATCGGTAACGGTCGCGATTGTCGGCGTTTCGTTGTTCGGCAAAACCAGAAGCGCACCAACCTCTTTGATGATTTTATCGACTTGATCCTGTGACGTCTGCGGGACGACTTGCTGCATATGGGATACCTTGATCCACAGGTATGCGCTCGCGCCAAGCGAGAGAATGAAAAGTATCCACGGGATAAGAATAGCGGCGAAATGAGACTTCTGGGGTTCTTGGTAGTCCTGCATGGCGTTATGATTGTGTTTCTTTCACGGCCACCTTTACCTGGGGAACACCGTCCCCTCGAGAATAGCTTGCAGCGATTTCCTTTATCTTTTCCACCACTTCAAGCGGGCTGTATTGGCTCTTGATGAGATAGAGTACGGCACCCATCTCAAGGCCTTTTTCAGCATCTTGCTGACCGGCAAGATTAGTCAGGAGAATGACCGGAATCGCCTTGAGCGCTGCATCCTGCTTCATCTCCTTGAGCACCTCAAAGCCGCTCTTTTTCGGCATCATGATATCGAGCACCGCGACCGTCGGCTTTGGATCCATGCCTTTGAGACTGGAAAGGGCTTCTTCCCCGTCGAATGCAATTTTCAAATCGAAACCGCTTGATTTGAACGCGCGCTCATACATGCGGCTCATTAACGGATCATCTTCAGCTAGAAATAACAGATTTGCCATGGTTACTCTTTCGTTTAATTATACTATCCTTTGGATTTCTGCTCAAGCAATGCCTTTATCTTTGCAAGGACTTCTTCATTATTATTGTGGATTTTGACCAGGAAGAGATCAGCACCGAGATTCATGAATTCCTTGGAATTTTCCTCAAAAAATGAATTCGTAAGAACGACGGTTGCGATATCTTTCAGCCGGGCATCCTGCTTGATGCGGGTGAGGAGCTCATGCCCGTCCATTTCCGGCAAATGCACATCAAGCGTGATCAGGTCCGGCACATACGTCCCGTCGGCAAGAAGGGCAAGCGCTTCAGCACCGTTATGAATCAGCTTGACATCATATCCGTTTGCAGTAAAGAGACGCTGATACATACCGCCGACGAACTTGTCATCTTCTACCATCAATATCTTGGGCATAGACTCTGGATAATTATGTGGCTTATTTTATCATGATCCCGCTGGCAGAGTAAAGAAAAAGGTGCTGCCGACGCCAAGCTCGGTCTTTTCAAGGCCGATCGTGCCGCCCATCTTCTCGGTCAGGAGCTTCGAGATATAGAGGCCAAGGCCCGTGCTCTTGCTCACATCCCGCGCAAGGGACTTGTCCCCTGCCGGCTGGAATTTGCGGAACAGCAGGCTGCGGTTCTGCTCGGAAATGCCGGTACCGGTATCGGTGACGAGCACCTTGACTGCATTTTCTATCTGCATCACGGTGACGGTCACGCTACCTTCTTTCGTAAATTTCACCGAGTTGCCGATCAGGTTGAAGAGTACTTGCTCCGTGCGTCCCTTGTCACCCACAACTTCAGGCACCGGCCGATATGGCTCGACAAATGCCAGGGTGACGTTTTTCCCAGCAATAGTGAGCTTGACCGCATCGACGACTTTCTTAATGACGTCGACCAGTTTGAACTGGCTCTTTTCGAAGAGAATATTCCCCTGCTCAAGGCGCGAGACTTCGAGAAAGTCATTGACGATGCCGATCAAGCGCACGCTCGCCTCGTCAATATCCGAAATCATCTCGCGCACATCCTTGTCGGTCACCTTGTCCGCATAAATACCCATGATCATCTCAGCATTGCCGCGAATGGCAGTCAGTGGCGTACGCAGCTCATGAGACGCAACGGCAAAGAATTCATCCTTACTGCGCTCGAGCACTTTTGCTTCGGTCACATCATCGATCAAGAGCACGTGTCCGATGGTCTGATTATTGTTCGCGATCGGCGCACAGAAGATGCGAAGGAATTTCGATTTATAGCTGATATCCTTGATGCTCACGCTCTTGTTCGACAAAAGACATTCCTGGCATTTGCTCACCAGATCAAATTGGTCGAAACATTTCGCCACATCGAGAATCGCCGATGGGCTTTGCGGAATTTCGAGTATCTTGAGAACCGCGTCATTGCTCAAAATGATATTGCCGACCACATCCGCCATAATATAGCCAAGCGAAAGACTATTGATAGATGCCAGGAGACGTGATTTCTCATCAGAAAGCTCTTTGGTACGCGCGATGACCGTGCGGTCCGACTGTTCCTTTTCCGACTGAATATCCTCAAGCAGGTGGGTGATCGATCCTTTCGAAATCTCAAGCTCCTTCACCTTGTCGGACAATTCGGTCGTCTTTTCCTTCACCTTATTGTCGAGGTTTACATAAATATCCTTCAGCTTGCTCGCCATGATATTGAAGGAATGGGCCACATGACCGATCTCATTATTTGATGTGATATCAATAGTGGTATTGAGATCGCCGGCGCTGATCCGTTCGGCAGCGGCATTCAGGTCGACGACGCCCTTGGTAATGCGCCGCGCGACATAGGAGCTGATGAAAAGTGCGACAAGCACCGTGACAAGAAGGACAGCGACAAATGAGATCAAGATATTCAGCAGCACGCGATATGCTTCAAATATCGGCTGCTCTACGACCACTTCCCATCCGGTTGTCGTCAAGCGAACCCCTGTGGCAATCACGGTATTGCCTTGAATACCTTTTGAGAAAAAGACTGTTCCCGGGTTGGTACCGCCATTCGCATCGTGGGTATTGAGGAAGGCTCTGACAGGCTCGAGCCCGTTCAGATTTTCTCGGGCAAGGACTCGGCTTGTGTCCCCGAATGCAATCAGGTAGCCATCTTTGTCGACAACGTATGCTGAACCGGTATCGCCCACTTTGATGGAGCCGACAAGGTCCCACATGAATTTCAAGTTCAGCTCAGCAATAAGCGCAAGCTCAGTATCGCCGAGCCGATTTTTCGCCGGCACGGCAATGAGAATAAGCGGCTCATTGGTAACCGTATCAATGTACACGGGACTGATGTACGACGTTCCGTGCACGATCCCTTCCAGCAAATCGGTATGGACGAGTGCAAGCGTCTTATCAAGATTAGTGGTAGAAAGCCGTGTCGCTATCACCTGTTCCTGGCCCTGTATATCCGTAATCAGGATATTGCGGAATGCCGGATTGCGGCCAAGCAGCTTGTACGCTATGTTTTTCCGGCTTTCAACATTTTCTTCCGTCAAATCATCGGTATTGGCGACGCTATCGAGCACGCGGAGATTATTATCGATGAAGTAATTGACCGTAGCAGCGGCATTCGTCGCGACAGTTTGTTCCTGGCTGGCAACCGATTTTTGATCGATGCCGAAAGTGAATACCACCGCAAAAATGCTCGAGACAAAAAGAATCACCACGCTGAACAGAATGAATGTGCGGATGAGCGTCGAGCGGAAACTGGTAAACCGCGGCGGTAGTTGTTTCAAATCTTCCGGCATCGGGGAACGTACTATTAGCGATTACTTAATGATCGCCGTTGCGATGTTCAGGATATCGTGCGGAATCGTAAGGCCGAATTTGGTGGCGGCTTTATAGTTGATAATGACAACGGTTTCCGGCGATGCAACGGGAATCGTGCCAGCAGGAACACCCTTGAAGATCTTGTCAGCCATGAGCGCTACCTGCATGCCGGCAGAGCTTGGTTCTGGGACGATATTGAAGAGATAATTCGGGTCATCAAGGACTGCGGTAGTTCCTCCGAGCGGAATATGATGTGCCTCTGCATAATGAGACAGCGGCAGGTATCCGGCCGGCACGACAGTCAATGGTTCGGCGATGATCAAAATAGCATCAAACGTGCCAGGCGTTTTCGGGTCATTGAGATAGGTTTGCAACTCATCAGGACTCACAAATGGTTTCTCGATCAGGGTTACATTGAGCGCGGTTGCGACTGGAGCAAGAACCCGCAACTGAGGCGGCACGATCGGATAATCCTTCAGATATGGCACAAGAATCTTTTTTGCTTTCGGATCAATAGCAACAAGAGTCTTCAGGCGCTCTATGGCAAGATCAGTGCCGGGAAAACGAACACCGGTCAGGTTATTGCCCGGCTTTGCTATGCTGTCGATAACTCCGAGATCTTCGATAGCAGCATTGGCAAAGACAAGTGGGATTGTGCTGCTGCCCTTGATTTGCTTGGCAAAAATACTTACTTCGGTCGGGAACGTAAAGATAAGATCATCATTATTCGCCACAAAGCGCTGCAATATGGCTTTTTCTTTGTCCGGTTCGAAATTCGTCATTTGGAGATCGTAGACAATATTTTTTCCTTCTATGTAGCCAAGTGAAGTCATTTTTGCCTTGAATGCTTCGGTGGTCGAGGCAAAATAGCTCAGTCCCTGCAAAATACCGACATGGTAGACCTTCACCCCTTGCTTTGCCTGGCCAAACACATACCAGCCTGCTGCGCCGAGGATAAGGATAATCACAATACCAATCAATGCTTTCTTCATGATAATGATGGTTAAAATTTATAATGTTCTCGTAAACCTTTTTGACACCAGATAAATCGGAATGAACAGCACGCTGATGATGAGCACCACCGTGATCAGCGTTAGGCGATTTGTGGCATTGGCGATATTGACGATGTCCTGCTCGGGCTTGGCAACGGTCGCCATGCCGATCACCTTGCCGTCGCCATTTTGTATCGGCAAATATGCCGCATGGAAAAGAGTGCCGAAGATATCAGCGCTCATCGCCTCGGTTTTACCGAGAACCAACACATCGTTTTTGATCTGGGTATTAGTCACCGTCTCTCCGATCAAGCGAGTCCGTCCGTCGGCATCGAAAAAGGTTCCGGCAATCGAGGTATCTTTGTCATAGATGAACATATCGAGACCGGTCAGCTTTTTCTGCCGATCAGCAAAGGCATTATCGAGCGGAAAGCCGGCGACGATCGTGCCGATCACCTTCCCCTTTTTCAGGACCGGGCTTGCCGCGCGGATCGAGAATCCTTCCACGCTGTTTGATTCAATCGTGACAAAATTGTTGCCAAGCGCCGCCTCTTCGAATGCGCGCTCCCCAGAAAGCGTGTCGCCCCGCTTCGAAAGCGCATGAGCACGGACCAGTACTTTGCCTGTCGGATCGGCAACGGTAAGAAATCCGAGATTATACTGTTCGAGATATTTTTCTCCGAGCTGCTCAAGCTCGGCAGTCGCGCGAGCGTCGAGCGCGCTTGCCATATCGGTATCCCGGGCGATGAGCTCGGCTTTAGCAAGCGATTCTTCCTTCATGCTTGCAAGCGAAAAGTCGAGCACTTTCACATCAGTCAGCAGGTTGTTCGAAGTCTCAAGCGCGACGCGGTTGATGAGGATGGTGGAAAATGCGAGCGTTACGATCGTTGCAAGGAGAAAGGTCACGCCAACGGAAATCATAACAAAGCTTTCATTGATACGCAGACGCATGTACTGCCATACCCAGAACGCAAGCGCGGCAAAACCGGCAAGCTCCAAGAGGCGGCTCAGAATGGATGTGAAGCTCGATTGATTATTGATTGCGCCGAAAATATTGAGGAGTGATGCTGCAGCGAGCAATGCAAAGCAGAGCGCAAACGGAATCCATGTCTTGTTGAATTCGCGCTTTGACTGCCGCAGCGCCAGGTACGCAATGACAGAGAGAAGCAGCATCGATATGAAATAAAGCCCATGGCTCCATGCTGAAAATGCAGGAATAATGATGACCGCATTGACTGCAAGCGCCTTGGTCTTGACGAAGCTCGTGAGCAAGAGCGCCAAGGCAAGGATAAACAGGATGAAACCGAAATATAAGAGCAGGTCATTTGCGGTATTCAAGGAATATATGACCTGCCAGACGGCGAAAAGCGCAAGACCGCTGAAGCGGAGCTTGACGGAAATATCTTTTTGCAAGCGATAGGCATCGAAGGAGAGCCAGGCAGCCATCATCAGGATGATCGCGCCGACCATGCCAAACGCAAAATCAAGATTGTTTATGAGAAAATACAATGACATTCGTCATTAGTATAGCACAGGTACTACTTGAGGAGCTGTTCGATCTTATCCACAAACATGCTGCGATTGAGCACACCGGCATCGATTTCCCGAATGATGCCGTCGCGGTCTATAAAGTAAACGGTCGGCAGGCTCTTGATCTGGAAATGATCCGTCACATCGCCATAGCTATCGAGGCCAAAGGGTACCGTATAGCCGCTCCGACGGATGAATGAAAGCGCAACACTCGCATCTTCCTGGCTGTCGATGGCAAGGAATGAGACAAGCCCCGCCCTACTGTCCCCGCTTGCAAGATAATCGTCGAGGATCTTGATCTCGTCCGCAGAAGGCTGGTTCCAGGTCGCCCAAAATACGAGGACGAGCGGCCGGTCAAGAAAGGCACTCGATGAGACGCGCTTCCCTGCCGCATCAGGAATGTCAAAAGCTGGCATCTTCTGGCCAAGCAGCTTGCCGCCCGTTTGTATGGTCGTATCAGCCTGATCGCTTTGGCCAAAAATATCAGGCAGAATATAGCGGCCTGCAATAAATACCAGGACGAACACAAAGAGAACGAGCCCGAGAATCGACACGCTGATTTTCAATAATTTTCGCATAAGCTTAGTATCTGAGAAAATCAAGAATGCTGTTTATGATCCGTAGTATACCGCTGATCGGCTCGAGCGTAAACGAATCATGGACGAGTTCAGTCTTTGCAAGGGATATGAGCGATGTCTCAGTGCGGTATCCTGACTTTTGCACAACAAGGCGATATGCGCCCGCTGGCAGCACGAAACCGTATTCTCCCTCTGCATTCGTAGCAATGGATGCGCCGCCCGGGAGAGCGAACCGGTCATACTCGAGCGTGTCAGGATTCTGCTTGAAGATAGTCAGGCTGGCATCCGAAATCGGATCTCCGGAGGTATCAGCTACCCTGCCGATCGTAACCGGGGTGATGCTGCCAATATGTTTTTTCCGCGTCGCATTACCAAGGCTGTCGATGGCACTAACAAAGATCGGCTCGGGGCCCGTACCAGCACGGATCGATCCCTGCCAAAGGCCAGATGCAATATCACGCACGAGCGGGAACGGCTTCTCGCCGATGAAAACAGTTGCATCCACAGTATCCGATTCGATGGATACCGCAAACGTGGACGTACTCTCGGCGAAGAGCTCGAGTGTGCCGTCCGTATCGGCAATCAGATCAGCACCGGCATATTTGGCAAAGAAACTGCCAATGCGCGGCGCTGTGGTATCGATATGCAATCGAGCAGAAAGAGGATCTGAGGTATTCCCTGCCGCATCCACTACCCGCACAAAAACAGTATACAGG
>CAZTJK010000001.1:0-186735 GCA_964613715.1 uncultured Candidatus Saccharibacteria bacterium | reverse complement strand
CGATGATTTTTTCGCATTGAGCACGGCCGGGAAGAGCGCATTGATGATCATGTTCGGTACGAAGTACCATGCTTCGGATATGGCGACTGCGGATCCATAGAGGCCGACCGATGTTGCATCCATCATGTTCTTGATCATGACCTGATCGATATCGTTGTAGATCGCGAAGAATGCCGATGCGAAGATGAGTGGCGCAGCATCCTTGAGCATGGAGAAGGCCACGGCTTTGTCGAATGACAGGCGCTTGAGTGACCCGTAATGCTTCATGCGCAAGTAGCTATAGCCGATCGCATAGAGGATCGGCTCGAGGATGACGAGCGCTGCGAGGAAAATGATGCCTTTGTGGAATGCGATGACGGCGATTTTCAGGATATTCATGGTCAGCACCACGCCAAAGGAAAGCAGGGATGGAAATTTCGCTTTCGCTTCAGCCTGGAATTCATAGCCAAAGAGCTGGAACGAGCTGAAGAAGAAGGAGAGACTGACGATGAAGATGAGGAAGAGCGATACGTCCTTCGGCGAGAGTATCGCAGCAGTGATAACGCAGATGAATATCGTGACGACGGACGATACGAGCCGCAAGGCAAGGGCGCTGCCCATATAAACTTCACGTTTTTCAGGGTATTGAATCAGATTGCGATAGATGATCTGCTCGATGCCAAGCGATGCGAGGAAGCCGAAAAGCGCCGTGAATGAAAGGGCGTAGCTCAGTTCGCCGTAATTGGTCGGGCCGAGGTGGCGGGCGATATAGGCGGTCGCGAAAAATGAGACCGCCATGCTTGCGATTTTGGCGAAGAACATCCAGCTGATATTCTGCGTATGCTTGCGCACGCCTGGATGGCGAATTTTGCCTTTGGCATATTGCCAGAAGACCGGCCAGCTCGTGAGTGCGTCGAAGAGCGAGCTTTCTTTCCGGATATCGCCATGTTCTTCCATAATCTTGGCATTATACTATAAAAATAAAAATGGGCGGCAGACTTTCGTCTGTCGCCCATTGCACTCTGCTTCAGCTATTAGACCGAAGCGAGCACCTTGTCGCGTTCCTGCATGAAGGCCAGGAGCTCTTCAAGGGTGGCATGCGGCGTAAAGCCTTGACCATCCTTGTCCATGTATTTGACGAGCCGGGTGTATTCCGACTCGACCTGGTCAAGCAGAAGCCCTTCCTCAACGCCGCCGCCGAGCACTGTCTTCTTGGCCGGCATCTGCCAGTCCACCGTCTCGAGCGTGCGGGCATAGACCGGCATGGTCATGCCTTTGCGCTTCTGGCAGAAGACCATCTGCAGCATGCAGCGGAGGATGTGGGTCGGGAACGCCATGATGGTGACGCTTTTCCAACCCTTCTCAACCGCAAGGTCGAGAATCGCATCCGATTCGGCCGCCGTGTGGGGCGACCGGGGAATGGTCAGGATATTGACGCCAAGCGCCTCGAGCTTGTCTTTCCAGACTTCATAGCCCGGATAGGCAAGCTTTTTCTCCGTGCATTCCCGCTCGCTGATGCCATTGATAACGACAGGGCATTGCTGCTCCCGCGCGATCAGGGCGCCGAGTTTCAGGAGCACGTTATCGAGCTCGGGGCTGTTGATCGACGAGCCATGAATGAACACGGCGTCGGTCTTCGGCCGCTTGTCTCGATGGACGAGCAAGGTTGCTTTCGACAGTTTCAGGGGATCGATGATGATGTCCACAATCCGCCTCCTTCGTTTGAAATGTACTCACCCGAGCTTCCGGGCTTGCTAGGGATAATTTAACATAAATATTATATTATGTCAAATAAGGATAAGACTAAAAAATGGCTCGATTGAGCCATTTTTTAGTCTTGTTTCTCATATTGCTTGAGGAATGTTCGGAAGGTTGCTTTCAGGTATTCGATCTGCGCACTATCGAGACCGTGATGGCAGGCGACGACGAAGCCACTTTTCATGATGCGTTCCGTGTTCGGATATTCCTGCGTTGCCGGCCGATGCGCAATGTGCTCGAATGCCGGCTGCTTCAGGATATTGCCAGTAAAGATCGGCCGGGTCTGGATATTGTGCTCTTCCAAAAAAGTGACGAGCTCAAGGCGGGTGAATGGCGCATGCGGCTTGATGATGAGCGGAAAGGCGAGCCATGCAGTTTCGACGTTTTGCGTCTGCTTCGGCAATATAAAATACGAATCGAGGTCGCGGAAGAATGCATAGAGCGTCGAGAAGTTCTTTGTGCGCGTCTTCAGGAATTTCGGCAGCTTTTTCAGCTGCGCGAGCGCGAATGCAGATGAGATCTCAAGCGGCAGGAAATTGTAGCCGATCTCGCTGAAGATGAACTTGTTGTCATAGGGGATGCCGGAGAGCTTGGTGCCGAAGCGGTTCTCAAGCAGTTCGGAATCAGCCTTCTCGCCGAAAAGGGAGGAGCTACGCCCCCAGCCGCGCATGACGATGAGACGGTCGCGCCATGCTTCGCTATTGACCATGATCATGCCGCCGCCGCCCGCGCCATTGATAATATGTGAGCCGTAAAAGCTCGTCGTCGTGATATCGGAATAGCTGCCGCTCGGCTTGCCGGCATATGTTCCCCCGAGCGTGTCGCAGGAATCCTCGATAAAGAAGAGTCCATGCTTTTTGGCGAGTGTGTGCAGTTCCTGCATGTTCGGGATATTGCCCATGAGCGACGGGATCATGAGCACTTTCGTTTTTTCAGTGATCGCTTTTTCGACATCAGTGGCATTGACCACATAGGTGTCCGGATCGACATCGACGAACACCGGCACCAGGCCTTTCTGCACGATCGGCGCAACGGTCGTGGCGAACGTGAGTATCGGCGTGATGACTTCGCTGCCGTGCGGCAGGTCGAGGAGTTCGAAAGCGAGCAGGTTTGCAGAAGAACCGGAGTTGACCATCACGCCGTACCGCTTCCCGAACATGGCAGCGATTTTCGCCTCGAATGTTTTCGTATGCTCGCCGAGCGCGGTATTGCCTTTCAGGACTTTTACGACAGCGGCGATTTCCTCCTTGCCATGCACTGACAAGCCGTAGGGAACCCTCATCTGTTTGTGCTTTTTTCGAGCCATTGCCTTTGGCGATTATCCTAGCATTTTCCTAGTTTTTTACAATGAATTCTGCTATACTGCAATCACGAATTTTATGCACGGCGCGCTCCGCGATTTCTACAAAAACAAGAAGGTGCTCGTGACCGGGCACTCCGGCTTCAAGGGCGCCTGGCTGTCGCAGACGCTTGTGAATTTCGGCGCCCAGGTATCGGGCATTTCCTTGCCGCCCGAGACGAAGCCGAGCCTCTTTGAAGTCCTCGGGCTCGCAAAGTCGGTGAAGAATCATTTTGCTGATATCCGCGATTTCGATGCGCTTGTCGATATTTTCAAAAAAGAAAAGCCTGATATCGTCTTCCATCTCGCTGCCCAGGCGATTGTGCGCAATGGCTATGACGAGCCGCTGAAAACCGTCTCGACGAACACGCTCGGCACTGCCCATGTGCTTGAGGCGGTCAAGGCGGTCGGCACGGTGAAAGCAGCCGTCATCATCACGACCGACAAAGTCTATGACAATAAGGAGTGGCATTATGCCTATCGGGAAAACGATGCACTCGGCGGCTACGACCCATACAGCGCCTCCAAAGCCGCGGCAGATATCGTGGCGAATTCGTATATCCAGTCCTTTTTCAATCCGAAGGATTTTGCCAGCAAACACAATACGCTTGTTGCGATCGCGCGCGCGGGCAATGTCATCGGCGGCGGCGACTGGGCGGAATACCGGCTCATCCCGGATATCATCCGCGCCATGTACGAGACAAAGACGAAAAAAATAACGACAAGGAATCCCGGCGCGGTGCGGCCATGGCAGCATGTGCTTGAGCCGCTGTCAGGCTATCTCCTGCTTGCCAAGAAGCTCTATGAAAAGCATACCGATCTTTCCGGCGCATGGAATTTCGGCCCGCTCCATGAAAGCTTCGTCACGGTCCAGGAGCTCATCGATGAGGCGCTCAAGCACTTCGGCGAGGGCACGCATGAGGTGCAGCCCGATCATGCAAAGCATGAGATGACCCAGCTGCGTCTCGATATCAATAAAGCGCATGCGCTTCTCGCATGGCATCCGAAGCTTTCTTTCAAAGAGACGCTCGAGTTGACTTTCGGCTGGTATCGGAATTACTATGAGAATCCGAAGAGTATCGTCGAGTTTACTAACGAGCAGATTAACCATTTTTTCAACTAGCCTATGAAAGTCGTCATTTTCGCGGGGGGACTCGGGACACGCCTGCACGAGGAAACCGTTATAAAGCCCAAGCCGATGGTGGAGATCGGCGGCAAGCCGATACTCTGGCATATCATGAAGATATATTCGGAGCAGGGCTTCAATGAATTTATTATCTGCCTCGGCTATAAGGGCTACTATATAAAGGAGTGGTTCAACAACTATTATCTGCACAACAGCGATGTCACCATCGACATGGCGAAGAACACGACCGAGCTCCATGCCAATCGGAGCGAGAAATGGAAAGTAACGCTCGTGGATACCGGCGATGAGACGCTCACCGCAGGCCGCTTGAAGCGCATACAGCCGTATGTCGGTAATGAGACATTCATGGCGACGTATGGCGACGGCGTGGCGGATGTCGATATCAAAAAGCTTGTCGATTTCCACAAAAAGCACAAAAAGATCGCAACGGTTACTGCCATCATTCCGGAAGGAAAATTCGGCGCGATGATCGTAAACGACGAATACAATGTCATCTCATTTGCCGAGAAGAAGGACAACAAGAATCGGATCAATGGCGGCTATTTCGTCTTTGAGCCCGGTATTTTCGATTATTTGAAAGGAGGGGACACGATGGCGCTCGAGCGTGCTCCGCTCGAGACGCTCTCAAAAGATGGCGAGCTCAAGGCCTATTATCATGACGGATTCTGGCAGCCGATGGATACGCTCCGCGAAAAGAATATTCTCGAAGATCTCTGGAAAACTGGCAAAGCTCCCTGGAAGCTTTGGAAATAAGTATTTGCCATGGCCACTCCCGCCAAAAAATTGTGCGCGGATATTGTCGTCGATTTTTTGGCGAGCCATGGCATTACCCATGTCTTCGATTTGAACGGCGGCATGATTGCCTTTCTCGAAGATGCGATCGCCCGCAGGAAAGACATCCGCTGCTTCCCGATGCATCATGAGCAGGCCTCCGGCTTTGCCGCGGAAGGCTATGCGCGCGTGAGCGGCAATTTCGGTGTCGCCATGGCGACATCAGGTCCCGGCGCGACAAACCTGATGACGGCGATTGGCAGCGCGTATTTCGATTCCGTCCCGGCCATGTTCATCACTGGCCAGGTGCATACGGACAATATCAAGAAGGCCGCATCCATCCGCCAGGAGGGATTCCAGGAAACGGACATCGTCGCTATCGTCAAGCCGATATCAAAATATGCAGCGATTGTGCTTGATCCGGCGCGGGTGCTCTACGAGCTTGAGAAAGCGCATTTTTTCATGAAAGCGGGACGTCCCGGATCAGTCGTGCTCGATATTCCGATCAATATACAGCGGACGGAGGTGGATGAAGCAGCACTCGAGCATTTTCTCGGCTCTCCGGAACATGAAGCGCTACTCCGTGCCGAGAGCACAACATCGCAGATCGATCCTGCCATACAGGAGAAGCTTCGAAAGCTTCAAGCATTGCTCCTGTCTGCCAAAGCACCGCTTATCATCGCCGGCAATGGCGTGCGCGTGTCGGGCACAATGCAAGAGCTCTTTGATTTTGCAACGAAGAATAATCTGCCGGTTGTGAGCTCACTGCTCGGCATCGATGCATATCCGGCGGGCGATACGTATCTTGGCATGATCGGCTCCAATGGCAATCGCAGCGCCAATATTGCTTTTGCGAATGCCGATTGCATCATCGCCCTCGGTACACGCCTTGATATCCGCCAGACCGGCGATCCGAAGTTCTTCAACAAAGGAGCGCAGGTGATTCATGTTGATATTGAAGAGCAGGCTATCGGCTACACGATTCCGGTTGCCCTGCCATTCGTGCTTGATCTTGCGACATTTTTCCGCGCTGCAAAGGATATCCGCACGCCGGCAAAGTCGGCTTGGTTCGCATTCATCCGCGCCGTCGAGAAAGAATTCGAACGCCCGCTCGTCTATGGAAAAAAGAATGATGCGAATACTCTGGTCCGCGAAATCTCGCTCAACACAAAGCCGCACACGACGATTCTTGCGGATGTCGGGCAGAATCAGATGTGGACGGCGCAGTCATGGGTGACGAAAAAAGGCCAGCGCCTGCTCTTTTCGGGCGGCATGGGCGCGATGGGATTCTCCCTGCCTGCGGCTGTCGGCGCATGGTGCGCAGACCGGAAGCGCGATCTCGTTGTCATTTCAGGCGATGGCGGATTGCAGATCAATATCCAGGAGCTCGAGACGGTCGCTCGGAACAAAATTCCCATGAAGCTTTTTGTCATGAATAACAAATCGCTCGGCATGACCCGCGAATTCCAAGAGCTCTATTTCAATGGCCGTTACCAGTCGAGCGTGATCGGCTATGGCTCTCCGGATCTCAAGAAGCTCGCGTATGCCTTCGGCTTCGCGTATGCGCGCATCGCGAGCACGAAGAAAAAGGATCCTTTGATCAAAAAAATCCTCGCGGCAAAGAAGCCAACCATTGTTGAGGTCGTCCTTGATCTGACAGCCACGCTTACGCCAAAAATCGTCTATGGCCATGCCCTTGATGACCAGGCGCCCTATCTCGATTCAGCACAAAAGGCAAAGCTCGAGAGCTTGAAAGCAAAGCTTGGCGCATCATAAGTATGAAGAAAAAAGTAGCCATTCTCGGCGCGACAGGATATATCGGACGCTCGCTCGCCTGGGCCTTTCGTAATGACAGGAATATCGAACTCTTTCTCTTTGCCCGATCACGTGCGAAACTGAAGAAAACTGCTCGCCGCGTCGGGGCGAGGGGTGCCCATCTTGGTACCATCGCAAGTTTTTCAAAAGGGGAATACGATGCGGTAATCAACTGCACTGGCATCGCCAATCCGAGCGTGCTGAAGAAAAATCCAAAAGCGATTTTCAAAACGACCGAAGCAATGGACTCGCTCGTCATGCACTATCTCCAGGCACATTCGCAAACCAAATATATCAATATGTCGAGCGGCATTGTCGGCACCGTCTCACCCCGGATGCTTGCCGCTCGCCGCATCTCGGAAAAGGACTATTATGCCGTGGCCAAGGCGCAGGCAGAGGCACGCCATCGCGCCCTCAAACGATTCTCGATCATCGATATCCGCGTCTTCTCATTCTTCAGCAGATTGGTTGATCTCCATGCCGGATTTCTTATGTCCGATATCGCTCGTGCGCTGAAAACCAGGCAGATCTTCATAACGGCTGCCCATGATCTCGTGCGCGATTATATAACGCCCCCTGACCTTGCTGATTTCATCCGCTCTGTTCTCGCAAAAGCCCCTATCAACCGTGCTTTCGAAATATACAGTAAGAAGCCAGTGTCCAAATTTGCCTTACTGAAAGCGCTGCAGAAACGATTCCAGCTGCGCTATCGGATGCAAAAAAATGCAGGTCTCGCAAGCCCGACGGGAAAGAAAGATGCGTATTATCCGAAAAAAAAGAATGCCAAGCGCTTGGGATATGCGCCACGCTTTACGTCAGAGCAGGGAATCATAGAAGAGCTCAAACATCTTAAATAAAAAATCGCGCGAGGGCGCGATGTTCGGTTATCGGTTTTTCATGTACCAGTCTATCGTTTGTTTCAGACCTTTGTCGAATTTCGTCTCTGCTGCGAAACTGAATTCCTTTTTCGCGCGAGAAACATCAAGCTGCCGGCGCGGCTGGCCGTCCGGCTTCGTGGCATCCCAGGCGAGCGTTCCGGCATAGCCGACGATTGATACAATCTTTTCCACGAGATCCTTGATGGAGATTTCCATGCCCGAGCCGAGATTGACTGGCTCGCTGCCGTCATATTTTTCTGCAGCAAGGACGATGCCCTCGGCTGCGTCCTCGACATAGAGAAATTCGCGAGTCGCTTTGCCGGTACCCCAGACCTCGACGGTTGGCGAGTTCTTTTCCTTTGCCTCGATTACTTTTTTGATCAGGGCTGGGATGACATGGCTCGAATTTGGATCGAAATTATCCCGCGGGCCGTAGAGATTCACTGGCAAGAGATAAATCGCATTGAAGCCATATTCCTGCCGATAGGCTTGGGCCTGCACGAGCATCATCTTCTTGGCGAGGCCGTACGGCGCATTCGTTTCTTCCGGGTATCCCATCCAAAGATCTTCTTCCTTGAACGGCGTCGGGGTGAATTTCGGATAGGCACAGATCGTACCGACGGCGACAAATTTCTCGATGCCTGCCTTGCGCGCTTCCTCCATAAGCTGCGTGCCCATGATGAGATTATCGTAAAAAAGCTGGCCTGGATGCTCGCGGTTGAAGCCGATGCCGCCGACTACTGCCGCCAGGTGAATGACCACGTCGATGCCTTTGAGCACTTTCTGCACGTCTTCGAGTTTGCGCAAATCGACCTCTTTTGAGCGCGGGACAATGATATTTTTCTTCGGTACGCCGCGGGCGATGAGCTTTTCCACGACGAATGAGCCGAGGAATCCTGCGCCTCCCGTCACCAATATTTTTTTATTTTTCAGGTCTGTCATATGCAAATTATACGACTATCCGATGAGCTGCTGCAAGCGTCCTTGTATTTGGGGATGCAGAGTCGGATCATGCACATCAAACCACTTGTATTCGCGGTGCTGATTATCGAGCGCGATCGGCGCGGTCTCATTCTCGAGCACATAGCCGTAGAAAACATCCACATCGTGATACGTCACGCCGTCGAAAGCGGAGTTTTGCCAGATATCCTCGAGCACGCCGCGCGCGAAGAATTTCTTCGGGTCGATATCGAGCCCTGTCTCCCGTTTCGCCTGGCGCACGGCACAGTCGATGAGCTTCTCATTCTTAAATACGCGGCCGCCAATCGTGAAATAAATCCCTTTGACTGGCTCATTGTTCCGCTTGAACAGGAGCGTTTTGCTTTTGTCTTTGTTGAAAAAAACTACGTCTACCGTGCAAATAGCCGTTTTGTCGAGAATGGTCCTGAAGAGATCTTCCGGAATCGAGCTGTTGCCGACGGGCAGCATAATTATTTCTTTTTTGATTTCGCCGCTGGCGCATGCTGCGGGGCGAAGTGCTCAAGATCATGCTCGACCATGGTTTTCACGAGCTCCTTGAAGGAGATTTTCGGCTTCCAGCCGAGCTCTTTCTTCGCTTTCGATGCATCGCCGATGAGATGCTCCACTTCCGCCGGGCGAAAATATTTCGGATCGACTTCGACGATCACCCTGCCGGTTTTTGTGTCGATGCCTTGCTCGGCAAGGCCGGTTCCTTTCCAAACGATATCCATGCCGAGCAATTTACCGGCTTCTTCCACGAATTCGCGCACTTTGTATGTCTCGCCAGTTGCGAGGATATAGTCGCTCGGATTTTTTGCCTGCAGCATGAGCCACATGCCTTCGACGTAGTCCTTCGCATGGCCCCAGTCGCGCTTCGCATCAAGATTACCAAGATACAGCTTGTCCTGCAGCCCGAGATGGATCTTCACGAGGCCTTCGGTGATCTTCTTCGTCACGAAGGTCGAGCCGCGGCGCGGGCTTTCATGGTTGAAGAGGATACCGTTGACGGCAAAGAGGCCATAACTCTCGCGGTAATTTTTCGTAATCCAGTATGCAAAAACTTTGGAAACGCCATACGGCGAGCGGGGATAGAAGGGCGTCGTCTCTTTCTGGGGAATTTCCTGGACCTTGCCGAACATTTCCGATGACGATGCCTGGTAGAATTTCGTCGTAATGCCGGATTCTTTTATCGCGTCGAGCAGGCGCAGGGTGCCGAGCGCAGTGACATCCGCCGTATACTCCGGGATATCGAAAGAGACACGCACATGGCTCTGCGCGCCCAGATGATAGATCTCGTCGGGCCGGATCTTTTCGAGGAGGCGCGAAATATTACTCGAATCCGACAGATCGCCGAAATGCAGGATCAGGCGGCGATTCTTCACATGCGGGTCTCTATATATATGGTCGATGCGCCCGGTATTGAAAGACGAGCTGCGGCGGATGATACCATGCACCTCGTATCCCTTTTCAAGCAAGAGCTCGGCAAGGTAGGAGCCGTCTTGCCCAGTGATGCCCGTGATCAGCGCTTTTTTGAGCTTTTTCATTGCTCCCCGAGTGTATCATTTTCGAGGCAAAAAACAAATGAATTATTAATTGTTGCTTTGCTATCTATGCTATAATCCATCCATTAAAAAATTAATCACGATCGCATGACGAACAACAAGCTTATCCGATACGCTATTTACGCAGGCCTTTGGGGCGTCCTTATCATTCCGTTCTATGTGGCGGCGAATATGTTCTTTCCGTTCATCTCTGGCAAGAATTTCGCCTTCCGCATCATTATCGAGATCGTCTTCGCGCTTTGGGCATACCTCGCATATGTCGAGCCGAAATACCGCCCGAAAAAATCGCCGATCCTCGTCGCGATTCTCGCATTCGCGCTCGTCATGCTTGTTGCCGATATTTTTGCGGTCAATCCTGCGAAGGCGTTCTGGAGCAATTATGAGCGCATGGACGGCTTCGTGACTCTTTTGCACATGCTCATGTATTTCACCGTATTCGGCTCTATGATGAAGACGGAAAAAATCTGGTTATCCTTTTTCCGCTGGTGCTTGGCGAGCCCATTCGTCGTCATCGTCTATGAATATATCTATCGATTCTTGATCGGTGGCAATCCGGCGATCGCATTCGTCGCGCCGATCCAGGCAGAAATCGCAAATCATACCGCGCGCTGGTCCGGGCCCCTCGGGAACCCGATTTACTTGGCAGTGTTTGCCATGTTCTTGCTTTTCTTCACCCTGATTCTCTTTTATAAGGATGTGATCGTCGCACGAGTGAACGGCGGCTCCGCGAAAGCCATGTTCAATTACTGGCGTTCCTATGTCTATGCCGGACTGCTGTTTCTCTTCGGGTTCATCATCTGGAAGACGCAGACGAGAGGCGTGCTGCTCGGCCTGATCGGCGGCCTTATCGTCGCATCAATCGGCGTGGCATTCTTCGAAACGAAAGAGCGCTTTATGAAGAAGACGGCGATCGGCACGCTTGTCGTCATTGCCGTTCTTGTCGGAGGATTTTTGGCGCTGCGCCAGAGTAGCTTCGTGAAGCAGAGCGCCATGCTCAATCGCTTGGCGGAGATTTCCTGGAACGACGTGCAGGGCCAGGGACAAGCCCGCCAATACGTCTGGCCGATGGCCCTCAAAGGCATTGCAGAAAAGCCGATACTTGGCTGGGGCCAGGACGGCTTTAACTATGTTTTCAATAAGTACTATGATCCTCGCATGTATGCGCAGGAACAGTGGTTCGATCGCGCGCATGATACGCCACTCGATGTCGCGGTCGCCGGCGGCCTGCTTGGCCTCATCGCGTATCTTTCTATCTTTGTTGCTGCACTTGTCGTCGTCTGGCGCCGCCGCACCGCGCTTGGCATCACCGATGCTGCCCTCGTCGTCGGATTGCTCGCCGGCTACTTCTTCCAGAATATTTTCGTGTTCGACAACCTGACGAGCTACATGTTCTTCTATATGGTGCTCGCGTACCTGCATTCGCGCGATACGGAATACGCCGTATCCGAAGCGGAGAAAAACAAGAATCGCCAGGTCGTGACAGCAAATCCAGAGATGGCAAACTATGTCGTCGCTCCGATCGCGGTCGTCTTGCTCATCATCTGTCTCTGGATTCTCAATATCCGGCCGCTGTCTGCCAATCTTGTGCTCATCCAGGCGATCCAGGGCCAGCAGGCAGGGCCGACGAAGAATCTCGAATACTTCAATGATGCGCTGTCATATAATTCCTTCGGCAGCCCGGAAGTGCGCGAGCAGCTTCTGAGCATCACGCCGCGCATCGTCACCGCTCAAAATGCCGACAATCAGGTGAAGCAGGATTTCGTGAACCTGGCATTTGCCGAAATCCAGAAGCAGCTTGCATCGACGCCGAAAGATGCGCGCTATCAGCTCTTTGCCGGATCATTCTTCGACAGCATCGGCAATTATGAGCTCGCTATCCCGTATTTGCAGCAGGCGCTCGTGCTTTCGCCGAAAAAACAGACTATGATGATGGAACTTGCCCGGTCACTCGCATATCTTGGCCGCTATGACGATGCAGTGAATATCGCTTCGACGGCATACAATCTCGAGACCGATTTCACTGATGCGAAAGACGTCTATATCGCGACGCTGATTCTCGATGGCAAGCAGAATGTCGTGCGGCAGCTCTTCGGCAATGCCACGAGCCAGAATGGCATGATCGTGCAGTCGCTCATGATCCGCGCATCGGAAGCCCTGAAGAAAGGGGACAAGGCGGCAGCCATAGCATATCTGCAGAAAGCTACCATGCTTGTGCCCGGTTTTACCTCACAGGCAAACGGTCTCATTGCCGATATTCAAAGCGGGAAGATCAAATAAGTATATTTGACAAATTATTTTAATTGTGCTAAAAAATATTTAGGGAAAGTACTCTACAGAAGATAGCTTTAACAATGAATCGGCTCTCTCCCGTGCAGTAAAAACATGCAAAGGAGCAGTATATGGAACAGCGAGTTGAAAGCGGGCCGGTGCTTTTGGTCAGCGAAGACGAGCGCCGTACGATCAAGGAGCTCAATTTGGCTGATGCCGCGGTGACGGATTTCGTCATCAAGGGATCAGTCAAGCCGGTCGGTCAGCATTTCCATCGGTACAAGTCCGAGACCTTTCTCTTTAGCAAAGGGGGCGGCACCATTCGGACGGTTCCCATGGACAATGACGGCAAATCGATCGGGCTGGTCACGGCATTCGATTTCAAAGTCGAGAATGGCGGCAAGTATGTTGTCCATATCCCGGCGATGGTCGCGCATCGGTTCGACCTGTTGCCGGGTACCGAGATGAGCTGCTTTTCTTCGAAGCCGTTCAATGAACAGGACAAGGACCTCAATCCCTATGTGATCGCGGATTGAGCCTGGTCTTGGAAAACAAGGGGTTGCGCAAGCAGCCCTTTTTCTTTTGGTATACTAAGCGGCATTCATATGCATATCAGGGAACATGTCCGCCTTTCTGATTTCACGACGCTTGCCACCGGCGGGCCGGCGCGGTATTTCTGCGAAGTGGAAAACGACCGTGATATTCAGGAAGCGATTCTATTCGCGCGCGAGAATGCTTTGCCGATATTCGTGCTTGGCAACGGTTCGAACCTGCTTATTTCCGATGCGGGGTTTCCGGGCCTGGTGATTCATATTGTTTCTCGCGGCATAAAAATCGTTTCAGAAAATGCTGAAGCAGTGGTGATCAGAGTCGCTGCCGGGGAAGCATTCGATGACGCGATTCGCTTCGCGATCGAACGCGGCTATAGCGGCATCGAGAACCTTACCGATATTCCTGGCACTGCCGGTGCAGCCGTGGTGCAAAATATCGGCGCATACGGCGTCGAGATCAAGGATTCCGTTGAGAGCATTCGTGGCATCGACGCTCTATCAGGAAAAGCATTTTCATATGCAAATGATGATTGTCGCTTCGGGTATCGCGAGAGCATATTCAAAACGCAAAAAAACCTAATCATTACGGAAATTCGCCTACAACTTTCTAAAACATTTGTGCCGCACATCGATTATCCGGGGCTTGCAGATGTATGTGCGGGCAAAAAAGATATAAGTGCAGAACAAGTGCGAGCGGCGGTTGCCAGTGTCCGCAAAAGCAAGCTGCCTGACTGGCGGAAGCTTCACACCGCCGGCTCTTTTTTCAAGAATCCTGTGGTGCCGGTTACTCTCTACGAGCAATTGAAAATCCGCTATCCCGAATTGCCGCATTTTCCTGCCGCCGCTGGTTTTGTAAAAATTCCGCTCGGCTATGTGCTCGACAAGATATGCGGCCTGAAGGGCTTTTCAGACGGCCATGTGGGCTTGTATGAAAAGCAGGCCCTTGTTCTGGTTAATGATGGGAAAGGAACTGCTGCAGATATTGAGCGTCTTGCAGGGCACGCAGAACAGGCAGTTTTTGAAAAGACGGGCATCAGGATCGAGCGGGAAGTCGAAAAGGTTTGCTGACCTTTTCCGGACATGCTTTTGTGCTATAGTGAGTACCTATGTCATTTTTGAGTGCTATTTTCGGTGATCGCCACGCGAAATTCGTCAAAACACTTGCCCCGATCGTTCAGGCGATCGGCTCTTTTGAAGACGGCTTCTCAAAGCTTTCTGATGCTGCTCTAGCTCAAAAAACGTCTGAATTCCAGGCACGCCTTACCAAAGGTGAGACGCTTGATGCTATTCTCCCAGAGGCCTTCGCGCTCGTGCGCGAGGCGGCGAAACGCACGCTCGGCCAGCGCCATTTTGACGAGCAAATGATCGGCGGCATCATCCTGCATCGCGGCAATATCGCCGAGATGAAGACCGGCGAAGGTAAAACGCTCGTGGCAACCTTGCCGACCTATCTCAATGCTCTGACCGGCAAGGGAGTGCATGTGGTGACGGTGAACGACTATCTCTCGCGCCGCGACGCTGTGTGGATGGGACAGATCTACAATTTTCTCGGCCTTTCCGTCGGCGTGCTCAATCATGAAGCCTCGTATCTCTATGATCCGGCGCATAGCGAAAAAGACACAACGCGCGACGAGCTCGGCTCCTTCAAGGTGGTCCATGAATTCTTGCGGCCATCGACGCGCAAAGAAGCCTATGGAGCGGATATCACTTACGGCACGAACAATGAGTTCGGCTTCGATTATCTGCGCGACAATATCGAGTACGACGTGAATAATCTCCGCCAGCGCGAATACCATTTCGCCATCGTGGACGAGGTGGACTCGATCCTTATCGACGAAGCCCGCACGCCGCTCATCATTTCCGCACCGACTGCCGAATCCGAAAATCTCTACGACACGTTCACGAAGATTGTCCGAAATTTTACGAAAGATGCCGATTTCACGGTAGATGAGAAGCACAAGGCGATACAGCTCACTGATGCCGGTATCGAGAAGGCAGAAAAAGCGCTTGGCGTCGACAATATCTATACGCAGGGCGGCATCAAGCTCGTGCATCATCTGCAGACCGCAGTGCGCGCAAAAGCGCTCTTCGAATTGAATAAGGATTACGTGGTGCGCGAAGGGGAAGTGGTCATCGTCGATGAATTCACCGGACGCTTGCAGCCAGGTCGTCGCTGGAGCGAGGGCCTGCATCAGGCCATCGAATCGAAGGAGGGAGTGAAGGTACAAAAGGAATCGCGCACATTCGCATCGATCACATTCCAGAACTATTTCCGCATGTATCGGAAGCTCGCCGGCATGACGGGTACGGCACTTACCTCGAGCGAGGAATTCTTTAAGGTCTATCGCATGGACACAATCCCGGTGCCGACGCATCGGCCAGTCGCTCGTCACGATTTTAATGATCTCATTTTCCAGACCGAGCATGGCAAGTTCACCGCGCTTGCGCGCATGGTCAAGGAAAAGCATCGTGCCGGCCAGCCAGTGCTCATCGGCACGGTCTCGATCGAGAAGAATGAAGTGCTGTCGGAGTATCTGAAGCGCGAAGGTATTCCTCACAATGTCTTGAACGCGAAGAACCATGAGAAGGAAGGCGAGATCGTCGCCCAAGCAGGCAAGCCGGGCGCAGTAACGGTAGCGACGAACATGGCCGGCCGCGGCGTCGACATCAAGCTCGGCGGCATGCCGTTTTCAGAAAGCGCATATGAAAAGATAAAGGCGACGGGTGGCCTGGCTGTCTTCGGCACGGAACGGCATGATGCGCGCCGTATCGACAATCAGCTGCGCGGCCGCTCCGGCCGCCAGGGCGATCCGGGCGAGACGCGCTTTTTCGTATCGCTTGAGGATACCCTCATGCGCGTTTTTGCATCAGATACGGTGAAGAACTTGATGCGCCGCTTCAATATTCCGGAAGACGAGCCGATCGAGAACGGCCTCATCACCCGCGCACTTGAAAATGCTCAGACAAAGATTGAAGGGTTCAATTTCGATACGAGAAAGCATGTGCTCGAGTACGACGACGTGCTCAATTTCCAACGCACCACTATTTACGAGCGCCGCAGGAAGCTCCTGGTAGGCGATGTCAATGTAATCAAGGAAAAGCTTGCGGAAATCGCAGAGGACGAAGCATCGCAGAAGATAATCGCGGAGAAAATCGCTGCGCTTGGCGAAGCGGAGTTTTATCGCATTGTCCGCATCATGATGCTCCAGGCCATCGATACGTTCTGGGTGGATCATCTCGAGATGATGGATTACCTGCGTGGCAGCGTAAATCTGCGCGCATACGGCCAGCGCGATCCGCTCGTCGAATACAAAAAAGAAGGCCTACGCCTCTTCAAGGATATGCAGGCAGCGACCGATGCCCAGGTGCTCTCTCTCTTGTCGCATATCGGTGCAGGCGCATATCAGGCGGAAGAACAGAAGCTGAAGGAAACGCAGAAGCACATGAAAGAAGCGGGCGCGGAAGGAAAGGGAGATGCATTGCCGGCATCCGCGAAGCCGAAAGTCGGCAGAAACGATCCGTGCCCGTGCGGGTCGGGGAAGAAATATAAGAATTGCCATGGGAAGTAAAAGGCGATCAGTAGAATCGCTCCATCATTTTCACTGTTTTTTCTGCAAAAAGTGGTGGACCATTGGCGATGCTCCGAAAAGTAAAGTACAATGGCATTGTCCATGGTGCGGGAAGAAAAATCTATATGAAAAGTAACCCGGTCATCTTTAAGTTTCGGGAAATCAACAGAGATATTTTTGACGCAATCAAAAACGGTGCGAAAGAAATCGAAACTCGTGCAGCCGCTGAAAAATTTCGCGCCGTCAAGCCCGGAGAGGTTATTACTTGTATCTGTGGGGATTCCCGATTTGAAAAACGGGTGAAGACCATAGAATTATTCCCAGATATCGACTCAGTGTTACAGAGATATAAGCCGCAGCAGATACATCCTGCACTACGGACACGACAGGAAATTATCGATATGTATTACAGCTTTCCTGGCTATGAGGAAGAAATTAAAAAATTTGGTATACTGGCATTTGTCTTTGAATAATCGGTATGAAAAAACCAACGAAAGCAGCAAAGAAGAAAAAAGTTGTCGCGGTCTCTGGCGGCTTTGACCCGCTCCATATCGGCCATATTCGCTATATCCAGGAGGCGAGAAAGCTCGGCGATGAACTGGTGGTGATTCTCAATAATGACAATTGGCTCAAGCTCAAGAAAGGCTATGCCTTCATGCCGGAAACGGAACGCAAGGAAATTCTTGAGGCGATTGCGGGCGTCAGTCGCGTCTTCATCACGGAGCATACAGCAGATACCGACGATATCAGCATCTGCGCTGCACTGCGTTCGGTGCGTCCAGATGTTTTCGCCAAAGGCGGCGACAGGAATATCGGCAATATCCCCGAAGTGGCTGTTTGCGAGGAGATCGACTGCGAAATCGTAAGCGATATCGGCGCGGGCGGCAAAGTGCAGTCAAGTTCCTGGCTTATCGAGAAGTCGAAGGCTGCGATGAAAGGGAAAAAATAGCCCGTCTATTCCGCTGAGACAGTCTTCGTGTGCTATACTAGTGAGAGTGAAAACGAAAGAACTGAAAACTCCATATTATGCACTCAAAGATACGCTCACATTCCTGACGGATGGCGAGCGCACTCCGGCCGACCGGGAATATTCGATCACGGTCCGTGATCTGCCGAACCAAGATCGCCCGCGCGAAAAGCTGCTCGCTCATGGTCCCGCATTTCTTTCGATGTCCGAGCTTCTCGCCGTGCTTTTCGGTACTGGCACGAAAAAAGAAGAAGTTCTCGCTATGACCCAGCGCATCATCCAGGAATATGGCAAAGAGAGCATTCTCCGCCAAAAAGATGCTGCAAAGCTTTCCGATGATCTCTCGATACCGATTGGCAAGGCCATGCAGATCGTCGCGGCAGGCGAGCTTGGTCGCCGCGTATTCGATCATCATGAAAATGGCGCTCGAATGCTCCGCACCGCGCACGATGTTTTCGACTACGTTGCCGATATGCGCGCGCTGCCGAAAGAGCATTTGCGCGGCATCTATTTGAATGCCCATTACAAAGTCGTCCGCGACGAGATCATTTCCATCGGCACGGTTGATGCGAGCATCATCCATCCGCGGGAAGTCTTCAAGCCGGCGCTTGAATGCTCTGCTGCTGCAGTCATCATTGTGCACAATCATCCGTCGGGGATAACGGAGCCAAGCGCGGCGGATATCGCCGTCACGAAACGTCTGATCGAGGCGGGAAAGCTCATCGGCATCGATCTCATCGATCACATTATCGTGACCAAAGATGCCTTCGAAAGCGTCATTCTGAAATAGCTATGCAACCGTATTCTATTCTATCACCATATCTCATCACGACTTCTTCATTTTTTCTCCGCGATGAGCCGATGGTCGTATATGGCGACAAGCCACTCCACGGCAATACCGATACTGCTGCATCGGTGAGTTTCCATGTCGCGTCTGGCGATTATTTCTCGACGCTTGCCACTATTCTCGGCTTTCTGAAGGAGTCGGCCGATGAGCAGACGGAGGAGAGCCGGAATTTCCAGAAAAAGCTCATTAGTGAGCTGCAGGACGATCTCTTGTTTTTGCAGCGGCATTATGACATCATCTCGAAATATAAAAGCAACTAAGCAATTTCCATGATCATCAAGCTGATTACGCGGTATTTCGACAAGCTGGAAGACAAAGTGCGCATGCGCCTGAGCCATCGATCCATTATCTACGCCATCATCGGCGGTACGGGCACCATATTGCTCTGGCGCGGCGTCTGGCATACGGCTGATTTTCTTGCGGCACAGGGCGGCATCTGGGCCGCTATCTTTTATGAGCCGGTGACGATCATCTGGTGCTCGATACTGCTCCTGCTCACCGGCCTCTTCGTCTCCCAGTTCATCGGCGAACGCATCATTTTGTCCGGTATTAAGAATGAGAAGAAGTCGACCGATAAAACAGAAGGCGAGGTCAAGCAGGAAGAGATAGAGATTCGCGATGTCATGGCAAAGCTCGACCGACTGTCCGCGGAGATTAGCGAGATAAAAAATGTTCTTTCGCACAAATAAGCCGATCGTCTGCGTTCATAGCGGCAAATTCCACCCGGACGATGTCTCGGCAGTGGCCATCCTGTCGCTTGCGCTCGGCAAACCGCTTTCCATCATCCGCTCCCGCGATCCGAAAGACTGGGCGAAAGCCGACTATGTTTTCGATGTGGGCGGTGTATATGATGCGGCGAACAATCGCTTCGATCATCATCAGGAGACGTTTTCCGAAAAGCGCGACAACGGCATTATGTATTCCTCCGCCGGCCTCGCGTGGAAGCATTTCGGGGAGAAAATCGCTGGAACGCAGGCGGTCTGGCAGAAAATAGACAAGAAGATCATCGAGCCGCTCGATGCTGAAGATAATGGTACGGAAATTGTTAAACCTGTTTTCGAAGGTGTCGCCCCATTTATGTATTCGGATTTCATTTCCGATATGAATCTGACGTATTTCGAGAAAGAGGAGAGCTCGCTTCTCGCATTCGAGCGTGCTGTCGAGGAAACCAAGAAAATGCTTCTGCGCGAGGTGAAAAAATCAAAAGACACTGTCGCGATGGAAAAAATCGTCGAAGAAATATATCAAAAATCTCCCGACAAGCGCCTCATCGTACTTCCCGACAACTATACCTGGCAGAAGACGCTCGAAAAATATTCCGAACCGCTCTTTGTCGTGAAGCCAGAGCCTGAAAGCAAGACCTGGCATGCCTATACCGTGCGCGCAAGCGACGGCAAATTCAAAAATCGCCTCGATTTTCCGGAAAGCTGGGCATCGAAGCGGGACCAAGAGCTTGCAGATATTACCGGCGTGCCGGACGCCATCTTCTGTCATCGCGGCAGATTCATTGCAGTAGCGAAATCAAAAGCAGGCGCGATAAAGCTTGCCGAGCTTGCGCTTGCAGCAGGAAACAAGTAGACTCCCATTCCTATGGCATTCGTCGACGAACTCAAGCTTCATATCAAAGCAGGCAACGGCGGCGGCGGCGTGGTGCGCTGGCGCCATGAAAAGGGCGTAGACCATGCCGGTCCTGCAGGCGGCAACGGCGGCAAAGGCGGCGACGTCTATATTCGCGCTATCCGCGATATGGGCGTGCTCTCCCGCTACAAGAATATCAAGGGCTTCGAGGCGGAAAACGGTGAGTATGGCATGAAAAAAAGCATGAACGGCCACAATGGCAAGGATCTTGTGATTGATTTTCCGATCGGCTCTATCCTTACGAATCTCGAGACACGCGAAGTTTTCAATCTTGTTGACGATGGTGCGACGATTAAAATTCTGAACGGCGGCAAAGGTGGCCTTGGCAATGAGCATTTCAAGTCTGCAGTAAATATTCGGCCCGAGCATCAGACAGACGGCAAAGCGGGGGAAGAGGCGGATTTCGATATCGAGCTTGAGCTCGTGGCAGATGCCGGTCTCATCGGCCTGCCGAATGCCGGGAAATCGTCGCTCATCAATGTGCTGACGAATTCGCGCTCGAAAATCGGCGCGTATCAGTTCACGACGCTCGAGCCGGCGCTCGGCGACATGCATGGCTATATCCTTGCCGATATTCCGGGGCTTATCGAAGGCGCTTCAGAGGGCCGCGGCCTCGGGCACAAATTCCTCCGCCATATCAAGCGCACGAAAATCTTGTTCCACTGCATCTCGCTTGAAAATGAAGACCTCGTGAAAGCATACAAGGTCATCCGCGGGGAGCTTGAGGCCTATAGCCCGGAGCTCGCTGAAAAGAAAGAGGTCGTGATACTGACGAAAACCGACATGGTGGATGCGAAAGTGCTCGATAAAGCGGTGAAAAAAATCGCGAAGTTCAATAAGCAGATTCTCACAGCGACCGTGCTTGATGATGCATCAGTGAAAAAGCTTACAGATAATCTCGTGAAGATTTTGAGAAAGGAAGAGAAGGGGAAATAAGTTTATGCTATTATCAAAATAATGACCGAGACGAAGTATAAAGCAACGATTGGCCTCGAGATCCATGCGGAGCTTGCGACGAAGACCAAGATGTTCTGCTCCTGCAAGAATGACCCGGACGAGAAGCGGCCGAATGTGAATATCTGCCCCGTCTGCACCGCGCAGCCAGGGACTTTGCCGGTGCTCAACAAGCAGGCGATAGAGCATGTCATTCGCGTCGGCCTCGCTGCCGGCTCCAATATTGCCGACTTCACCGAGTGGGACAGAAAAAATTATTTCTATCCCGATATTCCGAAGGGCTATCAAATTTCTCAGTACAAATATCCGATCGTCTCGGGCGGCGCGATAAACGGTGTTGCACTCACGCGCATTCACCTCGAGGAAGATACCGGAAAGTCATCTCATGACAAAGGCGATTATTCGCTTGTCGATTTCAACCGTGCGGGTGTGGCGCTCATGGAGCTTGTGACAGAGCCGGTGATCCACGATGCGAAGACCGCCGGTAATTTTGCGCGCGAGCTGCAGCTCCTCTTGCAGTATCTCGGTGCCGGCGAGGCGAACATGGAAAAGGGCGAAATGCGCGTGGAGGCCAATGTTTCGGTGAGCGCAGAGGAGGGGAAGCTTGGTACGAAAGTCGAGGTGAAGAATATCAATTCCTTCCGCGCAGTGGAAAAGGCCATCGAGTACGAGATCGAGCGGCATATCGAGGCTATCGAAGCGGGCGAGAAGATCGTGCAGGAAACACGCGGCTGGGACGAAAGCAAGCAGAAGACATTTTCACAGCGCTTGAAGGAAAGCTCGCATGACTATCGCTATTTTCCGGATCCGGATATACCGAAGATGATGCTTTCTGAAGTATTTGATCTCAAAAAGCTCAAGGCAGAGCTGCCTGAACTGCCGTGGCAGCGTCGCGACAAATATATTTCCGCGTATGCAATCAAAAAAGAAGATGCTGACAGCTATGTGAATAATACCGAGCTCGGTAATTTCTTCGAGCAGGCGATCGATGGCTTCAAGAATGACAAAGAGCTCGTGAAAACCGCTTCTAATTATATTTCTTCCGACCTTGTCGGCCTCATGGCGAAGGATTCCTCGCTCGCATTCCCAGCAGTCTCAAGCTTCGCTAAGCTCATGCAGATGGTGAAAGCCGGCAAGCTGTCCTCGCGCGGCGCAAAAGACCTGCTCGCTCGTCTCGCCAAAGCTGATTTCGATCCAGAAGCGATTGCAGAAAAAGAAGGTCTTGTACAGAAAAATGATGAAGGCGCGATCAAGATAGTGGCGGAGAAGCTCATCGCCGCGAATCCGAATGTCGTCGCCGACTACAAAGGCGGCAAAGCGGCATCGCTTCAGTTCTTTGTTGGCCAGGTGATGAAAGAAACCAAAGGCTCCGCGAATCCGCAGGCCATACAGAAAGTGCTGAAGGAGCTGCTTGGTTGACATTGTTTCCATTACAGGGTACGCTCATATTAGCTTTGATCTTCTGTTTTGGAGGTGTTCATGAGATCCGAAAAGGATATACAGGATCGTCTAGAAGCATTGCGCACGGAAGAAAAATTACTCAAACAGCAGGTTGATTCGATTCCGGAGCAATTTCGGGATCATGCGCCCCAAAAACCGCGTCTTGCCGAGCTCGGCAAGGAAATCAACAGTCTTGAATGGGTGCTCGGCGCCGATGCCAAAAAGACCGTCGCAGTATGACGGTCTTTTTTCTTGATTTTGCCAGTCATTTTGATACCGTATAGTGAGACGTGCATTCTATCGTACCTTTGGAGGAACAGATGAAAACAGCATCCGAAGTTCGCCGTCGGGCGGATTTTTTGGAAAAGAAAGAGAGGCGTTTAGGCAGAGTCAGGAGACATAGGAATAAATCGCACGCATTGTCTGCTTGGTCTCGGTCACTTGAGGAATATGACAGGACCGGCATCAAAAAACGCACACTTCTACTTTTATTCAAGAATAAGGAGCGAACCTTGCTGGTAGGCAAGAAGAAGATCCTTGGTTTCATCCGCGAGCTGCACAGTGCCATCCGCGATATCAAGCAGTACAGTCCTGGCTTCATGTCCGGCGGCTTGATACGAGATAGGCTCTGTGCCATCAGGCAGTGTCGCTGGGTGCTCTACGGGTAAATGTTATTTTGAAAGCCGTTTCCGCTTTGCGGAAACGGCTTTTTTCTATGCTATACTTTTCTCCATGAAGCATCCTCACAATCTTGGCGTCAAAAGCCATAAGCCGAAAATATATATCGGCACCGACCACGCTGGCTTTGCGCTCAAGGAAAAGCTCGTGCCATTCGTGAAAAGCCTCGGCTATGAAGTGGTGGACTGCGGCGCGTATGTGCTCGACCCGAAAGACGATGATCCGATCTATGTGGCGCCAGTCGCTCGCGCTGTGGCAGATAATCCGGAGCATGTAAGGGGCATCATTCTCGGCGGTTCTGGACAGGGAGAGGCTATCGTCGCAAATCGCTTTCCGAATGTCCGCGCCATCGTCTTTTATGGCAAGCCCGGCCTCTTTTCTCGTCTCGATGTCATCCGTCTCGGCCGCGAACACAATGACGCAAATATCCTTTCCATCGGCGCGCGCTTCGTGGGCCTCTCTGCTGCGAAAAAAGCGGTGAAGCGCTGGCTCGAGATTCCATTTTCAAATGCCGCGCGGCATGTCCGCCGCATTAAGGAGACGGAAGCAGTCTCGCGCGACGTGCGCTACAATCTCGATTTCAAATAAATCCTAAATCCATGGTGGACGTCATTCCTGCAATCATTCCCGAATCATTCGACGATCTCTCGGAAAAGATGTCGCTCGTGAAAGGGCTCGTGCCTGTCGTGCAGATCGATGTCTGCGACGGGAAATTTGTCCCGTCTGCGTGTTGGCCGTACAAAAATGACGACGGCGAATTTGCCAATATCCTTGGCGAAGACGACGGCTTTCCATTCTGGCAGGACCTTGATTTCGAGGCGGACCTTATGATCGCTGATCCGGAAAAAGGCGGTGCGGAAGACTGGATCAAAGCAGGCGCCAAGCGTATTATTCTGCATATCGAATCATCAAAAAACCTCCTTGCATTTGTTGAAAAGCTGCGAAAAGAATATGGTTATTTTGGTGAGGCAGCAGTAACAGTAGAAATCGGCATCGGCATCAACGTGCATACACCACTTGCGGCACTCTTTCCATACCTTGAGGCGAATACAGAGGGGCGCACGCTCGCGGATTTCGTACAGTTCATGGGTATCGAGAAAATCGGTTATCAGGGCCAGAGCTTTGATCCGCATGTCATTGACCGCGTGCGCGAGCTGCGCGTTGCATACCCCGGCTCGATCATTACGGTTGATGGCGGCGTGAATTTCGAGAATGCCAAAGACCTCGCCGAAGCCGGGGTGAACCGCCTTGTCTCCGGCTCGACCCTCTACAATAGCGATGATATGAAAGAGGCGATTGAGGAGATGCGGAATTCGTAATTTCGTGTATCATTATCCGCAGAAGATTCTTTGTTGAAAAGGAGATAATATGGATATCAAACTTGGCATCTACAAGCACGCGAAAACTGGGAACCTCTATAAGGTTACCGGCATCGCGAAGCATTCCGAGACTTTGGAGGACATGGTCGTCTACGAGGCGCTCTATGATAATCCGAAGTCGAAGCTGTGGGTGCGTCCGGCAGCGATGTTCACCGAAGCGGTGGATATTGGTGGCGTGAAGCAGCCGAGATTCATATTTATTTCTGAAAAATAAAAGTTCATTTATAGGAGGTTTGTGTGGAAAATCAAAATACAAAAAAGTATATTGGGTATTTTTTACGAAGAAAAAAGGAAGAAAAGCATCTAAAATATTTGATAGCTATAGCAGTTACAGGTATTTTCTTCTGCTTATGGTTAAATACTGGATCAGCTAATTTCGGTATGTGGGTTGCAAGAATCGGTGGAGGTGCCATTACTGTTTTTGTTTGGTATGACGCCATTTTTCTCCCAACATTTGCTGATTCAATAATTTTGGAGATCCAGACTGGAAAGATAAAAGTGCCTTTGTCATATAAATCTTTTCAAACCGGTACAAGCTTTCTGCCCTGGCAGTAAAATAAGCTGAGGCGATTTTTGCGAAAGCAAAAATCGCCTTTTTTCTTTTCTTTGATACAATGGCGACATGAAAACGCTACGGGAATATATAAAAGAAGCGGGGGAAAAAGGCATAGCGCTCGGTCATTTTAATATTTCTGATCTTGAAATGCTGCGCGGCATTGTGAATGCCGCGCGTAAGCTCGATCTGCCGGTTGTGATCGGCGCAGCCGAGGGCGAGCGCAAGTACATGGGCGTGCGGGAAATCGCCGCGCTCGTAAAGACCATGCGCGAGGAATACAATCATCCGATTTTTCTCAATGGCGACCACACCTATTCATTTGAAGGGGTGAAAGAATGCATCGACGCGGGCTATGACAGCGTCATTTTCGACGGCACGAAGCTCTCGTACGAGGAAAATATCAAGGTTACCAAGCAATGCGTAGACTATGCGCGCAGCGTGAACCCGGAAATCATCGTCGAGGGTGAGCTCGGGTTCATCGGCGAGGGTTCATCGGTGCATGCAGCCATTCCTGCTGGCATAAAGATCACCGAGGAATTCCTGACCAAACCGGAAGAGGCGAAGGATTTCATCGCGAAGACGGGCATCGACATGCTCGCACCAGCAGTCGGCAATATCCACGGCATGCTCGCAGGTGGTAAGGATCCGGCGCTCAATATCGCACGCGTTGCAGACATTAAGAAAGCCGTCGGCATCCCGCTTGTGCTGCACGGCGCAAGCGGTAATTCGAAAGAAGACATTCAAGCAGCAATCAAGGCCGGCGTGAATGAAGTACATGTCTCGACGGAGCTGCGTGTCGCCTTCAAAGATGCCCTCGCTGCCGAAATGGCAGCAAAAAAGGATGAAGTGGCGCCGTATAAGTACATGGAGAGCACCATCGCAGCTGTGGAAAAGGTGGTAGAGGAGAAACTGCGCATATTTAATTTCCTCTGAAAGACCCCTTGATTTCCAGCCGGAAATATATATAATAGCGATTCTATGATTACCTTGGAGGTACAGAAGCGGGATGCGAAGACAAGTTTGTCGACGCTCAGAAGCTCCGGCCAGATGCCGGCGGTTTTTTACGGCAAGAAGGAGAAATCCACTGCCATTCAGCTGCCATATGCTATTTTCGAGAAAACGCTCAAGGATGCGGGCGAATCGACCATTCTCCATTTGAAAGGTACTGGCATCGATGTCGATGTGCTCATCCATGACGTGGATCTCGACCCGGTGACCGACAAGCCAAGACATGCGGATTTCTATGCCATCGAGAAGGACAAGAAGCTCGAGATCAAGGTGCCGCTCGAATTCATCGGCGTATCCGGCGCAGTGAAGGATCTCGGCGCCGTGCTCGTGAAAGTGATGCACGAAATCGAAATCGAGGCATTGCCGAAGGATTTGCCGCACAAGATCGATGTCGATCTCTCATCTCTCGCTGCATTCGACGATGTCATCAAGGCGCAGGACCTCAAGCTCCCAGCAGGCGTTCATCTCAAGGTGAAGCCGGAGGAGATCATCGCATCCGTCTATGAGCCAAAGGAGGAAGTCGAGGCAGCACCAGTCGACCTCTCGAAGATTGAGATCTCGGAAGAGCGCGGCAAGAAGGAGGAAGAGGGCGCAGCTGCGGAAGCTCCGAAGAAGGAGGAAAAGAAGGACGAGAAGAAAAAATAATCCATCACTATGAAAGCGGACATTCATCCAAAATATTTCAATAAGGCGAAGACCACCTGCGTCTGCGGCGCCACCTACGATTTCGGCTCGACCAAAGAGTCGATCCAGGTTGAAATTTGCGCCAATTGCCACCCGATTTACACTGGCAACGAGAAAGTGCTCGACACGGCCGGCCGCGTGGAGAAATTCCGCGCACGCAAGGCTGCAGGCGCTACGAAAGCTGCGACGAAGAAGTCGTCGAAGTAGCTACTCACTCCGAGAACCCGTGCTATCGCTGCACGGGTTTTTGTCTGTTTGATAGAATACATACCATGAACAACGAGCTCGAAGAATTCAGAAAGAACAAAAAGACGGCTTTCCTTGCCGAGGAATATGCGCGCATCGAAAATGAGGAAGAGTCCATCAGAAAAATGGCGGAAAAGGACCCGTCCGTCCTTTCGCTTGCCGAAGAAGAGCTTGCAAGCATTACGAGCCAGAAAGCAGGACTCATGGCGCAGATGAAATCCATCGCAACCGCAGGCGAAGAAGAGGAAAAATATCCAAATGAAGTGGTTATGGAAATCCGCGCAGGCGTCGGCGGGGAAGAGGCGGCGATTTTCGCCGGAGACCTCGCAAAGATGTATAAGCGTTTTTGCGATCTGAAAGGCTGGTCATTTGCGCCGATCCATGAATCGCGCTCGACCCTTGGCGCGTACAAGGAAGCTTCATTTGAGATACGCGGCAAGGATGTATATCGGATACTGCGCTTTGAGACAGGCGTGCATCGCGTGCAGCGCGTGCCAGAAACCGAAAAATCCGGCCGCGTGCATACCTCGACGGCGTCAGTCGCTATATTGCCGATCCGCAAGAAGTCGAAGATCGAGATAAAGCCGGCAGATCTCGAGATCGAATTTTCCCGCTCGGGTGGCGCAGGCGGCCAGAATGTGAACAAAGTGGAGACGGCCGTGCGCCTCATCCACAAGCCGACGGGCATCGACGTGCGTTCGACTGCGGAGCGCAGCCAGCTCAAAAACAAAGAGCGCGCGCTGTCCATTCTCCAGTCAAAGCTTGAGCTCATGCGCGAGGAAGAAGAGGCGAAAAAATTCGCCGGTGAGCGCAAGGAGCAGATCGGCACGGCAGATCGCTCGGAAAAGATCCGTACCTACAATATCCTCCAGGACCGCGTGACGGATCACCGCGTGAAGCATAGCTGGTTCAATATCGAGAATATCCTCGCCGGAGATGGCCTTGTCGATCTCGTGGATTATGTCGTGAAAGCCGAAGGCAGGCCGCAATCCGGGGACGACGCGGCAGAGGAGGAATAAGCCTTTTTCTGCCTTGCCATTTCCGTGTTTTTTGCTATACTCACACCTCGTATGACAACGGACGCAAAAACGAAAGGACATGACGTGATCGGCGCGATGTTTTCCGCCGGCGCTCATTTCGGCTACCAGAAATCCCGCAGAAATGCATCCATTGCTCCCTATATCTTCGGCGTGAAGAACAAAGTCGAGATCATCGACCTCGAACAGACTGAAAAGCAGCTCGAAACTGCAAAAGCATTCGTTGAAAGCATTGCCAAGCTCGGCAAGCAGGTGCTCTTTGTCGGCGGCAAGAGCGAAGCAAAGAATGCCGTGAAATCCGCAGCGCTGTCGGTCAATATGCCATATGTCGCAGGACGCTGGATTGGCGGCACGCTCACAAACGCGACCGAGATCAAGAAGCGCATCGCCAAATTCGAAGACCTGCAGAAGCAGAAAGAGCGCGGCGAGCTTGCCAAATACACGAAAAAGGAGCGCCTGCTCATCGACCGCGAGATCGAAGGGCTCGACGAGATGTTCTCTGGCATCGTCTCCATGCGTGAAATGCCGAAAGCGCTTTTCATCATTGACCCGAAAAAGGAATTCATCGCCGTTGCCGAAGCCAAGAAAATGGGCGTTCCGGTCATCGCGCTCCTCAACACCGACTGCGAGATAAAGGATATCGACTATCCAATCGTCGGCAATGATTCGTCCATCTCGAGCATCACGCTCTTTGCGGACGAGATCGCCAAGGCCTACAAAGCGGGCATTGCGGCAGCAAAATAATACGGCAGGTTTCTGGAATTTTCCCGCGAGCCTGCTATAATAGTGGTTCGCATTTTATTTATTGTTAATTTTCACCCGTATGAACATATCGATGGATCAGATCAAGGAGCTCAGAGAAAAGACCGGCATTTCCATTATGCAGTGCAGAAAAGCGCTTGAAGATGCGGGCGGCAGCATGGAAAAGGCCCTGGTGCTCCTGCAAAAGAAAGGGGCCGAGGCTGCTGCGAAAAAGGCGGAGCGTACATTGAAAGCCGGCCGCATCGCATCCTATGTTCACGGCATCGGCAGTGTCGGTGTGCTTGTCGAGCTCTTGAGCGAATCCGATTTCGTATCCAAGCATGAGGATTTTGAAAAGCTCGCCCGCGAGATTGCTATGCAGGTTGCGGCAACGAATCCCGCCTACACGAAGCGCGAAGACGTACCGGCCGAAGAGATCGCCAAGGTATCAGAGGCGCTTGCTGACGAAGTAAAAGGGAAGCCGGAAGCCATTAAAGAGAAGATTCTCGCCGGCAAACTCGATACCTTTTTCAAGGAGCGCATCCTCATTGAACAGGAATATATCAAGGATCCGTCGCTCACCATCAAGAACCTTATCGAGAATGCTGTCCAGAAATTCGGCGAGAAGATCGAAGTCGGCAAATTTGTTCGTTTCAGCATTACGAAGTAATATTAGGATATGGCGATCGTCATATTTTACGTTGCGCTCGTGCTCATTGCCTCGATGCTTGCGGTAAAGTATTTCGACGTGCCTTTTTTCCGGCACCAGGCACTCGCTGATCTCTTGCATAAGAACGAGAAACACATGCATCAGATTGTGGAGAACAGCAAGCAGGTCGCTGCGAAAATCCAGTATAAGAATTTCCACCGCCTTGCCCTTGCGACTGCCGGCTTCGTGAAGCAGCAAAGCATACGCCTGAAGCGCGCACTCGATAGCAAGCAGCCGAAATTCTTCCTCAAGCCTGATCAGCATGCCGCGCACAAGGGCTCGGTATCGTTTTTCCTAACCAAAGTTGCCGAGCACAAGGATGCGCTGAAAAAGAAGCGTTTGTAATCGATTTTCTTTTTTGCTAGATTTATGGCGATTGCCACCTTAGCTCAGTTGGTAGAGCAACGCTTTTGTAAAGCGAAGGTCCCCGGTTCGAGCCCGGGAGGTGGCTCCAGGGTATGCCGGTAGGCCGGCAAATCAGCATATGGATTTCAAGCACAGCATCTATTATCGCATCGGGCGGGCAGGCGATCTTTCCGGTTCTGACCGGGCGCTCTACCGTCTATTTGAAATAGTACCAGGATTCCTTTCGTGGCTGTCCATTGCCTGCATCTTTTTCTTTTCATTTCGTGCGCCATTTGCCGCTGCTATCTTCATCATTCTCTTCGACATCTATTGGATCCTGAAGGTGCTCTATCTTTCGATCTATCTGCGGCAGAATTGGAAAAAGACGCGGCATAATATGTCGGTGGATTGGAAAGCGAAGCTCGCCAATCTCAAATATGATCGCATCCGCCACATGGTGCTCTTGCCATTTTACAATGAGTCATATGACGTGATCGAGAAAAGCCTCGAGGCACTGCTTGTTTCTAAATACGATCCGTCGAAATTCATTATTGTCCTTGCTGGCGAGGAGAAAAATAAGGCGCATGCGACAGACATGCAGGCACGGGCCAAGAGACAATTCGGCGGGAAATTCGGCTCATTATTTTGCACGATTCATCCGGCAGGCGTGAGCGGGGAAATGCCCGGCAAAGGCTCCAATATCGCCTATGCTGCCGAAGCTGCGCGTGTCGAAGTGCTCGACCGAGCGCAAATTCCCTACGAGGATGTGCTTGTTTCTGCATTCGATATCGACACCGTGGCATATCCGCAGTATTTCGAGTGCCTGACATGGAACTTTCTGACCTGTGAGGACCCGTTCCGCTCGTCGTTCCAGCCGGTGCCGCTTTTCAATAACAATATCTGGCAGACGCCGGCTTTGTCCCGCGTCGTTGCATTCTCCGCGACATTCTGGCAGATGATACAGCAGGAGCGCATCGACCGCCTGGTCACATTCTCGTCGCACTCGATATCGTTCAAAACGCTTCGCGATATCGGCTACTGGCAAAAGAATATGGTCTCCGAGGACTCGCGCATCTTCTGGAACGCGTATCTCGCGTACAATGCCGAATACAAGGTGGTACCGCTCTGCTTCCCAGTGTCCATGGATGCCAATCTCGCGCCGACATTCTGGCAGACGGCGAAAAATGTCTACAAGCAGCAGCGTCGCTGGGCCTACGGCGTGGAGAACGGGCCGTACGTTTTTATGGGCTTTGTGAAGAATAGCCTGATTCCGCTTCATAAAAAGATACGCTTCACCTTCATTCTGCTTGAGGGATTCTGGTCTCTTGCCACCAACCCGATCATCATTTTCTTTCTTGGCTGGCTACCGGTCATGCTCGGGGGCAGGGATTTCAATGCGACCGTCCTTTCATATAATCTGCCCATCATCACGCGTATCCTCATGACTGTCGCGATGCTCGGCATCTTCCTGTCGGTCACGATCGCTGCGAGCTTCATGCCGCAGGCGCCGGAGGGCACCACAAAGATCAGCAAGCTTGCTGTGCTTCTCCAATGGATATTGATTCCGGTTACGGTTATACTCTTTGGAGCAGTACCGGGTCTTGATGCGCAGACACGCCTCATGCTCGGCCGCTATATGGGCTTCTGGGTCACCCCGAAGCATCGAAAAGCATGATTATTATAAAAAGAAAAATAAAGATCCTGCTTTTCATCGCGGCGTTTCTCGTCATATCGCCCCTGGTCATCCTCTATGCAAGCGGGGATATCCTTGGCGATGGCTGGAGCATCTTGAAGACTGGTGGCATCTATATAAGCGGCGCGCCAACCGGATCAACTATCTATTTCAATGGAAAGGAAAAAAGCCAAACCAGCTTCTTTGAACGGACGATCCTGATAAAAAATCTTCGGGCTGGCGCCTATGATATCCGTGTCGAGAAGGCCGGTTACAATACCTGGGAGAAAAAGATCGCCGTGACGGATAATTTCGTATCCGAAGCGAATGTATTCATGTTGCCCTCGCATGTCATGCTTGCTCCGATATTGAGATACCTGCCAGCCACCAGCAGTTCAACCGCCGCATCGCAGAAAAAGAATCAGGAATATACCGATGTCTCGCTTCTCTTTTCGAGCTCATCGCCCGTGATCCTCAAGACTATTGCCACGACAACAAAAATATCGAAATCCGCCATTGGTACAAAGGCATTTCCAATCATCTCCGGCAATATGGGGCTCTGGAAGGACGGTAGCAAGATATTCGTCGGCTGGCTTGGCGACAATGACGAGGCGCCGAAATTCCTCTGCGTAATGGCAAGCTGCACCGAGCCGCTTCTTGTCGATACGCTTCCTGCCGCGCCGCGTCGCATCAATTTCCTTCCTGGATTTCCCGATGCAGTCATCGTGTCGCTCGGCGCGAGTATATTCGCAGTCCAGATGGAAGACAATCCGGCGAAGATGCCACAGCCGATCTATACGGGTATAGCCCCAGATTTTCGCGTATTTGAGGGCTCTGTCTATATCAAAGACGGGGACAAATTCTTCGAGGCGAAGCTCTGATTTCTCCTTTGATTTTAAGGCTTTTTTGGCTATAATCGCTCAATATGAAAGAGTCCGAGCAGCCGGTACATATACACCCGATTTCCCGCGTGGTGAGCGATATTGTGAGGATATTTTCCGAGATGGGCTTTTCCATCGTGGATGGGCCGGAGCTCGAAACCGAATATTACAATTTCGATGCCCTGAACGTGCCGAAAGATCATCCGGCCCGCGACATGCAGGATACTTTTTGGATAAAAACGAAACAGGGAGAAGTGGGGAAGCTTATGCGTACACATACCTCGCCTGTGCAAATCCGCTTCATGGAAAAGAATCAGCCGCCGTTTTCGATCATCTGCCCCGGCCGTGTCTTTCGCAATGAGGCAACGGACGCGCGCCACGAGGCGATGTTCCATCAGGTAGAAGGTCTTGCGGTCGGGAAAGATATATCGCTTGCGACATTGAAATCGACTCTAAACGTATTTTTCGACAAGTTTTTCGAGACGGATGTCGATATCCGCTTCCGCCCGAGCTTTTTTCCATTCGTCGAACCAGGCGTCGAGATCGATGTGTCCTGCTTCAAGTGCAAAGGCGAGGGCGATTGCGCCGTCTGCGGGGGCAATGGCTGGATTGAGGTGATGGGCGCAGGTCTTGTGCATCCGCATGTGCTCGCAGGCGTTGGCATCGATCCGCTCAAGTGGCGCGGCTTCGCATTCGGCGTCGGTGTCGACCGTCTTGCCGCGCTCAAGTATGCGATCGACGATATCCGCCTTTTCTACACCGGCGATCTTCGGCTCGTCACCCAATTTTGATATATGAAAGTTTCTCTCAATTGGATAAATGGTTTTCTCGATGGCAAGCTGCCGAAGACGGACAAGCTCGTCGAGCTTTTGACCATGCATTCCATGGATGTCGAAAGCACCGAAAAAGTCGGCAGCGATACCGTGCTCGATATCAAGACCACGCCGAATCAGAACCATACCTGCCTGTCGCATCGCGGCATTGCGCGGGAACTAGGTCTTGTGGCCGAGCTTCCCATCCTGCCGTATTCACGCACGTTCAAGGATATTGCCGTTTCAGGCACAGTGAAAAAGCTCAATATTGTGATAGACGATCCGAAGCAGTGCCCGCGCTATATCGGCCGTGTTGTTGAAAATATCAAAGTCGGCCCGTCTCCGAAGTGGCTCGTCGAACATCTTGAAACCCTTGGTCAGCGTTCGATCAACAATGTAGTGGATGCCACGAATTTCGTCATGCTTGAGCTCGGCCAGCCGATGCATGCATTTGATGCTGACAAGCTGAACAAGTACGAGATTCGCGTGCGGAGTGCCAAAGCAGGCGAGCAGATTACGACGCTTGATAAGAAAGCAGTGATGCTTGATGACAGCATTTTGCTTATTACTGATGGAAAAAACCCGCTTGCGATCGCCGGTGTGAAGGGCGGCACACACGCCGAGCTTGATGCGCATACGACGAATATCGTCCTTGAATCGGCAAATTTCAATCCGACGCTCATCCGCAAGACGGCGCAGAAAATAAAGATACAGACAGATGCCTCGAAGCGCTATGAGAATGAGCTTTCGCCCGAGCTCTGCGCTGAGGCAATGGATATACTCACCAAGCTCATTGTCGAGATTGCTGGCACGAAAGAGACACAGGTGGGAGAAGTTGTCGATGCCTATCCAGTGAAACAGGAAATGCGCGCCATTTCATTTTCTGTCGGAGATATCCAAGCCATACTTGGCGTGAAGATTTCCGAGAAGGAAATTGCTCTGATTCTCGACCGCTTCGGCTTCGCTTGGAAAAATGAGAAGGGATTCGTAGTCACTGTCCCGCCGGAGCGGCTTGACCTGTCCATCAAAGAAGATATGGCTGAGGAAATCGGCCGTATATACGGATATGAAAAAATTCCTGATGAAAAGCTTCCGCAGGTGAAGCAAAAGCCGGCTGTCAATAAAATATTCGCATATCAGGAATTGATTCGGAACATCCTGTCAGAACAGGGCTTTTCGGAAATCATGAATTACACATTTGTCGAAAAAGGGGAGGTAGAGCTTGCGAATCCGATGTCGCCGGAGCGCAAATTCCTGCGCACGAATCTTGCTGACGGCATGCAGAAGTCGCTCGAGCTAAATGCCCGTTTTACTGAGCTTTTAGACGCGCCGCAGGTGAAGGTATTTGAATTCGGCCATGTGTTCTCAAAAACCGGAGAAGGAGCACGTCTCGCCATCGGCGTGAAGAATCCGATCGGCATCAAAAAGCCGAATGAGAAAGATGTATTGATGAAAACGATAGCAGCCTTGTCCGATTCGCTCAATCTATCATTCCCAAAAACGAATAAGGAAGAACATATTGCTGAATTCGATCTTGAAAAAATACTGGAGCATGCACCTCTTCCGGCGAGCTATGTTTTTACACAAAGCACGACTGCCCATCCGCGATTTCAGAAAATATCGAGCTATCCATATATGTCCCGCGATATTGCGGTCTTCACGCCAAGTGGCACGAAAGCAGATGATGTACTCGCGATCATTTTGAAATATGCCGGGCCGCTTATGGCAAAGCAGAGGCTGTTCGACACCTTCGAAAAAGAGGGGAGAGTTTCCTATGCCTATCGCCTGGTATTCCAATCACATGATCGGACGCTCTCTGATGATGAAGTGAACGCGATCATGGAAAAAATCTCAGGAGCAATGAACGCGAAATCGGGCTGGCAAGTCAGGTAAACAAAAAGGCGCTGAATCAGGGGATTCAGCGCCATACAAATGGATCAGGCAGCGTATTCGAATGCCTTATCCATCAATTGCTCGGTTCGTTTCGGATTGACCATATACAGCTTGGCGAGTTTCTTGATTCCGCCCGGGCTGACATTACTTCTCGTACCGCCACTTTTCTTAGCCATCATGGCGATATGCTCGCACCAGGCCAAGAGCTTTACCAGCCGCTCGGTCCGGGCGAACTTATGATCCTCGATCTTCTGCCGGCGCGTTTTCGCTGACATTTTCTTGGCCAGCTTTTTCACGACTTGCTTGAGGTTCTTGCTCATACGAAACCCTTTCTTTCACTGGAATGACCTACCTATTTTTATTGTAACACATATTATTAATAATGCAAGTTTTTTACCCACTTTTCGGCTTCCGTTCGGCAACTAAAAATGCTATAATTTAAGCCATAAAAGATAAGCTTTCACGAGGGAAAATGGCCAAGGAAAAAGAGGAAAAAAAGCTAAAAAACGAGGCAAAATATGATGCAAGCTCTATCCAGGTGCTTGAGGGCCTCGAGCCGGTCAGAAAGCGCCCAGGCATGTATATCGGCACCACGGGCCCGGACGGTTTGCAGCACTTGATCACCGAGATTTTCGACAATTCACGCGACGAAGCGATGGGTGGTTTTTGCACTCATATCGAAGTCGCTCTCTTGCCTGATAACCGCGTGCGCGTCGTCGATAATGGCCGCGGCATTCCAGTCGACATTCAGAAGCAGACGAAAGTCTCTGCGCTCGAGACCATTATGACCGTGCTCCATGCCGGCGGCAAATTCGGCGGCGAGGGGACGGGCTACAAGGTGTCTGGCGGCTTGCACGGCGTCGGCGCATCTGTCGTGAACGCGCTTTCGACCTATATGAAAGTCGTCGTGCATAAGGATGGCGGCATTTATTATCAGGAGTATTCGCGCGGCAAGCGGAAAGCTGCGGTGGCGAAAATCGGCAAGACTGATCTGCATGGCACGATCGTTACCTTCGAGCCTGATCCGGAGATCTTCAAAGAAGGCATCATCTTCGATTTCAACAAAGTGGTCTCGCATATGCGCCAGCAGGCATACCTTGTGAAGGGTCTGAAGATTTCCGTCATTGATGCGCGAGAAGCGAGCAAAGCGTCGATCGATGACAAGAGCGCATTCTATTTTGCTGATCTTGGTGTCGAGGCGCCATCGCAGTCATTCTATTTTGAAGGCGGCCTCTTATCGCTCGTCAAATTCTACAATCAGGCCTCGAAGCCGATCCACAAGAATATTTTCTATGTCGAGAAGAAGACAGCGGCTGTGGAATCTGTCGAAGTGTCGCTTCAGTATATTGACGATATCTCATCGCGCCTGCTTGCATTCGCGAACAATATCTATAATCCAGAGCATGGCACGCATGTCACCGGCTTCAAGACTGCACTCACCCGCAGCTTGAACAACTATGCCAAGAAGAATGGTCTCGTGAAGGAGAGCGAGGATAATTTCACGGGCGACGATGTGCTTGAAGGCCTGACCGCAGTCGTATCGGTAAAAATCCGCGAAATCCAGTTCGAAGGCCAGACGAAGGCGAAGCTCGGCTCTGTCGAGGCGCGCGGCGCCGTCGAAGAGGTGTTCGGCGAAGCATTCGGGGCATTTCTCGAGGAGAATCCAGATGATGCCCGATCTATTATCTCTAAGGTAATCCTTGCTCTGCGGGCCCGCAAGGCTGCCAAAGCTGCAAAAGATTCAATCCTGCGCAAAGGCGCGCTTGAAGGCATGACCTTGCCGGGCAAGCTTGCCGATTGCCAGTCAAAAGATGCCTCAGAATCGGAGCTTTTCATCGTAGAGGGAGATTCGGCAGGTGGTACAGCAAAGATGGGCCGCGATAGGAAGACGCAGGCGATATTGCCATTGCGCGGAAAGATTTTGAATATTGAACGAGCTCGTCTCGACAAGATGCTCGACTCTGAACAGATCAAGAATCTCGTCGTGGCGCTCGGCGCGGCGATCGGGGATACCTTCGATATCGAGAAGCTCCGCTATCACAAGATCATCATCGCGACCGATGCGGACGTAGACGGCGCGCATATCCGCACGCTGCTCCTCACGCTCTTCTATCGCTATTTCAAGCCGCTCATCGACAATGGCCATATCTGCATCGCGCAGCCGCCGCTCTATAAAGTGAAACTCGGCAAGGAATTACATTATTTCTATTCTGAAGAAGAGAAATCAGCTTTCTTCAAGAAAGCAAAGATTGCCGATACCGAAGTAGGGGAAGTCGAAACATCATCCGAAGAGGTGGCCGAAGAAGATGCGAAGAAATCGGCGAAAGTTTCCGTACAGCGCTACAAGGGTCTTGGCGAAATGAATGCCGAGGAGCTTTGGGAAACGACCATGGATCCGACCCGCCGCCTGATGAAGCGCGTCAGCGTCGAAGATGCCCAGGATGCGGACAAGATCTTTGAGATGCTCATGGGTACGGATGTACCGGCGCGCAAGGCATTTATCCAATCGAATGCGAAGCTCGCAAATATCGATATTTAAACAAATCAAAAAGCGCCGGCCCTTTTGGGCCGGCGCTTTTTGATTTGTTTAGTAGATGTAGACGTTGCAGGCTTTCGATACGCTCTGGCCGTTTGACGTGACCGTCACGACTGCCGTTTTCATGCCCGAGGTGAAGTACTGCTTATTCTCGATCATATCGGTGCCAGTCAGCCCGTCGGATCCAGCCCATGAGTAGGTGAAGTATCCATTGCCACCGGTCGCTGTTGCCGTCCAGGTGATCGTATTGCCCAAGTAGCTCGTCTGCGGATTTGCGTAGCAGCTTACGCCGATATTCGTCCAGCTGTAGAGGGTGCCATATGGAGCCGGATTGTAGTACGCAGTGCCGTAATTATAATTGGTGTTGTAGCTGTAGCTCGTGCCGGAAATATTGAGCGGAACAATCAACTGATTGTTGCCTTCATTGTTTTCAGCAATCATGTTCAGCGGATCCGCGGTGATATATGCGGTGTTGATGCCCTGCGTGATCGGAGTGTCGAAGCTTGCCACGAATTCCATGCGATCTCCCGGCTTGATCGACGGCTGATAATTCGAATCATAGTAGGGCGTGGTGCGTGACGGCATGTTCAAGCGCAAGGTCCATGGACCGGAAACATTCGTGCCGATATTAGCGACCTGGAATTTAATGGCGACGAGATCGTTCTGTCCGGCATAGCCCGTCTGCATAAAATGCTTCGTTCCCGGGTCGATGATGCCGCTTGCAATGAAAGTCACCGCGAGGTCCGCATGGCCGTAATATGATGCCTGGTAGCTGCCAGTATAGGCCGTGTGCGCCGTTGCCGAAGTATTTGGCTGTGTCGATGCCGTGTTTTCATTTCCAGCTGTCTGACTTGAGGACGTCGCCGGGATGAAGGTTGAGGAAAGGGACGTGGCGACGAAATTCGAGCCGGTCGAGAAGAGGGCCGGGATCAGCTTGAATGGGATCCAGATGAACAGAGCCACCACGAGAATGATGCCGGCTGCAATTGCTGCCGTCACGAAGTGGTGTTTTACCGTCGGCGTTGGTGTTGGTTGATTAGGCATGATACTATGGTTAAAAGTAATAACGTGATGATTGTACAGTATATGCCTTTTCATGTCAAGGGTATGCTCGCACGGTCGGAGATAGCACAAATTCCATGAAGGAACTCAAGCCCCAATCAAGCTCATCCATAAAAAATCTCATTATCCGCAATAGGATTCCGTTCCTGATCGATTTCGGCATCATATTGCTTATTACGTTCGGCGTTCTCTACCTGTTTGGCTTCGTTCCGGAAGAATTCAAGAACTCGATTGGCCGTGAGCCAGTGAAGGAAACAAAAGGGAATGAAGCAGGCGAGCTGCCGCTCCATGTGACGATTCCTGCGATCGGCGTGGATGCCGATGTCTACAATCCATCGAGCACCTCGACTGATATTCTCGACGAATTCCTGCAGAAAGGGGCCGTGCATTATCCGGGTTCGGGGCTACCAGGCGGACAGGGTAATGTCTTTATCTTCGGCCACAGCACCGGGCTTGCCGTCGTGCATAATCAGGCATACAAGACTTTCAGTGGATTGCAGAAATTGAAAGCCGGCGACGAGATCACGCTCTATTCTGCTAGCAATGCGTATATCTATAAAGTGCTCGACGTGCAGATGAAAAGCGCTGCAGATGCGCTCGTTGTTTTCAATACGAAAAGCAATATGCTGACTATCTCGACCTGCGATACGTTCGCCGCGAAAACTGATCGCTTTATCGCCGAGGCGGCATTCGTGAAAAAGACTGTATTACCAAGCTCATCAGCGCAGTAACGATTGACTTTTTTTGTTATCCATTTTATTATCCACAGGGTTTTGCAGTTCATTTTATTATTGCAAGGAGGTATGTCATGGTTACGGCAGGCTTCGATTCCCTGGATGAACGGCATGCATTTGTGTTTTTATTTTGGCGCATGTTTCGGAATATCGAGCAGATGTTCCATTTCATCTATGGCCGCAAAAAGGGTGGCTACCTGATCGTGTTTCGCAAGGGAGTTTGCGTCATCGACGAATCTGTTGGCGTCTGTTCCAAGCGCAAGCATGAGCGATACCGGCGGCGAGCACTTAAAATTGCTTCAGGTTTGCTGCATTCCGGTTTTGATGCCTGGAATATCTCGGAATTGAAACAATTCCGAGCCGGCAGGATCAGGGGCGGGATACGGGGTAGTGATACGATTGTCGCATTTTCCTCAGATTTGCCTCAGGAGGCAAGCGAGGCAGTCATCCAGCTGACACTCTTTTCGGCCGAATGGATGAATCTCGAAGGTCTCGCCCTTATGGTGCGCACTGCGGGTGGTAATAAGATCGTCGAGCGGCTCATCAATTTTGACCGCGTCAAGGAAATGCTGGTGCATCGCAAGGCGAGTTGATGCCGTTAGAGGCGGCGAAGGATCATATGTCCTTCGCCGTTTTTCTTTTCTTGACTTCAGCCGGGAAACAAGCGTATCATGCAAGGGAATAGCTGTTCATTTTATATCTGGAGGTGGATATGGGTCTTCTCCCTGATAAAGAGAAGGACGCTGAAGAACGGGCAGCAGCCCTCTTGCTGAGAGCATATGATGCGAAGCAGGAGGAATGTCACTGTGTTCCCGGTTTACGCAGCCCGATCGTGCCGTGCTGCTTGCCGTGCAATATCTGCGGCCAGCAGAAAATCCGTTTTGGAGCATTTGCCAAGCATAGCGCTCGCTGTGCTGCCAAACAATTACTGCCTACGACCACACCAACCAAAAACCCCGCGCCTGCATGAGGCACGGGGTTTTTCTTTTGCTTATTTTTTCTCGGTGCGCTCTTTTTCAAAAAGCGCGAGAACTTCTTCCATCGTCATCTGTCCGAGTTGTCCGCGATCGCGAGATTCGAGGGAGATTTTGCCTACCTCGATATCCTTGTCGCCGATAATGATGGTGTACGGGATCTTGTTTACCTTTGCATCGCGGATTTTTTTGCCCATATTGCCGTCCGATGTATCGCAATCAATGCGGAAGCCGGCGGCAGCGAGTTCAGCCGCGATCTTTTCCGCATGTGCATTGTGATTTTCACGCACCGGGACGATTTTCACCTGCACGGGAGCGAGCCAGAGCGGGAAGTTGCCGGAAAGGTGCTCAATCAGCACTGCGCTGAAGCGCTCGATCGAGCCCATGATGGCGCAGTGGAGCATGACAATGCGCTCTTTCTCGCCTTTTTCATTGACGCAGGAAAGGTCGAAGCGTTCCGGCAGGTTCATATCAAGCTGGATGGTCGCCACCTGATGCTCGCGGCCGAGCGAGTCCATGGCCATGAAGTCGAGCTTTGGGCCGTACATAGCAGCCTCGCCGATGCCGAGGAGATACTTCGCGCCGCGCGCCTTTGCCATTTTTTCAAGCTCGCTTTCGGCATTCTGCCAGATCTCTTTCGTGCCGAGATATTTCTCTGCAGTTTTTGGGTCGTGGAATGATAGGCGCACGCGCAGCTCGAAGCCAAACGTGCCATAGAGCGTATCGATGATGTCCCAGATGCCATTGAATTCCTCGGTAATCTGGCTGTGGCGGCAGAAGATATGCGCGTCGTCCTGAGTGATGGACAGCACGCGTGTCAGGCCGCCAAGCTCACCCGACTGCTCGTCGCGGTAGACCATGGTCGTTTCCGCAAAGCGCTGCGGCATATTCTTGTACGAATGCGGCATGCGGGCGAATATCTGCGTGTGATGCGGGCAGTTCATCGGCTTGACGGCATATTCCTTGCCCTCGCGCGTCGTGATCTTGAACAGGGAATCCGCGAATTTTTCCCAGTGGCCAGAGGTCTCATAGAGCTCCTTTTTTGTCAGATGGGGAATAGTGACTTTCTGGAATCCCTTCGCTTCCCGCAATTTCCAGACGAAGTTATCGAGCTCATTGCGCAGCACGGTGCCTTTCGGCGTCCAGAGCGGGAGCCCTGGGCCGACAAGTGCGGAAAAGGTGAAAAGATCAAGCTCTTTGCCGAGCTTGCGATGGTCGCGCTTCTCAGCTTCGCTGATCATGGTCTCGTATTTTGCAAGATCGTCTTTTGACGCGAATGCGATGCCGTAGACACGGGCGAGCATCTTATTTTTCTCATCTCCGCGCCAGTATGCGCCGGCGACGCGTGAGAGCTTCCAGGCATCCTTCGGCACCTTTTGCATGTCGTCCACATGGCCGCCAGCGCAGAAGTCGGTGAATTCGCCTGAGGTATATGTCGTGAGCTTGTCGCCGGCTTTGGCATGCTCCTCGATGAGCTCGGCCTTGTAGGGGTTATGACCGAAAATCTTTTTTGCTTCTGCTTCGCTTACATCTGTCTTTTTGAAATCATGCCATTTCTTATAGAGCTCGCGCATTTTCTGCTCGATTTTGCCGAGGTCTTTGTCGGTGATCGGCTGTGCGAAATCGAAATCGTAGTAAAATCCATTGTCGATCGCCGGGCCGATGGCAAGCTTCGTATCCGGCCAGAGCTCAAGCACCGCGGCGCCAAGCAAGTGTGCAAGAGAGTGTCGTATTTTTTTGAGGTTTTCGTCCATAGTTATGAAAATTAAAATCGCCCCGATAAAAAACGCTATATCGTTTTTTATCGGGGCGATTCTCACCGCGGTTCCACCCGACTTTGGTCTTTCAGAACCGCTGTTTCTGCGGTTGGTAGCCGCGCGAATTCCTTATGCTTATGATAGCAGGTTATTCAAGCACCTTCAACCGCTCGATGACAAGGCTGATTTCTTCGTTCCGCTCGGATACTTTGCAGATAGCGGCGATACAGGCGTCTGCGACGATGCTTGATTTGAACTGCGCATATGTCTTCGGAAACACTACTGCCTCGATGGAGCCGGAAAAATCGGCGATGCGCAGGAATGCCATCGGCTCATTGTTCTTCGTCGCAATGACACGAACGTTTTCGATGATGCCGCCGACCGGCTTGCCGCCGTCTATCTGGCCGCGGATGCTCGCTGTTTCTTCCTTTATCTTCTTGATATTGAACGGCTGCTTCTCGAGGAGCGCGCGGTATTTTTCGAGCGGATGGCCGGAAATATAGAGGCCGAGCAATTCTTTTTCCCAGGCGAGCTTGTCTTTCATGGAAGCCTTTTCGGCATCCGCAAGACGAAGGCCTTCCTGTGCGCCGTCGTCAAAGAGGCCGAAGAGGGAATCCTGATTCTGATTTTTCTTCGTTGCTTCTTTGTTGTATTCGAGCATGGTCTCGAGATTGGCGAGGAGGATGCCGCGATCGGCGAATTCATCGAGCGCGCCGGCTTTGACGAGCGATTCGAGCGAGCGCTTGTTCATGTTCTTGTCGACGATGCGCTCGAGAAAATCGGAAAGCGATTTGAATTTGCCATGTTCCTTTCTGTTCCTGATGATCGCATCAGAAATATCCGAGCCGAAATTCTTGATGGTCATGAGGCCAAAGCGGATCTTGTCGCGGTCCGGACCAGTCGAGAGGGGAGATGCGCCTGGCGTTTTCACTACCGTGAAGTCGCTGAAAGATTCATTGACCGATGGCGGCAATACCGGGATGCCCATTTTTTTGCAATCAGCCACGAGCTCGCCGACTTTCTCTACATCGCCAGATTCCGCCGTCAGCACCGCAGCCATGTAGATGGCGGGGAAATTCGCCTTCATGTACGCGGTCTGGTAGGAGACGAGGCCATAGCTTGCCGCATGCGCCTTGTTGAAGCCGTAGCCTTGAAACGGCTCGAAGAGCTCCCACAATTTTTCCGCTTTCGCTTCCGTCATACCGGAATGCTTCACACAGCCCTCGACGAATTTGATATGCTGCTTGGCCATTTCTTCTGGGATTTTTTTACCGACGGCCTTGCGGAATTTGTCGACTTCGCCCCAGCTGTAGCCGGCCACCTCGATCGCCGTCATCAAGAGATCGTCCTGGTACACGAGCACGCCGTAGGTGGTGTCGAGGAAATCCTTCATCTTCGGGTGCGGGTAGCTCGCCGCTTTCTCGCCATGTTTGCGCGCGATGTATTCGTAGATATTATCCATCGGGCCCGGGCGATAGAGAGCAACCATGATATTGATATCATGGATATTCGTCGGCTTCAGTTCCTTGAGCGCTTTCGTCATGCCGTCGCCATTGAGCTGGAAGACTGCAGCCGTGTCGCCGCGGGCGAGCATCTCAAAGGTACGCACGTCGTCGAGCGGTATTTTTTCGATATCGAGATCGCCGCCCTCGATTTTGTGCACGCGATTCACTGCATCTGCAAGAATCGAAAGATTGCGGATGCCGAGAAAGTCGAATTTCAGGAGGCCAACGCCGTCTTCGCCGACATCGTTCATATCATACTGCGTAATGATCTTTTCCTCGCCTTTCTGATCATATTGGAGTGGGACGAAGTTGATCAAAGGTTCTGGCGCAATCACCACGCCCGCGGCATGCACGCCGATATGCCGGGCGCAGCCTTCGATCTTCCTCGCCATGTCGATGATGGTCTTCACATCTTTTTCTTTCTCGTAGATATCGGCAAGTTCCGGCACTTCATCAAGTGCGCGGTCGATCGTCATCGGAAAGCCCTGCATGCCGAAGGGGATGAGTTTGGCGATGCGGTCGCCCGTCGCGATCGGGAAACGCAGGGCGCGGGTCACATCGCGGACGGAGCCGCGTGCCATCATGGTGCCGAAGGTACCGATTTGCGCCACATTTTCCTTGCCGTATTTGCCGCGCACATAGTCGATCACTTCATCGCGGCGATTGTCGGCGAAGTCCATGTCGATGTCGGGTGCGGACGGGCGCTCCGGATTCAGGAAGCGCTCGAATGGCAATTTATATTCAAGTGGGTTCACTTTCGTAATGCCGGTCAAGTAGGTGACAAGCGAGCCAGCGACCGATCCGCGGATATTGAAATAGATATCGTGCTCGGCTGCATAGCGCAAAAGATCAGCCACGACGAGGAAATATTGGGGATATTTCTTGTCGCGGATGATTTTCAATTCGTATTCGATCCGGTCGACGATTTCTTTCGTTTTCGTGAGGCCGCGCTTCTCAATGCCTTCATAGGCAAGGCGCTTGAGCTCATCATCCTGCGACAAGCCGCTCTCGACGACGAAGACGGGGAATTTCCACGCGTCTTTGCCGAGCACGATCTCGAGATTGCACATATCAGCGATTTTTTGTGTGTTTGTAATCGCCTCCGGCTCGTTTTTGAAATACTCCGCTGCTTGCGTGCTGGTGATGAATGAGAAATCATCCGTATCACCATCATTGTTGCGATCACCGAAATCTGCATGGGAATTGACTGCAACGAGCGTGTCGCGAGCGGCTTTGTCCTCTGGCTTCAGATAATAGACATCATGCGCGGCAACGAGCGGCACGCCATTTTCTTTTGCCGCCATCTTAATGCGCTCTTTCAGCTCGATCTGTCCATCCATTTCCGGATGATGGGTGATTTCCCAAAAGAAATTGCCCGTGCTGAATACCTTTTTGTACCAGGCGATGATGTCCCGTGCTTTTGCATCGTCGCCATTTTTCACCGCAATCGATGCTTCTCCGGAAAAATGCGGCATGATGCAGATCAGGCCGTCCGAGTATTTTTGCAAGAGCTCGCGGTCGATGCGCGGCTTGTAATAGAAGCCTTCGAGATAGGAATAGGTGACGAGCTTGATGAGATTCTTGTAGCCAGCTTCATTTTTTGCAAGCAGCACCAGGCGCGTGCGGCGATTGTCGATGCCACCCTGCTTGTCAGTGCGGCTGCGCGCGGCGAGATAGAAATCCACGCCGAGAATCGGCTTTATTTCCTGCTTTACGCACTCTTTGTAGAACTCGATCGCGCCGTACATGGCGCCGGCATCCGTGAGCGCAAGCGCCGTTTGCCCGTCCGCTTTCGCCGTTTTCACGAGATCCTTGATCTTCGGCAGGGCGTTGAGCAGGGAATAGTGGGAGTGCGTGTGGAGATGAACGAATTTTCCGGACATGATGCTACTATAGTACATGCAGCGTATGAAAAAGAAAAACTTGCCAAAGCCGAAGTTTATTGTGGGAATAGATGAAGTCGGCCGCGGGCCGCTTGCAGGGCCGGTCGCAGTATGCGCGTTCAGGATGTCGGCGGATTTCGATGTGAAAGCATTCGGGCCAATCAAGGATTCGAAGAAACTCGGCGCGGAAAAACGCGAAGCGTTTTTCCGCGCCTTGTCCCTGCTCAAGAAATCAAAAAAAGTAGACTATGCCGTTGTTATGGAAAGCGCCAAACGTATCGACGCTATTGGTATTTCACGCTGCATCAAGCATTGCCTTGTCAAAGCGCTGAAAAAAATAAAAGCTAAGCCAAGCGAATGTCTCGTGCTGCTCGATGGGGGACTGAAAGCACCGCTGCAATACAAAAATCAGAAAACCATCGTGAAAGGCGACGAAAAAGAGCGGGCGATTGCATTCGCATCTATCATTGCCAAAGTCACTCGCGATCGGCTCATGCATCGTCTCTCAAAGCAGCATTCGAGATATGATTTCCATATTCACAAGGGCTATGGCACGGCTGCCCACCGTGCTGCTATCAAAAAATACGGCCTCTCCGCTCTCCATCGTCGCTCGTTTTGCAGCAATATTCTTTCTATTGACAAATAATATTCATTATGTAGAATATTTTCAGACGTATCACACGATCTCTCTCATTGCAGTGTAGCGCCTCATACTACTCACAAGGAGCATGCCATGGAAAACCATGCGCTGAAGCCATATTGGGCAGGTCTTATCGTTGTTCTCTTCGATAAGAAAACAGGGAAATGGTATATGCCGGTTGTTACCGACTTGTGCTGCTACCCGAAAGACGTAAAAATCCCGGGTGGCATGAGCAAGCTCATGGAAACCCAGGAGCAGACAGCCATCCGGGAATACCATGAAGAAACCGGCCTTGTCGCTGTGCCGCCGTGCAAGCATTTGCACAGCCAGCTGACGCCAGATGGTGCAAGCGAGCAGCATTTCCTCCTCGGAGATTCATTCCAAGGGAATGCGCTCGTGATCGGCGGAGAGCCGAGAATCATGCGTGAAGAGGATGGTCATGAGGTGCAGGCAGAGTTGCGAGAAATCGCATACATCGCCGAGCATCTATACGCCAATCATATCCCTGCTTTCAAGAAGTTCATGGATATGCTGCGTCCCGATCATGATTTCTTCATGGCCAATACGAGCGCGTATTTTGCTCTCGTGAAGCGCGAGCGATTGCTCATGCCGGCTGCAGAGTGAAAGCAAACCCCGATATGCCGAAGTGGAATATCGGGGTTTTTCTATTCCCCAGGAAATACTTGACAAATTGTATAATATATGTAAAATAGTACTTAGAAGCACTATTCTGTGATGTAAGAAAAGGCTCCCTGAGCCGTCTTATACATTAGAATGTGCACAGCACGTTGTGAGGAGGATACCTACTATGGACACTTGTTCAGAGTTGCTGAAGCGCAGCATTTTCGGAATCTATTTTTTCAACCCTGATCCGGGGCGTACGCAGAAATGGTACGCGCTCGTCAAAGGGCATCTTGATTTCGGTGATGAGCATATCGTCACCGTTCAATTGCCTAGCGGGAGTATTGAATCGGAAACTACGATTCACCGGCTCGATCTCGTTTGGAGGTTGAAGAAGCAGTTCGAGGAAATGAAATGCACGCATATGAAATCGGAAGAAGTGTATCCCGAAGGACCTGAAATCCGCGGGACGCACAAGCATGTTCATCCGAATTCAGGCGACGTCTACCATCTCATCACCCAGCTGCGGAATTATCCCAAGGCGACGGAGGATGGGTCCATCGAAATGAGGGAATTGGTCGACGGCGAACAAAAGATCGTGCTTGCCAATATGATGGACATCGAGCTTTTGCAGGAGCAATTGCCCGAGGAACATCAGGAAGGCTTCATGCGGGCGTTCTTACGGAAAGCGGGTCTCGATCCGCAGTTCAAGCAGCACAACAGCAAGCTTCTTGGCATCTATACCGCAGTATTGATGAGAAGGAGTATCGGCAGGTAGAATTCCAAGGTCCGGATTCGCGCAAGCGGGTTCGGGCCTTTTCTTTTTGCGAGAGGCGTGCTATAGTCTTTCGACTATGGTAAATCGAATGAGACATAACCGCTCCCATCGGGGAAGCGTCCGCTCGCATCATGCGCTCTCCGGCATTGCTTTGACGAAATGCTTGGACTGCGGCAATGCCGTCATGCGCCACAAGGCCTGCGCCAATTGCGGCAAGTATCGCGGCCGCGCCGTCCTTCTCAAGGAAGCCAAGCCAGTAAAAGCCGTTGCAACAAAGAAAAAGTAAGACAAATCCGCCTTTCGGCGGATTTTTTGCTTGCTCTCTGCTTTGTTTTTCTTTATAATAAGAATAGCTATTTCAAAGCACCAATCATGTCGTCGAGGCATCTTGCAAGATCAATAGTCCTCCAGACCGCCTTCGAGTGGGATTTCAGGAATCTTTCCCGCGAAGACACGCTTGCTTCTCTCTCTCGCAATGCGAAGGAATTCGGCGATGGCGATTCTGAAAAGGCATTTTCTGAAAAACTCCTTGCTGGTCTCATCGACAAGAAGGCTGATCTTGATGCCATCATTGTGAAAGCCGCGCCTGATTGGCCAATCGAGAAAATCTCCATGACGGACCGCAATATCCTGCGCATCGGGCTCTATGAGCTTCTCTTTGCCGATCGCAAGGAAGTGCCGGCGAAAGTCGCTATCAATGAAGCCATCGAGCTTGCCAAGGTTTATGGCGGCGAAAAATCCGGCGGTTTCATCAATGGTGTGCTCGGCACTATATATAAAGAGCTTGGAGAGCCGGGCAAGGAAGAAGTGTCAAAGAAAAACCGCAAGGATATTCCATTTGAGAAAATGCCGATCAAGCGCCTTGCCGGAGCAGTGGTGTATTGCATTCACAATGGCAGCATTTATCTTGCGCTCGTCCACGATGTGTTCGGCCGCTGGACCCTCTCAAAGGGCAAGATAGAAGAAGGTGAGGATCCAAAGCAAGGCGCTGTCCGCGAGATTAAAGAAGAAATGGGCGTCGATATCACGATCGAGGACGAGCTGTTGAAAAATGAATACGTAGCCAATCATCCCGAGGAGGGCAAGATCCGAAAGCAGGTGATGTATTTTCTCGCGCGAGCAGAAATGAAGGACCTCAAGCTTGGCGATTCTGGCGGCCTCGATGACGCAAAATGGTTTAAGTTGCAGGACATTCAGAATCTCAATTTCTATAATGATATCTTGCCAATCATCACCAAGGCGATTACTATGATCAGTACCAAAAAGTCCTCCTAGTAAGGGCTTGTGGCCACCATGATGAAACCTGATTTTACTCGATTCGAGAAAGCGATCGGCATTACTTTTCGAGAGCGGAAGCTCTTAGAGCAGGCATTCACGCATCGCTCATATTTGAATGAGCATCGCGAAGAGCTTGTGCATAATGAGCGTCTTGAATTTCTCGGCGATGCGGTGCTCGAGCTTATTGTGACCGATTATCTTTACAATAAGTATCCGGATTCAAATGAAGGCGCGCTGACTGCATATCGCTCGGCGCTCGTGAATGCGATCACGCTCTCTGACGCCGCTGCGAAGATCGGTATGAACGACTATCTCCTTCTGTCCAAAGGTGAGGCGAAAGATATGGGCCGCGCGCGGCAGATCATCCTGGCTAACACGATCGAAGCCTTGATCGGCGCGATATTCCTCGACCAGGGCTATGAGACGGCCAAATACTTTATCTCGAAGAATATTTTCAATCTGATCGAGAAGATCGTGGAAGAGAAGACGTGGCTCGATGCCAAGAGCAAATTCCAGGAAGAGGCCCAGAATCAGGAGGGAATCACGCCCTCTTACAAGACCCTGAAAGAAGAGGGGCCGGACCATGACAAAAAGTTCACGGTTGGTGTATACTTGGGAGAGGATAAGATCTCCGAGGGTGAAGGAAAGTCGAAGCAGGAAGCCGAGCAGATCGCTGCGCGGAAGGCTTTGGAAGTGAAGGGGTGGTTATAATCGAAACACTACTATATGTTGAGCGAACAAAACCAGAGAATAAATGAGCAGATCCTTGGCGATCTGCATGAAGAGTCGGAAAAAGCCCCGGCCTATTTGAGCCCGGAGGAGCAGCATACCTTTCTCGAGATGAAGAAGCATATGGATGCCATTACCGAGAACAAGGACATGTTTGCGAAAATCGACCGGCAGAAAAAGATCAAGGATTTCGATTACAAGCTTTCCAAGAAAGGAAATACCAACAGCTTTGCTCTCTGGCACGTGCTCATGGGCATGACACTGCCGAACAAGAAGCTTGTCCTCGATACACCGGATCACATGATTGAGAATTTCATTAAGGATTTAAAATAATTATGACTGAAAATTTTCGCCGTGAGGATGAGCTTCGGGATCAGCATGAAGGTATTGTGCTGAATCGGCTTGATCCGGAAACAAAAAATAAGTGGTTTGAAGTGAGCGGGCTGATTGATGCGCATGCAGCGAATATGCGTAATGATAAGGTATCCAAAGAGCACGTTATAGAGCGATTCGACAAAATCAGCCGTTTCAATGAGGAATTCAAGAAAAAATTATCCGCAAGCGGTAAAACTCCAAGGCAGTACATGCTCTGGCATAAGCTTGTTGGCAGTACGCTGCCGGATAATATTGCCGAGCTTGATACGCCGGACCATGATCTCGAGAAATTTATCCGCAGCCTGTAGATGATTTTTACTGGGAAGCGTGTATAATGAGAAACAATGAAATTCGAAGGACTTGAACAGAATACGCTTTCATTCGAGGAGCAGGAGACGCTCGATGAGCTCTTGCCGATCACGGCGAATTTCTTCGAATCATCCGAAAAGCCGGAAGGAGCGTACCGCGATATGGAAAAGCTGAAAAAGCAGCTGAAGAACCCAGAAAAATACTATCTCTGGAGCCTCCTATCCCCGGAGCTTTCCTCTGATCGCGGTCAATATGAATTTTTCGATACGGAAGACGGCAAGATTAAACGATTCATCGAAAGTCTCGATACTGGTGTGAAAGAGCTTGATTTCGAGACCGCGGCATAAGAAAAAAGGCCGGTTCTGCAAGGCAGAACCGGCCTTTTTTCTTTCCTCGGATCTGCTAGAATGGAGCCAATGTATCTCAAAAGCATCGAAATCTCCGGATTCAAGTCATTCGGCAAGAAAGGCGCGCTCGAATTCACCACGCCGATCGCCGCGATCGTCGGCCCAAATGGCTCGGGTAAGTCGAATGTGGCAGAAGCATTCCGTTTCGTGCTCGGCGAGCAGTCCATCAAGTCGCTGCGCGGCAAGCGGGCGGAAGACCTCATTTTTAATGGTGGCAAGGATGCGCCACGATCGAACCGCGCATCGGTAAAGCTCGTCTTCAACAATATCGAGCGCATTCTCAATATTGATTTTGACGATGTTGCCATCGAGCGTGTCGTGAACCGCGATTCATCAAGCGAATACCTGATCAATGGCTCACCAGTGCGTCTCAAAGACATTATCGAGCTTCTGGCGAATGCGCATATCGGTGCTTCGGGCCACCAGATTATCTCGCAGGGCGAAGCAGATCGCATTTTGAATGCCAATATCCGCGAGCGCCGGGAGATCATCGAGGACGCGCTTGGCCTAAAGATATTTCAATATAAAAAAGAGGAAAGCGAGCGCAAGCTTGAGAAGACGGATGAAAATATCAAGCAGGTGGAGTCGCTCCGCCGCGAAATCGCGCCGCATATCCGCTTCCTAAAAAAGCAGGTGGAAAAGATCGAGAAAACGATTGAGATGAAGGATAGTCTCGTGGCTATGTATCACGAGTATTTCCGCCGCGAGGAGGAGTATGTCAATTTCGAGAAAAAGGCTGTTGCTGATGAGAAAGCGCCGCTTGCAAAGACAAGCGAACGGCTTGAAAAAGACCTTGCCGCTGCGCGCGAGACGCTTGCGAAGTCGTCATCGAAAGACGAAAAGACGAGCGACGTCATGCGCGTCGAAGGCAAGCTGAAAGATGCTCGCAGCGCAAAAGATGCATTGTCCCGCGCAATTGGTCGCATCGAAGGCGAGATAGCGTCGCTCTTGCGCCTTCTGCAAAAACAGAAAGAAGCAAGCGCCAATAGCCTGAAGAAAACAGTCGAGCTTGCCAGCGTGGAGAATCTGGCAAAGCAGATAGATCTTGAGATCGATGCAGCTATGCAGAGCCCGGACCCATCGAAGCTACGCCAGATTTTCTCCGCTATCCGCAAAATCCTTTCTGAATTTATCCAGAAGCATCGCGAGACCGAAGCAAAGCAGGAAATGAGCGATATCGAAAACGATGTCAGGAAGCTCGAAGCCGAAAAGAAGACCAATGAAGCCAAAATGGCCGATGCGGATAAGATGGAGACAGAGCTTTCCGAGCAGTATACGTTTCTCAAGAATGAGATCGAAAAAGAGCGCGATTCGAACCGCGATGCCGAAAAGGCGATGTTCCGCATCGTGGCCGAGCAGAATGATATCCGCGGCAAGCTCGCGCAGGTAGAAGCGCGCGAAGCGAAAGTGCGCCATGACGAGGAGGAATTCAAGCGGGAATTGCAGGAAGGTTCCGTGCTTGTCGGCGTGCAAGCGCTCCGCTACAAGGATTTCTGGCCGACGGAAAACGGCACGGCGCTTACTATCGAGCAGGTGGCGAAAGAGCCGAGAACTGCGCAGGAAGAGCGTCGCCGCGATATCGAGAAGATAAAGATCCGCCTCGAGGACGCGGGCGTTGCCGGCAGCGATGATATCGTGAAAGAATACAAGGAGACGAGCGAGCGTGATGTCTTTCTTGCGCGCGAGCTTGAGGATCTCATCAAATCAGCCGAATCATTGAAGAATCTCATCAAGGAGCTCGACGAGAAGCTCACGAGCGAGTTCAAGAATGGCGTTGCCAAGATCAATGCCGAGTTCGAGAAATTCTTCACCGCGATGTTCGGCGGCGGCGCAGCATCACTCTCCGTCGTAAAGGAAAAGAAACGCAAGCGCGCAGATACTGACCTGCCGACAGGGGATGATGGTGAGGACCTTGCCGAGGCTGAAGAGGAAGCCGAGGAGGGTCTTGATATCGAGGTGTCCTTGCCCCGGAAGAAAGTGAAGGGCCTCATGATGCTCTCGGGCGGCGAGCGCGCGCTTACCTCCATCGCACTCCTTTTCGCTATTTCTGCCGTGAACCCGCCGCCATTCATCATTCTTGATGAGACCGATGCTGCGCTCGACGAGGCAAACTCAAAGAAATACGGCGACATGATCGCAGAACTTTCCAAATACTCGCAGCTCATCCTCATCACGCATAACCGCGAGACCATGTCCCGCGCCGGCATCATTTATGGCGTCACCATGGGCGCCGACGGTGTCTCGCGTTTGCTTTCCATACAGTTTGAAGAAGCAGTGCAGGTGGCGAAATAATTTTTGACAATTCGAGAATCAGTGGTATTATCTCGCCAGAAGCAATTTCCAATCTGTCATGAAGGAGTATGTCATGGACTCGAAGAGTTTGCTTGTTTTGATGCTGATCATAACGATTTGGCTTCTGGTGAATCTGTTCGCGTGCTGCTTGATACGCGCTCATGGAAAGGAAGCCTGGCTTGCATACCGGTGCTATGTGAAGCCTTTCGATCGGCGTGATAATAGTTTTGGCGGATTCTGCCTCGGCATCTTTTTGTGGCCGGGTACCTGGCTTATCAGGAAGATGTGGCCCGTACATTGGGACGTGCAGACCGATCCGCTCACTTTTGAGCGCTATAAGACGATCAAAAAATCCTAATGAAAAACCCGCGAAGATTTTTCGCGGGTTTTCTGTTTATGCACTGACGAGCTCGTAATCCATAATCTTCTTGTCGAGATCGGCATTTACGAGCTTTATTTTTATCTTCTGTCCAAGTGAGTATTTTTTCTTGTTCTTTTCCCCGACAATCGCATAGTTCTTAGCATCGAGGACATAGAAATCATCAGTCAAAGAGCCGAGCTTTATCATGCCTTCAGCTTTTGTTTCCGTATCTTCTGCATAGATGCCCCATTCAGTGACACCAGTAATCAGGCCGTCAAATGTCTTGCCGACTTTGTCGAGCATGTATTCGATTTGCTTGTATTTCTTGCCATCGCGCTCGGCCTCGGCCGCCTTGATTTCCTGATCGGTAGCATGCGCGCAGGCATTCTCATAAAACGCGAGATTCTTTTCGGATACGGCATGCGTGTCGAGGATATTCGCAAGCATGCGGTGCACGAGCATGTCCGGATAGCGGCGGATCGGGGAGGTGAAATGCGCATAGTATTCGAATGCCAGGCCGAAGTGGCCGATATTCTTCACGGAATAGATAGCTTTCGACATCGAGCGGATGGCCGCCGTCTTCACGAGCGCTTCTTCGGCCTTACCTTCCACCTGGGCGAAGAGCGCCTGCATGTCGCTGCCGGTCACCGAGCCGTTCTTGCCGACGACGAGATCATGCCCGAGCACTTTGACGAAGATCGCGAGGTTTGCGATACGCTCTTTATCCGGCAGATCATGGATGCGGTATGGTAGGGGGAAGAGCTTGCCGGATTTCTGCTCATATTTATAGACGAACTCCGCCACCTCCTTGTTTGCAAGGAGCATGTATTCCTCGACGAGCTTGTGGGTATCCAGGCGCTCCTTCTTGTATATCTTTATCGGCTTGCCAGTCGCGTCAAGTTCGAAAGCGATCTCTTCCTGCTCAAAATCAATGGCGCCTTTCTGCCATTTTTCCTTTCTCAAGATTTTCGCGAGGTTATTGAGCGTATTCAAAATATCGGAGTATTGAGCAGACTTGTCATTGATCGCATCCTGCGCGGTTTCATAGGTGAAGCGTTTTGCAGACTTGATAACGGTGCGGCCAAACCAGCGTGAATGGATCTTCGCTTTTGCATCAAGCTCGAAAATAGCGGAGAAGGCGAGCTTCTCTTCATTCTCATTCAAGCTGCAAAGCTCGTCCGAAAGCTCGAAGGGTAGCATGGGAATGGTGCGGTCGGGCAGATACACTGAGCAACCGCGCTTGTACGCCTCCTTATCGAGCTCGCTCTTTTCGCGGACATAGTGCGATACGTCGGCGATATGCACGCCGATCTCAAAATTGCCATTCGCAAGCTTCTTGAATGAAATAGCATCGTCGAAATCCTTTGCGGTTTTCGGGTCGATGGTGAAGGTCAAAGTCTCGCGCATGTCGCGGCGCTTGGCATATTCTTCCGCCGGAACTTTCCTGTTCGCTTCATATATGGCATGTGATTCCTTCGCGACTGCTTCCGGGAAATTGATATCAAAGCCACGATCGACGGCAATCGAATTCATTTCAGTCGAGTTCTCTCCCTTCTTGCCGAGCTTTGCCACGACTTCTGCTTCAGAAAATTCCGGCCAGCCGACCCATTTCGTCATCTTCACCTGCACTTTGTCTTTGTGCTCGAGGTTTCCGGCAGCCGGAATGCGTACGGAAAGCTTCAAACGTTTGTCATCTGGCAAAAAGACGAATCCTTTTTCAGTTTTTTCCGCAGTGCCGACAAAGATGGTTTTTGCGCGCTTCACGACGCGCAGCACCATCGCTTCCGGTTTGCCGGATTTCGTCTTGGTAGGGAATATGCGGACTTCTACCGTATCGCCCGACATCGCTGTACGCAGCTGGCGCGTGGAAATTTCGGCCTCGAGCTTGCCGTCTATGCCGATGAATATGGCAATATTGCCGCGAATAGCCTTGATGACGCCTTCCGCAGTCGCTGTTTTTCCTTCAGGATGCCGTCCGTGAAATGGAGCAGAGCGGCCTTTTCCGTGTCTGTCAGTATGATGCATTGAGAAGCCACTATAGCAGAAAAAGCCGCCATTGCCTAGCGAATCCTTGCAATTTCCGCCTTTTTTGCTAGTATGTCCCTCACATATGTTAATCATCAGATTGCAGAGAACAGGACGCGTTCATGAGCCGACTTTTCGCGTTGTCGTCATGGATTCAAAGTTTGCTGCCAAATCCGGCAAGGAAGTCGAAGTGATCGGCGCCTATGATCCTCGCGCGAAGGGCGTGAACAAAATCGACGCGGAGCGCGTGAAATACTGGATCTCCAAAGGTGCGCAGGTTTCCGAGACCGTGCACAATTTCCTCATCGATCAGAAGGTCCTCTCCGGCAAGAAGATCAATGTCCTTCCGAAGAACAAGATCATAAACGCAATCAAGGCAAAGCAGGCCGAGGAAGATGCGAAGAAAGCAAAAGAAGCTCCTGCAGCACCGGCCGCAGAGGCCGCGCCAGCTCCAGCGGAAACCCCAGCAGCATAAATATGAGAGAACAAGCCGCGCGACCGAAGGTCGCGCGGCTTTTATTTGCGAACTTTTCCGGCTGTGCTAGTATCAAGACAGGCAGTCATTATCAATTGATCGACATACTGCACGATCAGAAATCTGAATATCAGCATGGCAGAACAAGATGCAAAGTTTCTCGAGCTCGTCGTCAAGGCACTCGTGGATTCCCCGGACAAGGTGAAGATTACAAGAACAGTTGATGAAATGGGCGTGCTCCTCACGCTCGTCGTTGACAATACCGATATGGGCAAGATCATCGGCCGATCGGGCAACACGGCAAAGGCGATCCGTACGCTCTTGCGCGTCGTCGGTATGAAGAATAATTCCCGCGTCAACCTGAAGATCAATGAGCCGGAAGGCGGCATGATGAGCAAGATGGCGACGGTATCAAAGGAGCCGGTCACCAAGACGGTGGACGAATCGCTCGCAGATCTCAATCTCTAGTTTGTAATGCAAAAGGCGCGGGGCCGTACGGCCCCGCGCCTTTTGATTTTTCCTTCATTTTATTCTACTCTTACTGCATCATGCGTTTCCATATCATCACCCTGTTCCCGGATGCATTTGCCTCGTATCTTGGCGAATCAATCCTCGCGCGCGCTATCCGCGAAAAGAAAATCGCCGTGCATTTCTACAATCCGCGCGATTTCGTCGTACCCACCAAGATCCAGTCCAAAAAGAAGAAGCCCTACCTGCGTGTCGACGATATCCCGTACGGCGGGGGGCCAGGCATGGTCATGCAGGCGCTGCCGGTTGTGAAAGCAATAGAGCAGGCACTCAAGAAGACGAAAAAAGAAAAAACAAAAATCCTATTCTTGTCTCCGGGCGGAAAACAGTTTGACACCTCGTATGCAAAAGCCACTTCGAAAAAATATACCGATATCGTCATCATTGCCGGCCGCTACGAAGGCATCGACGAGCGCGTGAATACGATTTTCAAGACAGAAAAAATGAGCGTCGGCCCATTCGTGCTTACGGGCGGGGAATTGCCAGCCATGATTATGATGGATTCAATCGCACGGCAGGTAGAGGGCGTGCTCGGCAATTTCTCTTCCCGCGAGGAGGAGCGCACGGCAAGTTCCGCGGTATATACGCGGCCGGAAACGCTCATCTATAAAGGCAAGAAATACCGCGTACCAAAGGTTCTTTTGTCCGGCAATCACCAGAAAATAGATGAGTGGCGCAAAGGCAAATAAAATTTTGCTTTGACGGGAAGATTTTTTCCAGTATGCTAAGGGCAGCTTGTACATTCTCACCAGGAGGCTTTCATGCGAGATTTTCTGCAGTTGATCGGTGACGCATTTCTGAAGCTGTTCTCGGCTGTATATAAGGAGCTGCCGGAATTCGGGACATTCCAGGAATATCGCGATTATCACACGACGCTCCCGTGCTTCGAATCCCGCAAGCGCGCTTGGGTCCTCGAGAAAGCGATCGGTCCGGCGTGCAGCTTCGAACAATGCATGTTCGTGGTGAACAATTGCGGTGATCGGCGTGTGGCGAAGAAAGCGCTCAAGAAGGCCGAGCAATTCATCATGAATTACAGCCAGTGCAAAGCTGCCTGGTCGATGGCGATCCTGCTCCACGGCGTTCCGGGATCCACCACCGTGCGGCTCGCGAAGAAAGGCAAGACGTTTTTGGAAAAAGAGCCGAAGAAAGAAGCTTCAATGCTCGATTCCTAGCAAGGTTAAACCCTGGAGATATACATCTACAGGGTTTTTCTATTGACATTTTTATTATTTATGATAAAGTTTTTTTAGATTCTTTCTTTCAGAAAGGAGGACGCCATGCTCGATATCATCTATTTCATATTCGAGATCCTCGTGGAAGCGGTGTCGCTTTTGCTCGGGTTCGTCTATGAAGTTGGATATTTCGTCTTCACGTTCGGCACTCTACCGGCTCGTCCGGATACAAAGCCGATTGCTGGCAAGATAGCGCTGTTGATCAAGCGGTATCTCGTCGGTTTCGAGGATCATTGGCAGCTGTTTCTCAGCTTGTCATCCGATGATCCGAGTCGTGATATGGTGCTCAAGAATGCCTTCATGCGCGTGGTGAATTTCGACCAATGCATGCGGGTGCTCGAAAGCGACGTGGCTATCAGCCTGCCGCTCCGCAAGGAGTTTGTAGCTTTGGCAGGCAAGCTTGCGCGCGATCTTGATGAGTGCGCCCGCATTATCCGCCCGACGGAGATGCTGTTTGACCGGACGACCGATGAATGGCGCGCGCTCTATATCAAGTTCATGCATCTGTATAACCTGTGGTTTCAGAAACAGTTTATCTGATGCGGCCCGCGGATCTTTGATCCGCGGGTTTTTCTTTTTCAACATTTTATTCACTTTTTCGCCTGAAGGCAGAAAGGCAGGATGCTACAATCACTCCATGACTCAGAAAGAGGCGCTCGACATATTGAAGATGGGATACAACTGCTATGTCACGGGCGCGGCAGGCAGCGGCAAGACATATCTCCTGAATGAATATATAAAGTATCTTCGCCAGAAAGGCGTTGAGGTCGGTATCACGGCTTCGACCGGCATCGCTGCGACCCATATGGGCGGCATGACCATTCACTCCTGGAGCGGGCTTGGCATCGCGAGCCATCTCACTGAATACGATCTCGAAAGTCTTGAAGAAAAGAAATACTTGCAGGACCGCTTGAAGGCTACGCAGGTGCTCATCATCGACGAGGTCTCCATGCTGCATCATTTCCGGCTCGATCTTGTCGAGCGCATTGCGCGGCACCTGAAGCGGAACCAATTGCCATTCGGCGGCATGCAGATCGTGCTCTGTGGCGATTTTTTCCAGCTCCCGCCGGTATCAAAGCCGGGCGAGCCCGAATCGCTCTTTCCCTATAAATCGGAGACCTGGAAAAAGCTCGATCTGAAAATCTGCTATCTCGAAGAGCAGTTCCGCCACAAGGACGATGCGTTCATTAGGATTCTAAATGGTATCCGCGCCAGCCGGCTTTCGGAAGAATCTCTTGGCCATTTGCGGGCGAGGTACGATGCCAAGCTCGGCGATATCGAGCCGACGCGCCTGCATACGCACAATGTGAACGTCGACAGTATCAATGATACCGAGCTCAATAAATTGCCCGGACAGCTCTTCGCCTATCAGATGGAAGACAAGGGCAGGAAGCCGCTTGTGGATGCGCTCAAAAAAAGCTGCCTTGCTCCGGAAATGCTGCGTCTCAAAGTTGGCGCGCGAGTGATGTTCGTGAAGAATAATTTCGATGCCGGCTATGCAAACGGCACGCTTGGCAAAGTCATCGCCTGCGATGCATTCGGCCCGAAAATTATGCTTACCAATGGCAAAGTTATCGTGCCGGAAAAAGAATCCTGGGTCGTGGAGGAAGAAGGGAAGACGAAAGCCATGATCACGCAGTATCCGCTTCGCCTTGCCTGGGCGATCACCGTGCACAAGAGCCAGGGCATGAGCTTGGACGCCGTCGAAGTGGATCTCTCGAAATCCTTCGAGCGTGGCATGGGCTATGTCGCGCTTTCGCGCGTGCGCACGCTTGCCGGCCTGCGCCTTGTCGGGCTCAACAAGAATGCGCTCGAGATCCGCGAAGACATCGCTCTTTTTGATGAAGACTTGCAGGAGGCAAGTGATCGCGATGCGGCATGGCTCCACTCGCTTGATGACAATCAGATACGAGAGAAGCAGAAAGAATTTTTGGAAAAAGTCGCGCCTGCAGACGGGGCCAAAGCCAAGAAAGGGAAGAAGGCGCGCATTTCGCCGATCGAGGAGACGCGCAATATGCTTGCCGAGGGGATGGGCCTTGCCGAGATCATGGAGCATCGGGGCGTGAAGCTTGGCACGGTCCTCGACCATATAGAAAAGATCATCGAGAAAGAGCCGGATTTCGATATTGCTCATCTGAAGAATGAAGTGTCCGCGGCGAAATTCAAGAAAATATATATGCTATTCCGCGACATGTACGGCGAGAACCGCGACTTCCTCCTTGCGCCGGTGAAGGCAAAGATCGGCGAGGGCTATTCATATGAAGAGTTGCGCATCGTGCGCTTATTTGTGAAGAAGAATTTCTAATCCGAATTCGGATTCTTTATCTCGGCAAGCACGCCATTCGTCACTCGGAAATATTTTGACATGCCGATGGTCGGCTCGGCAGTGAAAGGTTCGCCCGGCAGGCGGTCTGCATAGTTTACGATGATATTTCCTTTGTTTATTTCAGTGCTTTGCGGAGCAATACGGTCGCCGATAAATACTGCATTTGTACCCGTATAGCCGCCGCTTTTCGCACCAAGCGCTACGGCAATATAGTAAAAGGTGCCGCTGCCACCGCCTGCCTGCACGAGAAGAAACACCTTGTCTGGCAGACCATCGCCATTCACATCACCCGTAGCAACATTCCCGAAATATTCCGTGATCTCTTTCGAACTTGAATCTGGCGTCACGCTCTGCTCCGCTTTGCCGCTCGCGAGCGTAACCTTTTCATTCTCGATAGTGTACGTGCCATTTTTTGGATCAGCAAATGCTGCCGCTTGCGGCGCGCCAGCTTTTGGCAGGTAAGGGGAGAGATAATGGAATCCGACCACGATGATCGTGAGTATAGCTATGTAATAGAGAAGCTTTTTCATAAGTATAGTATACATAAAATATGTTAAAATTACGATAAAGATATGATAAAAAAAGACATCGTAACATTTCTCCTTCTTTGCTTTGCAGGTTTTCTGTTATTTTTAATTGGTTATTTGATAGGATTAAAAACTTTATCTGAATTTCAGTTAGATATTATTCAAAAAGTTTTAAGTAGTTTTGGTGCTTTTTCTTTAATTATTGCTATAGTAAACTATTTTTACAAAAAACAACAAGATCTTACTGCGGCTGCAATAGACCAGGTAACTTTTTTTCGCGAAAAAATTCTTTTGGAGTGGATACACACTAGCAAGGCTTTTTTAAAGAAAAACAGTTCTTTTCTGTTTCCTAGCATCCATATCGAAAAACATATTATTAGTGATTTAATGCAGAGAGATTCAAGCAATTTTACTAATCAGTTATTAATATTTTTTAATCCTGAAACAGCAAAAATTGATGATACAATCTTAGATTTACATATAAGTTTATTAAACATGTTAGAAGAATTTGCCCTGAAAGTAAAAAATTTAAATACTATTGAAAATTCGGCATTAATACCATTACATGTCGCATTTATTGAATTAATTGAACAAAATGCAGCAGCTTTATTTTTTGTAAGAGATATTATGACTGAGACTCAAACTTATAATACAATTCTTTGGTTATATTCTATTTGGGTAAATAAGATAGTTAGACCAAAAATTATAGAAAATCTTCAAAAGTATGCTTTAATTACTCAGAAATAAAAGCAACTGTTTTTAATAGCAAAAAAGAAATGCAATCTAAATTTAATAATTTACCGCTCATTTTCCTCGACACTGAAACGACTGGAAATATTCTTGGCACAGACCGGCTTTGCCAAGTCTGCTATCAGGCAGGGGAGACGATACGCACTGAATACTTCAAGCCGCCAATGCCGGTGTCTGTGAAGTCTATGAGCATCAATCATATTACGAATGAGATGCTGGCGGACAAGCCAGCATTTGCTGGGAGTAGCATGGCAAAGGATCTGCAAAAGCTGCTTGAGCAGGGAATACTCGTGGCGCATAATGCGAAATTCGATATCAGCATGCTCGAGTCTGAAGGTATTTCCGTGCCGCGCTTCATCTGCACCTTCCGCATGGCGCGCTATCTCGACAAGGAGAATGCCATTCCTGAATACGGCCTGCAATTTCTCCGCTACTATCTGCACCTTGATGTAACAGGCACGGCGCATGATGCCGAGGGGGATGTGCGCGTGCTTGCAGCAATATTTCCGCGGCTGCTTGCAAAAATGACAGCAGAGGCGGGGAGCGAAGCGGCAGCGATCGAGCGCATGATGGAGATTTCTCGCACGCCGGTGCTCTTCACCAAGTTCAATTTTGGCAAATACAATGGCAAGACTATTGAAGAAGTGCTGAAGACGGATCGCCGGTATCTCGAATGGCTTTTCGAGCAGAAGCGTACGAATGAAGAAGGGGAAGAAGACTGGCTCTACACGCTGCGCCACTATCTTGACAAATAGATATTACATGGTATATTTCTATTAGTGTCGTTATTTCCATGTGGGAGGATCGCAATGAAGAAACTCTTTCAGTCGTTTGTCGCGAAGATGTCGGATATCTACAAGCAGGCCATGGCCGAGCTCGAGCCCGCGCCGCTGCGGCGAAGCGAATTCGATTCTCCGCTGCCGCCGCCGAATCAGCAGATGATCCGGCTCAAATAGCGGCAATGCCGCAAAGCCCCGATGCACGTCGGGGCTTTTTGTTTGTTATACTATGGCCATGAACGCAGCCGAAGAAAAAAAGATTTTCACGCTCTTTCGATTCACTTTGTTCATAAAAGGTATGAATGGCCTCCTTGAAGTAGCTGGTGCAGCTGTGATCCTCTTTGTGAGCAAGGCATACCTCATCACACATGTGCTCGACCTTTTACAATCGGAGCTATCGGACGACCCAAATGACAAGGTGGCGAATTTCATCGTCAATCTTGCGGCCTCGTATTCAGTCAACTCACAGTATTTTTTTGGCATTTATATGCTTGCGCATGGCGTGGTGAAGCTCGTGCTCGTCATCGGGCTTTTAAAGCGGAAACTGCGAATATATCCGCTTGCGATCACCGTCTTTGCTGCTTTTTGCGTGTATGAATTCTACCGTCTTTCGCTTGCATATTCGCTATGGATGCTCGGCTTGGCTGTTCTCGATTTTCTTATCGTGTGTCTGACCGTGCATGAATACCGGCTGGCAAAGAGAAAAGCGCTTGCTTTCACGAGGTCATCTTCAGGAGTATAATGAAAGGCGAGAAAGGTCGCTTAGCAATCAATATATATCCATGACCAAGCTTAGTTGGCTCGACACCATTGCGCTCGTGCTCGTCATTGTCGGCGGCCTGAACTGGGGTCTCGTGGCGCTCAACTGGAATCTGGTTGATGCGATCTGCGGCACCGGCTCGACGCTTTCGACGATCGTGTATGGCCTTGTCGGGCTTTCCGCCGTCTATTCCATTTTCCTCCTCAAGAGGATCATGAAGCCTGCGGGGATGTAAGACAATACAAAAGGCGCGCCGCGAAGCGGCGCGCCTTTTGTATTGCATGCTATACTCTATCCATGCCTCGGATCATTCACGGCTTTCATCTGACAAGAAAAATCCGCCGAAAGCGCACAACGCTTTTTTTTGCGCTATTTATCGCTATTGTCATTGCAAGCATCGCGCTTTATTCCGGGGATTCGTTCGGGATGCTTTCCGGTGCGCTTGCCATTTCGCTGTTTCGTCTCGTGGCGGCATATCTGCTCTCGCTTGTCATTGCCGTTCTGATCGCAGTCGCGATCGGGGATAATAAGATAGGCGACCTGTTGATCCCGGTCTTTGACCTCATGCAAAACCTGCCATCCTTTGCACTCATTCCGATCTTCGTGCTGTGGTTCGGCTATACGAATATGATGACAGTGATATTTGCTGCAACTTCTATCTTGTGGCCGATTCTTTTTTATATGCTCCATGCCTTGAAGACCGCAAATAAGGATAGGGAAGATGCCGCGAAAATATTCGGAGCGACCGGCTGGAAAAAAATGATCTATTTCTCCTTGCCGACGGCATTTCCAGCTGCAGTAACGGGCTCCATTGTCGGCTTTTCCATCGGCTGGGAAGCGATCATCGGCGTCGAGATCATCGGCCTTGCAAACGGCATTGGCCCTTTCATCAGCCATTCGGCCGATGCCGGCAACAAGAGCATGATTCTCGGCCTGTCGACCCTCTTGCTCGTCGTCTTTCTCATCAATCGCCTCATCTGGATGCCGCTTCTGAAAAAATCCCAACTCTATGGAGATTAAACCCATCATCACGACGAGCAATGTCTCGTACATATATAGGAATGAAGAGACCAATGAACGTCTCGAAGTACTGAAGGGCATAACGCTCGATGTCCATGCAGGCGAATTCGTTTCGATCATCGGCCCATCCGGCTGTGGCAAGTCGACATTCCTGAAACTTTTGACCGGCCTCATTCCGCACAAGCATGGCAGCATCGCTTCGAGTGCAGGGAAAATATCCATGGTATTCCAGAATTTTGCACTGTTTCCATGGCTTACGGTGAAAGAAAATATCGAGTTCGGTTTGAAGATGAGCGGCATGGCACCTCTTCAGCGAGAGGGGATTGTGAAAGAAAAAATAGCTGAAGTGGAGCTTGTCGGCTTCGAGCACAAGTATCCGTCGGAGCTCTCGGGCGGCATGCGCCAGCGGGTCGGTATTGCTCGGGCTCTTGCTGTAAACCCCGACCTCTTATTTATGGATGAGCCATTTTCGAGCTTGGACGCCATTACCGCGGAGCGGCTGCGGAGCGTGCTCGTGAATATCCTCAAAAAATACAAGATGACAGTGGTCATGGTGACGCATCTCGTAGAAGAAGCCGTGGAAATGTCCGATCGCATTGTCGTTTTCAGTCAGCGTCCGGCAATTGTCAAAGCGGAGATCGAGGTGAAGCTTGCCCGTCCGCGCGACAAGCGCTCCCAGGAATATTTCGCACTCGTTGACCGTATCCAGGCCCAGATCGATAAATAAATATTTTCTCGACTAATTTAGAAAACATGGTACAATAAAACCATGAAAAATAAGGCGAAAAATTGGCTTTCTATATCGCTTTTCGCCCTTCTACTCACTCCATTTTTTGCTTTTGCTGATACTCCTGCTGCAAAAACAACTGCCTTCAACGAGCTTGCCAAAGGCATCGGCCTCTTCTTGGGCTTCGTAAAAAATGACATCATTTTTCCGATTCGCAATGACTACTGCCGCCAGTATGGCGATGGCTTGAAAAGCGGCGAGTGGCAAGAGGGCGATTTGCGCTCGAAAGTAGGCAAGCGCTTCTGTGCCGGCTTTACGCCGACACCGAATCAGGCAGCGATTGCCGGCACGAGCACCTTCTCATTGCCGGATTTCAGCGTGACCGGCTTTTCATTCCCGAATTTCTCCTTGCCAAAGCTTGTCATGCCGACGAGCGCATTGCCGGGAAGCGAAGGCACTTCATCTCAAGCGCCCGCTTCCGGCACGAGTACTGAATCCTTGCCCGGAACGCTCGTCGGTAGCACGGAAGAAAATGGCGTCAGCCTCAACCCGAGCCAGATAGAATACTGGACGAATATCGAGCGCCACAATAATGGTGATCTGCCGGGGCTTGAGAACAATACGTTGCTTGCAAGCCTTGCCAAGATCCGCGTGGATGACATGTTCGCCAAGCAGTATTTCGAGCATGTCTCGCCATCGGGTGATAATATTTCCAAAGAGGCGAAGGCGCATGGCTATGACTACATCACGATCGGCGAAAATATCGCGCTCGGCAATTTCGGCAGTTCGCGTGACCTGGTGACCGCGTGGATGAATAGCCCCGGCCACCGGGCGAATATCCTGAACGGCAATTATGTCGAGATCGGTGTCTATGCGGCACAGGGAACATACCAGGGGAATCAGGTCTGGATCGCAGCGCAGATTTTCGGCAAGCCGCTCGGCAATTGTACTGGCCCCGATGCCGCGCTGAAGCAGAAAATCGCAAGCGAGCAGGCAGAGGCGAAAAATACCAGCGCCAATCTTGCCACAATGAAAGCAGAGCTCGACCAGATGGACAGCTCTAATGCCGATGCGTATAATGCAAAAGCCTCAGCATATAATGTGCTTGCGAAGCAATACAATACGCTCGTCGCCGACATCAAATCGCTGACCACGACATACAATCAGGAAGTGAATGCGTTCAATGCCTGCATCAAAACGAATTAAATGATACTCAGTCCCCATGCCATTGTCGGCGCCGCGATCGCCAATCTCGCGCCTGAACATCCGGAACTCGGATTTGTTCTTGCGGTCGGCAGCCATTATATGCTCGACATGATCCCGCACCGCGATTACGATATCGACGGATTTTTCGACCGCGATGCGAAAAGCTTCAAGTCAATCATCCGCAATTTCAAGGCGCAGCTCACGCTCCTCATGATTGCCGCTGATTTCGCCGTCGGCATCGGCATCGCATTTCTCATTTTTGCGCGAAGCCCTGCACGCGCACTCGCGACGCTTCTCGGTATTCTCGGCGGCGTACTGCCGGATCTTCTCCAATTTTTCTATTATACGTTCAAAAAGCGGCCATGGACCATCACACAGAAGGTGCACGATTTCTTTCACAGCGAAAATCGGATGCTCGATAAGCCAGTTACCGGCTCTGTCGTCCAGGTCTGCGCCATCATTCTGTTTGTCGGCGCCTATTTTCTTTTTAAATAAAGCCTATAATCCGAGGGATTTCAGGAGCATTGCGAGCTCATCGCCTGCAATTTTTCTATAGCCTCCGGGATGGAGATTGCCCAAACGGATATTCATGATGCGCACGCGCTTGAGGCTGTCGATCGGCAAAGCGAAGGCATCGCACATGCGGCGGATCTGATGCTTTTTTCCCTCGGAAAGGGTAATTGAAAATGATTTCTCGCCGAGTTGCTTCGTATGCGCCGGTTTGGTCTCAAGATCGCCTTCGAGCTCCATGCCGCGAGCCATGACGGCAAGCTGATGCTCCTTTACCGGGACGCGCGTCGAGACGATATATTCCTTTTCATGATCGTATTTCGGATTGAGGAGCCGGTCGGTGATGCGCGGATTATCGCTCAAGAGTATGAGCCCTTCAGAGTCCTTGTCGAGGCGGCCGATAGGGTAGACGCCTTTGATGCTGATCGAACTCACAATATCTTTCTCGTTTTTTGTCTGTTTGTGCGTGATGAGGCCGCGAGGTTTGTAGTAGGCATAATAGGAAAAATCCTTCTTCACTTTCTGCCGCAGTTCCACCGTATCATTCGCGCCGATCTTGTCGCCAAGCACCGCTTTCCTGCCATTCACAAATACCTTGCCGGCCGAAATGAGCTCGTCGGCCTTTCTGCGGGCGACACTGTACGTTTCGGCAAGGAATTTATTGATGCGAGTTTCTGCCATCACGCCACTCTAGCATACATGACGCTCATTTCAAATTGTGCTACTATGTGCGCGTATGCAAGAAGTCTTCGTCATAAATTCCATCAGCCATTTCTCGTATATCGCGATATTCCTTCTCGCGATTTCCTCCGGCTATTTCATTCCGATTCCGGAAGAGATCATCCTGCTCATCACCGGATACCTCGCGAGCGAAGGGGTGATCCGCCTCACACCAGCCATTTTTATCGTCATTATCGCTTTCATCATCGGCGATAATATACTCTATCGCCTCGTGTCGAAGAACAACCGCTCGGTGAAGAAATTCATCGACGAAGTATTGTCCCTGCGCGTCATTGCGAAGAACCGCGATGTGCTTGAGAAGAATATCAGCGCGACGATATTCATCACTCGCTTCGTGCCGTTTTTGCGCTTCGTTGGCCCGGTATTTGCCGGCTATATGAAAGTGCGGGAAAAGACCTTCATGCTCTTCAATACGCTTGCGATTGTCATGTACACGCCGCTTGTCATGTGGGTCGGCTACTTTTTCCATGATGATTTTCTGCGCATCGTTGGACAGATCGGCAGGCTGCGCCATGTGGCGGTCGTGCTCGTCTGGGTCATTATTGGTCTTATCATTAGTCGTCTTGTCGACTATCTCGTGAAGAAGGACGAGGAAGAGAAGGGGAAATAAAAACAGAGGACTCGCGAAGCGAGCCCTCTGTTTTTATTTATGCCTGGCGATACGGCGCATCCTTGATGATCGTGATGATCTCGTCTTCCGAGTCGGTCAGCGTGAAGATATCCATATCTTTCGCGTCGATCGTATTGTTTTCTGTCAGGAGTTTTTGCTTGATCACATCAAGCAGCGGCTGCCAGTATTCCGTACCGACAAGAATGATCGGCACCGGCTCGATCTTTTTTGTCTGGATAGAAGCGACCATGGTGAAGAGCTCGTCAAAGGTGCCGAAGCCGCCAGGGTAGAAGATATATGTCTCTGCAGAAAAGAAGAGCAGCATTTTCCTGCTGAAAAAGTAATTGAAATCGGCAGATGCCGTGACATATTTATTCGTATGCTGCTCTTTCGGCAGCTCGATCGTGAATCCGATCGATGCGCCGCCTGCGTCAAATGCGCCTTTGTTCGCTGCTTCCATGATGCCCGGTCCGCCGCCCGTGACAACCGTATATTTGAGCTCAGTCACGATGCGATGCGCGAGCTTGTCGGCATGCTTGTAATATTTGCTCTCTTTGTTAAAGCGGGCCGAGCCGAGAATGCTCACCGAGCGCGGATACTGCTTGATCAGATTGTAGCCGCGATCAAGCTCCTCAAGCATCGTTTTTTCCATGTTCTTGATGACATGCTCCACTTGCTTGACGGTGATGAAGCCGGCGTCGATATGATTGCCGTGCTTGATTTCCTGATCGATTATTTTGCCGCTGTCTTTTTTCATATCAGGCTAGTATAGCACAGCGCATGTCGGGACAATAGCGGTGGCATTCTTTTTCGGCTGTTGTATAATGGCAGGAAGCTTATTAATAATCAGGCAATCACGTATGGACAAGAAAACAACCATCGCAATCGTCGTCGGCATCGCGCTCGTGCTCGTCATTATCGGAGGTCAGGGCATTCTGAATAATTTTATGAGCAAAGGGGCGGCACTAGATACAAACACAACAACTACAACTATGCAGCAGGATCAATCAAATACCAATGCGCAGGCAGCAATACCGGCCGTGAATCCGAATCAGGTCCAGGCGCAGGATGTGACGGTAGGCACCGGGGCGGTAGCCGCAGCGGGCAATCAGGTAACGGTCAACTATGTCGGCATGTTCCAAGACGGCAAGAAATTCGATAGCTCGTATGACCGCGGCACGCCATTTACCTTCACACTTGGCGCAGGCCAGGTGATCAAAGGCTGGGATATCGGCGTTGCTGGCATGAAAGTCGGCGGCAAGAGAATCCTCGTCATCCCATCGGCACTCGGCTACGGTGCACAGGCAGTCGGCCCGATCCCAGCGAACTCCACGCTCGTCTTCCAGGTTGAGCTTCTTGGAGTGAAATAATTGCATGCCGGAACAATTCGAGCATCATAATCCGGAACACGCTGAATTGCTCAGGCGGGAAAAGACACTGAAACTCCTTCTTGATGGCTTCAAGAAGCTCATACCGGAGCAGCAGGAGCGTATGCGCGCAGCATATCCGGAAATCTACAATTCGCTCGAAAAGGACCTTGAGGATGTGCAGCGAAAACTCAAGGAAATGCAATAATAAAAAGCTGCGCGCCTCTGGCGCGCGGCATTTTTATTTTTATGCTAGAGTACTTTCGTGAAATTCGCTATCGAAAAAAAACTTTCCGGCACCATGGCCCGCGCGGGGATCATTGAGACGCCGCATGGCCAGATCGAAACACCGGCATTCGTCACGGTCGGCACCAAGGCGACGGTCAAATCCTTGAATCCCGAGCAGGTACGCGATGCGGGTGCACAGGTGGTCCTTGCCAATACCTATCATCTCTATCTACAGCCGGGCGATGAAGCGGTGAAAGCCATGGGTGGCTTAAACCGCATGATGAACTGGCATGGGCCGACAATGACGGACTCCGGCGGCTTCCAGGTATTCTCGCTCGGTGCTGCATATGGCAAGGATATTTCAAAGGTGCTGAAACCTATCGATCCGAATCTGCTCATTCCCGAGCGCTTCGATGATACCGATGCGCCGCGCCTTGCAAAGATCGGCGAAGACGGTGTCTCCTTCAAATCGCATCTCGATGGCACGATACATTACATGACGCCGGAAAAATCAATCCGCATCCAGCACAATATCGGCGCCGATATGATTTTCGCATTCGACGAATGCACCTCGCCTGCGGAGGATTTCCGCTATCAAGAAGAGGCGCTCGAGCGCACGCACAAGTGGGCAAAGCGCAGCCTCGAAGAGCATATCAAGCTCAATATGGATGGGAAGATCGCGCTCTTTGGTATTGTGCAAGGCGGCAGGGAAGAAGCGCTGCGCAAGAAATCGGCGCAGGTGATTTCCGAAATGGAAGTTGATGGCAAAACATTCGACGGATTCGGCATCGGCGGCTCATTTGCCAAGGAAGACATGTCGACTGCGGTCAAATGGGTGAACGAGATATTGCCGGAAGAAAAGCCGCGGCATCTCCTCGGCATCGGCGAGCCGGAAGACCTCTTCATGGGCATCGAGAATGGCGTCGATCTTTTTGATTGCGTGCTGCCGACGCGTCTTGGCAGAAATGGCACGGCATATACGAAGAGAGGGAAGGTCCATCTCTCGAATGCTGCTTTTCGCACGGACCTGTCGCCGATAGACGAGGGCTGCGCCTGCTACACCTGCACAAATTATTCGCGGGCGTATGTCTCGCATCTCTTCCATGGCAAGGAAATGCTCGCGGGTACGCTCGCGTCCATCCACAATCTGCATTTTATCGTCAATCTGGTGAAAAAGATTCGCCAGTCGATTTTCGACGGAACTTTCGCACAATACAAAAAAGAATTTCTCTCGACATATCAAAAATAAAAAAGCCGGACATTACTATCCGGCTCTGCGGCTTTAAATTCCGCGATCGATCATTTTCCGGCCTACGACGGCCTTGAGCCACTCGAAATTCGGCGAGGCAAACCCTCGCGCCAGAAAATCATGCATCGCGATGCACATGCGGATTTCCTTTTCGGTCAGATTATCTGGCATGATCTCTCGAGTGAAGAAGCATCGCAAGCGATATACCTCGGCATCGTCGAGCTTGAAATCCTTCTGATATTTCTCAACTATTTGCGGCTCCCGCTGGGCGAGCTCGAACTTCGATTCCTCTTTTTCTCCTGTTTTGGGTGCCATGTGGCGCCTCCTTTCGAATAGAACTTCCTATCACGGAGTATATGGAATGGGGAAGCGGAAGTCAAAATAAATGCCAGCCCTGAATCAGGCTGGCATTATGGATCAAGATGATCCGGCTTGGGGAACGGGTGTCCTCCTTCCGGAGCAGTCTTGAGCTTTTTTCGCTTGAGCTCTTGTGCGAACTCGCGCGCGAAGCGTAGCAATGCCTTGCGGAACGGGGCGCTATCAAGCGCCTGCTTATAAAGCTCCGCGAGCTTCACTACTTCATTCATGGATAAATCCTTGGGGAACTTTCCATTACTAGCAACGAGATACTTTCCTGGGAAATAGCTCATAAAATGCGTATTAAGGTTGTACTTGCGGCGATAATATCGCATAGCTCGTATCCCTTGATTGCGTGCTTTTTTCTTTGACATGAGCTGCCTCCTTTCGTGTATGTCCTGCTCTGTTCGAAGACTAGCAGAGGAGGGATGGAAGTCAAACGAGCAGGTAAAAAGCCGCATGTCAGTGCGGCTTGTATATAAGATGTCTTAGGCGACTTTGCTGCGGATGATATGCGCGATCGCGACCTGGTCCTTCTCGTGTTTCAGCACGGTCAGGGCGAATCGGATCGAGCAAACCTCTTCTTGCGTCAGGGAATTGCGCTTCTTGCTTTCGACAAGGAACGCGATGAGCTCTTTCGACAGTTTCAGGGGCACCGGAAACGGCCGGAAGAATTGCACGAGGCAGCAGGCATCAAAGAGGTTCAGCTTGAAATCCTTCTCGCATCGCTGTACCTCGGGCGACAGCTTGCTACAGGGATGAGCATGCGCCACCCTCGGTTTCTTTTTTGAAACGCCGGCACTGCGCTGACCCATATATCTTCCTTTCCACAGCGAGAATGAACAGCAATATATCCTCGGGAATTGTACCTCCTATATTTCCGGCGTCAAATGAAAAACGCCGGCTGTACTTTCGTCAGCCGGCGCGCTTTTTCCGAAGCAATCGCTTTGCAAATTTTCCTACTGATGCGAGGAATTCAGCTCCCAGCATCTTCGGCCGATGCCGAGCCTCATATTCCTTTCTTGCTTCACGCATTTCCTGCTTGAACCACAGCTTTTCCTGCAGCACCTCGGACAGGTGCCCGATAAAATGCTCATCGACTGCGGCAGATTTCCATGCGTGCCAGTAGTCTATGCTCTGCTTGAGGGCCATGAGCTCCTCATTGCCATAGTCTGTACCGGGTGGGCACATCCGAGCATAGATCTCGATGCAGATATTGACCTGTGGCCGGGAAAGGCAGGCAGGAATGACGAGCGGCGCGAAAAACATATCAAGCCGCTCGAACTGATACTTATTCAGCTTAGAGTGCCGCATAAAATGCCTGCGCACTGCATTGTTGATCGGCCATGCTTTCTTCCGTATCTCGAAATATATCTCGATCGGCCGTTGCATTTCTTCCGCTTTTTGAGCGGCGATATTTCGCAGCACGCCTACCAGCCGTTCTTCCACGAGTGCAAGCGTCATGCTTCCTCCTTTCCAAGGATCAGGATACTTCTTCCAAAAGAGTAGCACACTGGTCCGGCGAGTCAAAAGAAAAGCCAGCGGGTATTAGCCGCTGGCAGTATTTACTCATCAAGATCGATATCATGTAGGAATGGAAGACGATCGCCCCATTCCCGGAGAAAATCCTCGCGCTCGATCAATGAAAGAGAGCACAGGAATTTTTGCCAGAACCTGTTCGATCTTTGCATTTCAGCCTTTACCGCCATCTTTGCGCGGAATACCTGCTCGATGACTTTCGGAAAATCATCGCCGAGCATCATAGCCTCTTGCGAGCGTGCCGCCTCGAAGAGCTTGATCAACGGTTCATCACGGATCAGCCTTTGTTCTCCACGCAATTCATCATGGAGCCGCATGCAGAGCTGAACTTGCGCTTCCGTGAGCCCTTCGAACACCATGAGTGGAGAGAAAAACATGTGCAATTTCCAGTATTCGTCCTCGCTCAAGCGACAGTGGGCGAGATAATGCGCTTTCCGACCTTCCTGCCGCGCAAACACCGATGCTTCAGATTCCTGCCGCCGAAAGAACGGGCGGACGAGCGCATGTCCTCTTATCGCCCTCACTTCAATCTGCTTCAGCGCTGTGATAAGCCTCAGCCGCGCTTCGCGTATTTCCATTTCAGCCTCCTTTCCAAAGATCTGATTGCTTTTCTCTGGTCAGGGTAGCATAATGATTCATTCAGTCAAAGCATGGACAGATTCAAGATCAAGAACGAATACGCGCCCGCAGGCGACCAGCCAGAGGCCATCAAATCCCTCGCAGAGGGCCTCAAAAAGGGCTTGAAAAAGCAGATACTCTACGGCGCGACCGGCACCGGCAAGACCTTTACCGTTGCCAATGTCATTGAAAAAGCGCAGAAGCCGACCTTGGTCATCGCGCACAACAAGACGCTCGCGGCCCAGCTCGCGCAGGAGTACAAGGAGTTCTTCCCGGACAATGCCGTGCATTATTTCGTCTCCTATTACGACTACTATCAGCCGGAGGCGTATATGCCGATTACCGACACGTACATAGAAAAAGAGGCGATGATAAACGAGGAGATAGACCGCCTGCGCCATGCCTCCACCCAGGCCCTGCTCACGAGAAAAGACGTCATCATCGTCGCATCCGTTTCCTGCATCTACGGCCTCGGCTCCCCGGCAGAATACGAGAAAACGAATATCAAGCTATCAGTGGGCGACAAGCAGTCCCGCCAGGATCTCATCAAGCGGCTCATCGGCGTGTATTTCACGAGGACCAATACTGATGTGAAGCCCGGCCAATTCCGCGCGGTGGGCAACTCTGTCGAAGTCATGCCGACGGGCGAGAAAATTCTCATTCGAGTGGATTTTGAGGATGATGCGATTTCCCGCATCACGAAAATTGACTCAGTTTCGCGGAAAATTACGGAAGACAATCTGAAAGCAATTTTCATCTTTCCGGCCAAGCATTTCGTGACGAACAAAGACGAGCAGAAGCGCGCGATCGAAAGCATCAAGATAGAGCTCGATGAGCGCGTCGCGGAGCTGAAGAAAGAAGGGAAGCAGCTCGAGGCCGAGCGCTTGCGCCGCCGTACCACGCATGACCTCTCGCTCATCCGCGAGGTCGGCTATTGCAATGGCATCGAGAATTATGCGCGGCATTTCTCGGGCAAAAAAGCCGGCGAACCGCCGGAAACCCTGCTCGCGTATTTCCCGCACAAAGCAGATGGCAGCCCGGATTTCTTGACCGTCATCGACGAATCGCATGTCACAGTGCCGCAGCTGCGCGGCATGTACGCAGGCGATGCTTCGCGCAAAAAGACGCTCGTGGACTACGGCTTCCGCTTGCCCTCCGCCAAGGACAACCGCCCGCTGCAGTTCCCGGAGTTTGAGGATCGGGTGAACCAGGTCATCTATACTTCGGCCACGCCGGGCGATTTCGAGCGCGAGCATTCCGAGAATACCGTAGAGCAGATCATCCGTCCGACGGGCCTCGTGGACCCGATTGTCGAGATCAAGCCGATTACCGAGGTAAAGGGGAAGAACAAGTCCCAGGTATACGACTTCATTGACGAGACGGAAAAGATCGTGAAGCGCGACGGCCGCGTGATCGCGACGACCCTGACCAAGAAAATGGCCGAGGATCTTTCGGAATATCTCAAAGAAAAAGGCGTGAAGGCCGAGTATCTGCATAGCGAGATAAAGACCATAGACCGCATCGACATCCTGACCAATTTCCGCAAAGGAAAGTTCGACTGTCTCGTCGGCGTGAACCTTTTGCGCGAGGGCCTCGACCTGCCCGAGGTAGAGTTCATCGGCATACTCGATGCGGACAAAGAGGGCTTTCTCCGCAGCGATACCTCGCTCATCCAGACCATCGGCCGTGCGGCGAGGAATGCCGCCGGCCGTGTCGTGCTCTATGCCGACAACATGACGGGCAGCATCGAGCGCGCCCTTGAGGAGACGAATCGCCGCAGGGAAAAGCAGGTAGCGTACAATACCAAGCATGGCATCACGCCGAAGACCATCATCAAGAAAATCCACGACATCACCGAGCATCTGCGCTCTGACCATGACAAGGCCGTGGCCGAGCTGCTTCGCATAGACGAAGCGGCTGCGGCAAAGAGCCCGGCCAAGCTCATCAAACAAAAGGAGATACAGATGAACGCTGCAGTGAAAATGCTCGATTTCGAAACCGCAGCCATATTGCGGGATGAAATCCGGGCTATTGAGGGGAAGGTGGGGAAGAAAAAGAAATAATTAACAATTAATGTTATTTTTTAACTCTTGTAAAAAATCCAACGCATCTTTTTTATTCACATGAAAATAAAAACCAAATTTTCCCGAAAATAAATTTCGGTTTTTAAGGTTATCTTCTAAAATATAATTTTTGTAAGCAATCTTGATCGAATCTTTATATTCTTTAGTTACAGATAGCTTACCATTTGTAATTATTATACCGGTGATTATTTTATCTTCAGCTTCAAAAAAACTAAATTTTTTATCATTATTTAGCATAAAACCATGCTGTTGGATAATTTTTTCAATATCTTTTATATTTTTTTCAAGCAACACGTCTTTTCCAGAAATACTAATATCATCAAAGTATCTTGTATAAATAAATTTTTTCTTCTTACAGTAAATATAGATTTTTTTATCCATTTTTTCACAGACCAACGATGCCAAATAAGGGCTTGTGGGCGCCCCTTGCGGCAGTGAGTCATTCACAGTACATAGTTTTGTAAGAATTGCCGAGTTTTCTTTGTTAAATTTATTTTTTTTAAAAATATCTGTAATTTTTTTTTCTAGAAATGCTTGGGAAAAAATCTTTGATATCCAATGTTAGTAATTGAAAAGGATAGTTAATTTGGTGGGTTTGTGCGTTAGCGACAACGCCTTTCTTTTTTGATAACCCATACACGCATGGTAATTGCGGGGATAAGACTAATATTTTATCCAGTATAGTTCTTTGAACATCTTTTAATTTGTTATTCGGTTTTGTGATTTGACGCGAACCACCATTTTTTTTCTGTAATTTTTTTCCTGATATTTAGCTTTGATATTATTATACAAAAAGTTTTCTCTGATCTTGAGAAATTTTAAAAGTTCTTTTTTTGAAGAAAAAATTTCATTATCCACTCAGGTGTTAGTGCCTTATTTGGCTTTCCCGTAGGATGAGCAAAATAAGCAACAATGAAAGTATGAGTTCCATAGTTGTACTATAGGGTGGACAATAACGTAAACCACTCCCAATGAACTTGTAAAGTTGCTATTGTTGATAGATTTGACTCTACCTACCTCTCAAGACACTAACCTCTCAAAGGACAAGGATTATTTTAAGCAGAAATTTAAGATTTTATTCTTATTTTTTCTTACTATGGACACCAGACATATAACGCCTGAGGTCAAAGATATCCCGGAAGTCTTTTTACAAAAAGACAAAAATACTGCAGTGGTTTTTAATTTACAAGTTCAGTGAACATAATATCATAGATTATCTATTGTCAAACCTATAAAGAGAGCGTAGAATGCCGATAATAACCCCTATGGAGCAGTCCATGGGGGAGTTAGCGCATATATATGAGCCCGAAACACAGCACAAAGACCGGTTTTGACGAAGAGGCGAAGGAGATCGTCGTCAAAGGCGCGCGGACGCACAATCTCAAGAACATCACCGTGCACATGCCGCGCAACAAGATGATCGCGGTCACGGGCCTTTCCGGTTCCGGTAAATCGTCATTCGCATTTGATACCATTTTTGCCGAGGGACAGCGCCGCTACGTGGAGTCGCTTTCCTCATACGCACGCCAGTTCCTCCACCAGATGCAAAAGCCGGATGTGGACGAGATCATCGGCCTGTCGCCGGCTATTTCCATAGACCAGAAATCGCGCTCGAACAACCCGCGCTCCACCGTGGCGACCATCACGGAGATATACGACTACCTGCGCATCCTCTACGCGCGCATCGGCAAGCCGCATTGCCTTGTGTGCAACAGGGAAATCAAGAAATTATCGAAAGAGGAAATCCTTGAGACCATCATCCATACCGTTACGCATCTCAAATCGCCGAAGCAATCGAAAGATATTCTCGGCGTGAAAGTGACGAGCGATAAGGTGAAGATCTATTCGCCGATCGTCGTCGGCAGGAAAGGCGAGTACTATCAGCTGCTCTATGATCTCCTTGAGAAGGGCTATACGGAGGTGAAGGTAGATGGCGCGGCGCACAAGCTGCGCAATCAGATCATTTTGTCCAAAAACAAAAAGCACGATATCGACGTGCTCGTTGATGAATTCTACACAAGCGAGTTCAAGGAGAAGAAAGAGGGCATTAAGGAGCGCTTGTCGGACGCGGTGGAAAAAGCGATTGAGGAGTCGAAGGGGCTCCTGAAAGTGGAGACGCCCGAGGAGACAAAAATGATCTCCGTAAAATTCATGTGTCCATACGACGGCTATTCGTATCCGGAGATAGAGCCGCGCCTCTTTTCATTCAACTCGCCGTATGGCGCGTGCCCTGCCTGCCACGGCCTCGGGACCAAGGACTTCTTCACGGACGAGCTCTGCGAGACCTGCAAAGGCGCACGCTTGCGCGAGGAGGCACTGCATGTGCTCCTTGGCGGCGTGAATATCGTGGACTATACGGCGAAATCCATCACCGATGCCAAGCTCTTCCTCGAGAGTCTGAAGCTCACGGAGACAGAAGCTGAAATCTGCAAAGTCATCTTGAAAGAAATCGACTCGCGCCTGCTTTTTATGACCGATGTGGGTATCGAGTATCTCTCGCTTGATCGCCGGGCGAACACGCTCTCGGGCGGGGAGGCACAGCGCATACGCCTTGCTTCGCAGCTCGGCTCGGGCCTCGTTGGCGCTCTCTATGTGCTCGACGAGCCGACGATCGGTTTGCATCAGCGTGACAATGACAAGCTCATCAAGACGCTCGTGAATTTGCGCGACCTCGGCAATACGATACTCGTCGTCGAGCATGACGAGGACACTATGTATGCCTCGGACTATATCGTGGACATCGGGCCAAAGGCCGGCGTGCACGGCGGCCGCGTGGTGGTCTCTGGCTGGCTCGAAGAATTGCTCACGGCAAAGGAGAACAAATCCGGTTCGCTCACGCTTGACTACCTGCGCGGCGAGGCGAAGATTCCGCTGCCGAAAAAGCGCCGCGACCAGGACAAGGGCAAGCTGAAAGTCCGCGGCGGCAAGGTGTTCAATATCAAGAATATGAGCGTAGACGTGCCGCTCGGCAAGCTTGTGACGGTTACGGGCGTTTCCGGCTCCGGCAAGTCTTCTTTCGTGTACGAGATTCTCTATAAAAACTTGCAGGCGCGGCTCGAGAAGAAGATGCGCTCGGCGAATACCTATAATGCGACTTCTTTTGAAGGTTCCGAATACCTCTCGCGCGTTATCATGATCGATCAGTCGCCGATCGGTCGCACGCCGCGCTCGAACCCGGCGACGTACACCGGCGCGTGGACATTCATCCGCGATATGTTCGCCACGACCGCGACGGCCCGCGAGCGCGGCTGGGGAGCAAATCGCTTCTCGTTCAACGTAAAAGGCGGCCGCTGCGAGAATTGCGAAGGTAATGGCACGATCGAAGTGGAAATGCATTTCCTGCCGACAGTGTACGTGCCGTGCGATGTCTGCCATGGCAAGCGCTTTACCAAAGAGACGCTCGAGGTCAAATACAAGGGCAAGAATATCCACGAAGTGCTCGAGATGACGGTGGAGGACGGATTGAAATTCTTCGAGGATTTGCCGGCGGTCTACGACCGCCTGCACTGCCTCGACCAAGTCGGCCTCGGCTATCTCAAGCTTGGCCAGTCCGCGACCACCCTTTCGGGCGGCGAGGCGCAGCGCGTGAAGATATCCTCCGAGCTCTATCGCCCGGGCATGTACAAGACGATCTATTTCCTCGACGAGCCGACCATCGGCCTCCACTACGAGGATGTGAAGAAGCTCATCGAGATTTTGCAGAAGCTCGTCGACAACGGCAATACGGTGGTCGTCATCGAGCACAATATGGATCTCATCAAGTCGTCTGACTATATCATCGACATCGGGCCGGAAGGCGGGGATAAGGGCGGGGAAGTCGTGGCGAAAGGCACGCCTGAAGATGTGGCGATGAATGAGAAGTCGCACACTGGGAAATATCTGAAGCGGGTGCTGAAGAAAAAATAGGCAAGAAAAAAGCGCCGGACCGTAAACGGTCCGGCGCGGGAGGCGCTGGTCAAACGTTGTGTTCCAGGATCGTTCCATCTCTCGTCAAAGAGAAGAGATGGTTTCCTGCCCAGAACATGCTCGTTCTGCCCTTTTCCTTGTAGCGGGGCTTTTTTACCTGTTGCGCTTGCTGTCGCCTGATCTGCTGCTTGATACGGTTGTGCTGCAATGCAGGCCTCGGCCTGCACGGGCTTCCCATGGGAATCTCCTTATTTTTTGTATTTGAACCGATTCTTTTCGCATGGTATAACACGAATAATGAACAGTCAAGATTTCGCAAAAACTAAGCTGCCACAGGCCCCAGGCGTCTATTTCTTCAGGAAAGGCAGGCAGATTCTCTATATCGGCAAGGCAACGTTGCTCCGTGACCGCGTGAAGAGCTATTTCGCTGCCGACCTCATTGCTGCGCGCGGGCCGGCCATCCTCGACATGGTTTTCCAAGCCGACCGGGTGACCTTCGAGCGGACGGACTCCGTGCTCGAAGCGCTCATCCTCGAGAACGCGCTCATCAAAAAATATCAGCCGAAATACAATGTGAAGGAAAAGGACGACAAGAGCTACAATTACGTCGTCATCACGAAAGAGGATTTTCCGCGGGTGCTTATAGAGCGAGGGAAGAATCTTTCGGGCGGGCACGAGCTCGGCTACAGAGTGAAAGCGAAATTCGGCCCGTTCACGAGCGGCACGCAGTTGCGCGACGCGGTGAAGATCGTCCGCAAGATATTCCCGTTCCGCGACTACTGCAAGCTCGGCGAGCCACGCGGCTGCTTCAACTATCAGATCGGCCTCTGCCCCGGCACCTGCATCGGCGTCGTGTCAAAGCAGGAATACGCGAAAACTATCAAAAATATTTCACTGTTCTTTAACGGTAAGAAGAAAAATATACTGAAGAACCTTGCGAAGGAGATGAAGATGCTTGCGAAAGCGCGCGAATTCGAAAAAGCCGGTGCAGTTAAAAAGACCATATTCGCGCTGAACCATATCCAGGACGTGGCGCTCATGCGTGCGGATTTCTCAGGCGCTGCTAGCACAGGCGCGTTCCGCATTGAGGCATATGACGTTGCGCATATCAGCGGCACGAATACGGTAGGCGTTATGACGGTGGTGGAGGACGGTGCGCCGAACAAGGTCGAGTATCGCAAGTTCAAGATAAACGAGAGCATGCAGAACGACGTAGCAGCGCTTGTCGAGATGCTGCGCCGTCGCCTGGCGCATGCCGAGTGGCGCTTGCCTGCGCTTATCGTCGTCGACGGCGCTTTGCCGCAGAAGAATGCCGCTGAAAAAATATTGAAATCGCTGAAGCTCGATATCCCTGTCGCCGCCGTGACGAAAGACGAGCGGCATCGCCCGAAGGCGATCCAAGGCAGGGAAGCGCTTATCGAAAAATACAAAAAGGATATCCTCCTTGCCAATACCGAAGCGCATCGCTTCGCGGTAGCATTCCACACCGCGCGCCGCAAGCGGGCATTCCTCTAAAACAAAAACCCGCTCCTTTCGGAACGGGTCATACATCTTATCCAGGAATTTCCTTGCCAATCGCGAAAAGGTCACTGTCGAAGCCATGATTGGCCACGATCAAGCCGTTTTCCGCATGGATCGGCAGCTTGCGAGCCAGCTCTTTCGCGTCAAACCCTGCCCTGCGCGCCATCTTTTCGAAAATGATGCCGAACGTCCGCACGCTCGGGCCTTTCACATCGAGCATGAATACTCCTTGCTCGAGCACCTCATTATCCAAGATGTACATGAGGCATATCGCAGCCGTGCTAACATTGCCATGGCTGCATTCGACGAGGAGCACTCGCGGATCTTCCGTCACATTCAAGCGGCATTTATTCGCCTGGATCGGTAGCATATCCACCTCCTTTCAAGATCATTTTCCACTTCCAATACTAGTATGCAGAAAAAATAAGTCAAGAATTTTCGTTTGACAGCCCGGCCTGCAGACGCTATTTTGAAAGCAGGAAGGTCATTTATATCAGGAGAAAGGAGGCCGTATGAACTGCCATTTCTGCAGTCAGACGGATTTGCAGGAATACCATGTCCTGCCGATACGCCGCAGCAAGCTTGTCCGTATGTCGGTCGCCTGCACTATCTGCACATGGAACTCGCGCGTCTTCTGCCGCGAGCATCAGCAGATTCACCGCAGCTTTTCGGAGGGCGTCACTGCATGTTTTTCCTGCATTGATGAGCTGGTTGAGCTTTACCTCTCAGATGCGGCGCTCATTGCGGGGGCAGTAAAAAATGCTATCTCGCAAGAGGAATATTACGAGCTTGTCGATGTTGCTCGTGTCGATTCTCAGCATATGAAGATCGGAGACGAAGATATTTCTATCCTCCGCTTTCTTATGGCAAAAGCGCTTAACCAGCGATGCTCAATGAACGAGGTCGTTGCTATGGTGCGTGCTGAGCGGTCGATCTGTTCTGTCATCAATCTGCAGCAATATTTCTTCCGGTTTGCGGATATTTATCTGCAGTGAGAGCTGTCCATGCGGGCGGCTCTTTTTATTTGACAAAATCCCGTTCGAGGAGAATAATCTCGACAGAAGCTATTTTCCAGAGGAAAGGATTTTTTATGGCAGCCAGGTGTCCAAAACATGGCATTGCCCGGCGATTGCCGAACGGCTTGCACGCATGTTTTCCATGCGCTGAAGAGCTCGTGCAGGGCATTCGCAGGAATAGGAAGACGGTAGCAGTCATTGCTGCCAGATTCAAGAATGCGCTGTCCCATGATGAATACAAAAAGTTTTCTACAATAATGCAGGAGGCCAAACCGACCGCGGAAAGCGAAGAGGATAACCTTATTGTTGTCTTTCTCGCCTGCGAGGCAGCCTGTACTGATATGACGATCGACCAGTTGCTCGAGCAATTTAAGCAATCCCGATCGCTCGCATCATTTACGAGCCTTCTGCCGGTGCAGCAGCATCCCTGAAGCATGCAGTACGGAAAGCTACCTGACATGGGTAGCTTTTTTGATTGTCGGCCATGGTATACTTTCCGCATGAGAAAGGTCAAAGTCGGCGTGGTGCGCGGGGGACCGAGCGATGAGCATGAAATATCCATGCTTACGGGCAAGAGCGTGCTCGATCATATGCCTGCAGGCTATATTCCCACTGATATCATTATCTCCAAAGCAGGCGAATGGCTTGTCGATGGATCAAGTATTCATCCGCAAAAAGCCTTTCAGGGTATCGATGTACTTTTCAATGCGCTCCATGGTGCATACGGCGAGGATGGCAAGCTGCAGCAGCTCCTTGATCATTCGCAGGTAAAATATACCGGCTCCGGCGCGCTTGCATCCGCGATCGCCATGAACAAGCTCCTTGCCAAGCGCATGTTTGAGAAATTCAATATCAAGACGCCGATATATCGTGCTGTGCGAAAAGGAGAGGAAGACGAGATGCTTGCCGCACAGATCTTCAAGAGCTTTCCGATGCCGGCAATCGTGAAGCCTGTATCAAGCGGCTCGTCGCACGGCGTCACGCTCGTGAAAACGATGAAGGAAATTCTGCCAGCACTCAAAGATGCACTGGCGCATTCGGAGATCGCGCTTGTCGAAGAATATATTTCTGGCAAGGAGGCGACCTGCGGCGTAATAGATAATTTTCGCGAGCATGCACTCTATCCATTGCCCGTCATCGAAATCCGGCATCCGTCATCAAGCGAGTTTTTCGACAAAGATGCGAAATATTCAGGAAAATCAGAGGAGATCTGTCCGGGCAATTTCAGCGAGAAAGAAAAAGATCTGATACAAAAAGCCGCCATGGAAGCGCATCACGCCTTGGGCTTGCGGCATTATTCGCGATCAGATTTCATCGTGCATCCGAAGCGGGGCATCTATATCCTTGAGACGAATACCTTGCCGGGTCTGACAAGCGAGTCGCTCATGCCGAAGGCGCTCACCGCCGTGGGCTCATCACTGACGCAATTTCTCGATCATGTGCTTGGCCTAGCGCTCGCCGGAAAATAGTTTTGAAAAAAAGAAAAATCGTGCTAGAGTACGCTTTCGCGGGCCCTTAGCTTAGTTGGTAGAGCGCCTCATTTGCAATGAGGAGGTCACCAGTTCGAATCTGGTAGGGTCCACCACATGGAACAGGCACGCACTATCGGGCATGCGTTCGTTTTCGACACCTATATGGCTGTTGTGAAGAACAGTGTCGGCTCGACTGCATTCCGCAATTTTTATACAGACAAGGATCATAAGCGAAGGGATGTGGTCGAAAACGGCAGGCTCTCCTGCGCCTTTTTCGTATCTGCTATTCTCGTGATGTTCAGATATATTGCAGAAATACATGCGACGGTCCTCGGCACGGTCAAAGACCTGAAAGCATCCGGCTGGCAGGAAATCCAAGTCCCGGAAATCGGCTCCATTCTGGTGTGGGAACAAGCGGCGCCCGGCACCGATGAGTCACACACCCATATCGGTTTTTATATCGGTAATGACAAGGCGATAAGCAACAGCTCCCGTCTTGGCTACCCGGTGGAGCATCATTGGAATTTCAACGGCACTCGCAATGTCGATTCAATACTGTGGAATCCGCGCATCGTGTCCGGCTCCGCATCTTAATTTGATATACTGAGCACTATGGATTTGAACATGACCCATTGCGTTCCGTGCGAAGGCGGCATGCCACCCGCCACGAAAGACGAAGCCGAGATCCTGCTCAAGCAGGTTTCCGGCTGGTCACTGTCGGCAGATGCTAAGAGTATTACGAAAAAATTTACCTGTAAGGATTTTAAGGCTGCGCTTGCATTCGTGGATCAGGTGGGGAAGATCGCTGAGTCCGAAGGACACCATCCTGATATTCATCTGACCAATTACAAATTCGTCACTATAGATTTGTCGACCCATGCCATCGGCGGTCTTTCCCAGAATGATTTCATCATGGCTGCGAAGATCGATGCTATCGGTGCTTGATGAATAATGGTGAGAATGGGGAAGCCACGCTGCTCTTGACAGTGTATTGAAATCGTCCTAGCATTTTCATGAGAAGCTGGTTCATTTGAGAAATAACTCTATAAAACGGAGAAAGGAGGGCCTATGTCCGCAAAGCGATATGGCAAGGAAATTATCTGCATTGTCGTTGCTGCAGTCAAGCATTCGGAAGGCCGCTTGTCTCTCCGCTTTGAGGAGGACGACTGCTTCATCGAATGCGAAGGCAAACGCATCGGCCAGAGCATCGATCACCATATTCATGGGTGCAATCATACGTTTGATGGGCTGATCGTCTTCTGTGTCGAGATCCTGCATCCGATCAAGAAGCACGGCTTGTCTGAGAGCTATCGCCAGGCAGCGGAGCTTCTCGATTGCTTGTTCAAGCGGGTGCACGATGCCAAGTATCATGAGGCATTCCGGGAGTTCTATCTCCTGATGCCACGCATCAGAAAGAGCATGACCTGAAGCCAGGGACATGCTCTTTTTATTATTCCCATTCCATGCTATAGTCAGGCCGGTTTCTCAGAGTGCGTACATAACGAGTCGGATCGTTATGTTCATTTTATTATCAGGTGCGTAGTATTCATTTTTTATTCATGAAGAAATACATCGTAGGTGCGTTTGCGGTTTTTGCATTGCTCGCAGTTGCAGGCCAGGCATCGGCAGCAGTCTCGTTTACCAAGACAATCAATACCGTCTTGGTTGCTGGGGATAATTCAACCCTCGTCGCAGGTGGCGCAAGCGTATCAGTGTCCGTCTCCGAGACGAATGGCAACAACAGTGCCAATTATTGGAAATCGACGAAATACCAGATCGGTTCAGCATCGGCGCAGTGCGTAAATACTGCGAATCATACGCAGAATTTCGACTCCTCGACCGAGACCTTCTCGGTTACTGCCCCTTCGAATTCCGGTACGTACGATCTCAAGGTCTGGGTCTATTCAAACGACACCTGCTCATCCGACAGTGTCGGTCCGAAGACCCTCCAGAATGCGATCCAAGTGGACGCGACGAATCCGACCGTCTCTCTCACGTCCCCACATAATCATGATGTCGTGAGCGACACCGTGACCCTCCGCGCGAATGCCGATGACAACAATGATATTGCGAAAGTCGAGTTTTGGCGCTCATCGGGCAATGGATCAGTGAAGATCGGCGAGGACACCCACGGCTCTTCCTACAGCGTGAATTGGAATACGAATGGCGTTTCTGATGGCAGCTACCCTGTCTGGGCGAAGGCATTCGACACGGTCGGCAATAGCGCCGAATCATCGCATATTTCAGTTATTGTCGACAATACTGCACCGACGCTGAATTTGCCGGATACGATCACTGCCGAAGCCACGAGTCACAGCGGCGCACGGGTGAGCTATAGCGTCTCTGCTACCGATGCCAATACTGCGCATCCGGACATCGACTGCTCACCGAATTCTGGTTCAACATTTCATTTCGGCAATAACACCGTTTCCTGCAGTGCGACCGATGATGAAGGTAATCGCAGCACTGGCAGCTTCACGATCAAAGTCCAGGATACGACAGACCCGGTCATTCACTTGAATGGCAGCAATCCGACCACCGTGCTCGTCGGCCATCACTACCATGAGTCCGGCGCGACGGTCTTCGATAACTATGATTTCTTCATCAATGCATCTATAAGCGGCAGCGTGGATACCAATACTGTCGGCTCCTACACGCTTACGTACAATGCCACTGATTCTCACGGCAATTCAGCAACGCCGGTCATCCGCACGGTGAATGTCGTGGATCGCGAAGCACCGGCAAGCACCGACAATATCTCAGCTGGCTGGTCCACATCTCCAGTGACGATCACGTTTGACTGCACCGACAATGTCGCTTGCACGACCGTCTATTACACGATCGATGGCTCGACTCCGACGACTGATTCTACCCCTGTCTCTATCACTGAGGGACAGGGCCAGGCGACCGTGAATACCGATGGTATCTATACAATTAAGTATTTCGGCATCGATGCCTCCGGCAATGCTGAAGAGGTGAATACTGCGGCTAATCAGCTCAAGCTCGACACCCATGTCGATTCGGTTTCCATGACCAGTCCGGCAAACAATGCGCATGTCCATGGCACGGTATCTCTTGCAGCCGATGCGCTCGATAACCTTTCCGGTATTGCTCGCGTCGAGTTCTGGTATGGTCACAACACCGAGGAGAATGTTCATATCACTGATTCAATTGCAGCACCATATATTGCAAGCTGGGATACATCCGAGCTTGCAGAAGGCCCATACACCCTCTTTGCTGTAGCTTATGATGCAGCGGGCAACTCGCTCAAGTCAGAATCCATCAGCGTGCTGCTCGATGATACTGCTCCGGTCATCACGGTGCTCGGCCAGAATCCGATCACCGTGAATCTCGGCTCCGTGTCCTATGACGATGCCGGTGCGACTGCGACCGACGACCAGGACGAATTTGTGAAAGTCGCCGCATCCGGGGAAGTGAATACAAAAATTGCAGGTACATATATCATTACCTATACTGCTACGGATTCCGCGGGTAATGCTGCTCTCCCGCAGACTCGCACGGTGATCGTCGCCGGACACCGCACCCGCACTACGACTGTTGTGACTGAAGATACGACTGGCGGGGAAGTGCTCGGCACTTCGACTGAATCCGTTTCTCCATCAGTTGCTGGAGGATCCGCAACGAATGATAATGGCAACGCTTCGACAAGCACAGAGCCCGTTGCAGGGGAAGTGCTCGGCGCGGAAAAGTTCGTCTTCCTTCACAATATGCGCCTCGGCTCACGCCTGTCTCCTGATGTGACTGAGCTCCAAGATCGCCTGCGCGCAGAAGGATTCTTCAATGCATCATCGACCGGCTATTTCGGCACACTGACTCAGGCTGCAGTGATCGCATACCAGGAAAAGTATGCTTCTGATATCCTCGTGCCGTTGCATCGCACGCATGGCACTGGTGTCGTCGCCGAATACACTCGCGCGAAGCTGAATCAGTAAATTTCGAACCCGAACTTTACAGTACTGTAATTTTACAGTATAATTTCCAACATGATCGGCAAAATAACCAAGCAAATAGGGGCGATTTTCGAGAGACCGCTCGTATTGGTCGTGCTTGCCGTCCTCCTGATCGAAGCGATTTTCGTCGTAGCGCCGGCATATATGCCAGGTTTTCAGCCGGCAAGCGTGCTCGTCTCTGCACTTGGCGCGCTGACGAACCAGGAGCGCCAGAATGACAATCTGCCAGCGCTTGCTGTGAACCCACTACTTTCCGAAGCTGCCCAGTTGAAGGCAAATGACATGGTCACAAAAGGATATTTTGCTCATACAAGCCCGGAAGGCAAGACGCCGTGGTATTGGCTTGCAGAGGTCGGCTATCAGTACAATTACGCCGGCGAGAATCTTGCCGTCAACTTTATCGAGAGCCAGGATGTGACTGCCGCTTGGATGAAATCGCCGACCCATCGCGCCAATATCGTGAAGGGCGCTTATACAGAAATGGGTAGCGCGATCGCAACCGGCACCTACAAGGGGAAAGAAAGCGTCTTCGTGGTGCAAATCTATGCCAATCCGGTCACCGTCGTGCCGCCAGTTTCAAAATCATCATCAAGCACCGTTGCAGTTGTTTCCGGCAAAGCGGCTGCGGGTGAAGTTCTTGGTACCTCGACCGAAGAAAGTGCGACTTCAACGAGCGCCATATCGTTTGTCGTGAAAAAGTTCTCGGAATTGCGCCAGGAAATACGCCGTGCCGGCATGGGCGTGGATGGGCATGATACGGAGAATACGATTCTTCTTGTCATCCTTTGCTTGTCTATCGTCATATCGCTTGCCACGATCTTCGAGCGGTTTGGCATGAAGCATCAAAACATCATCACGAATATTTCCATCTTGATCACGATCGTCGCGACACTATGGCTCGTGAATATCAACTTTTTCCGCGAGGGTCCGATGACGACGCACGTCGACTATTCAGAGACCGAAGCCCACTAGGTATTTTGCTTTTGCGTCCTTTTGTTCTATACTCTGCGTTTGTGGATGGGCCGCTAGCTCATCTGGTAGAGCGCTTCCATGGCATGGAAGAGGTGACCGGTTCGAGTCCGGTGCGGTCCACAAAATATCAAGCTATTTGACACTCCGTGCTAAATCCCTATAATGCGGCTTAGATGTACGTCTCACTGAAAGGGGGAGGCCCATGGCCGACCAGAACTCGCGGGATGCGCAGATCAAGCGCCTTGCGCGGCTTATTTTTGAAGAACGGAAGAATCGCGATGCGACCAATAAGGGCGTTCTTGCGGAATTCATCCGGATGGTCCGCACGAGTGAAGGAGGGACGAATTCCTTCGTCATGACTTCGCTTGCAGGCGAGCTTGTAGCTGAACGGCATCATGCCGCGGTAGAGACCATGAGCGATATCACACTCATGGAGAAGGTGCGGGAAGAGCTTGCTGCTCTTCCGGAGATCAAGGAAGCCGAGCTTCCAGCACAGTGAGATAAGGCAGATCGTTGACGCGAGCTGCCTTATTTTTATGCCCGGATCATATAGTATTTTATTGAAAATATGCTAGAGTATTTTTCTCGGGCCTATAGTATAGTGGTAGCACGCGTCATTCGCATTGACGAGACGGCGGTCCGATTCCGCCTAGGTCCACCTGAAGGGAAAATCAAAACTGCTTTTGATTTTCCCTTCAGGTGAAAGCCGCAGCCATGTCGCGCGAGTACGCGCGACGGTGAGGCAGGGTCGAGAAATTTTGTAAGCGACGGCGAGCAAAATATTCGTGACCACTACGAAGGGAACTAATAGGGGAATCTGCACTTTTAGCTCAGTTGGTTAGAGCGTTCCCTTCACACGGGAGAGGTCAGAGGTTCGAATCCTCTAAAGTGCACACGGAAGACAGGAGAATAAGCGGAGCGTGGTGTAACGGTAACATGCATGATTCGGGTTCATGTGACTCCGGGTTCAAATCCCGGCGCTCCGACACGAGAATTGGCATCAGAACATCCTGTATATCAGCACAGGCATACTATCTTGTTTACTTTTTAATAGTTAACAAGTATACTATTTCCATGCGCACCATATTTAAGATCCGTAATTTTCTGTTCGGTTTCGGCCGCAGGGTCGACCGGACGCTGCGTGAGGCGCTCGATATGTCGGTGCCGCAGTTCGGGATCCTCGCAGCGATTGCCGATAGTCCCAAGGGAACGCAGGCCGTGCTTGCCCATATGCAGCAAGTCACGCCGGCAGCAGTGAGCAAGCATATGAATATCCTTTTGTCGCGCAAGCTGGTGACGCGGACAGAGAATCGTCGTGATCGCCGCGAACATGCGGTGCATCTAACACCGAAAGGCAAGACGGTTTTCACCAAATGCATGCGGATTTTCCAGAAGCATGAGCGCGAGGTGTTCAGGCATATTCCGAAAAACCGCTTGCGAATCCTCGATGCGACCATGACCGATCTGCTTGAGGCGCTTGAGACCGGTCACACACGCACAATATAATTTATTCACTTTGATACAATATGAAGAATATGATGAAGAGTATGAAAAACATGTTCAATCGCATATATGCCCAGATTCGTACGTTCATGCGGAATCATCCGTGGTGGAGCATCATCATTGCTCTTGCCTGCATTCTTGTCCTTGTCATTTTCCTGGGACGAAAGAAAAACACGCCGGATGAGCTTGTCGCTGTTGCCAAGCATAATCTTGTCGAGGAAGTCAGCGCGACCGGCAATGTGAAGCCACTTTCCGATCTCGATTTGTCATTCCGCTCGGGCGGCCAGGTCGCTTCCATTCCGGTTGCTGTCGGAGATAGCGTCTACGCGGGAGAATCCCTCGCATCGCTTCTGAACGGCGATCTCGTTGCCGCAGTCAAGCAAGCGAAAGCAGGACTTGCCATTGCTCTCGCGAAGCTCGTCGATATGCAAAACGGCACGAGACCTGAAGAGCTTGCAATCGCGGCAAATACGCTTGCCAATAGCATCACGAGCGCCTATACAACATCCGATGATGCGATACGCAACGATATCGATCAGATGTTCACCAATCCCACCGGCGTTTCTCCCCAAGTTGTCTTTTCTGTCAATAATTTCCAGCTCAAGACCGATATCAATAATGCGCGGATGACTATCGAAGGCCTCTTGCACGCATGGAAGCAGAATCCGGCAACATCCACAGCAGCAGCGCTCGCATCAGTCGATACTATTCAGGGTTTTCTTGATAATCTTGCGCTTGCGCTCAGCACCGCTTCTTCGGATACCACGACAACGCAAACGACGCTCGCTACTTACAAGGCATCGGTTTCGGGCGCCCGCCTCGCTCTTGCTGCCGCACGTTCAAGCATTACTTCCGCACAGGCAAATTATGATCTCGACCGCGCTGGCAATACGCCCGCATCCATCAATGCCCAGGAAGCCGCCGTCGAAGAGGCGCAGGCTAATGTCGATGCCGCACAGGCGGAGCTTGCCAAATCAGTCATTGTTTCCCCGATTGCAGGCGTCGTGACGAATATCGTCCCAAGCGTCGGGCAGACGCTTGCCGCCGGCGCTCCGGCGATTTCCGTTATCTCATATGGCCGCTATGATGTCGAATCATTCGTGCCGGAAGCCGATATCGCGAAAGTGGCGATCGGCGATATGGCTACCACCACACTCGATGCATACGGTTCCGAGACATTCTTTTTCGCATCAGTCGTGAAAATCGATCCGGCCGAAACGGTGATCGAAGGTGTACCGACATATAAGGTAACCTTGGCATTTGCTACCTCGTCGGATGCACGCATCCGTTCCGGCATGACGGCGAATCTTTCTATCCGCACGGATCAAAAGCAGGGCGTGCTTGCCGTGCCGTCTCGGTCGGTCTACACACTCGACAATATCAAATACGTCGACCGCGTTGATCCGGCCAACAAGAAAGCAACCATTCGCACTGAAGTGACTACCGGCATTCGTGGCGAGGACGGCTATGTGGAAATCCGTTCCGGCCTGAAGGAAGGAGATACGATCAAGGCGACACCAGCCGTCTAACGCTATGACACTGCTTGCAGTCAAAGGGCTCAAGAAGGTCTATGAAAATGAAGGTTCCCGAACCGAGGCGCTTCGGGGCATCAATCTTTCGATCGAGAAAGGGGAATTCATCGCTATCATGGGCGCATCCGGATCGGGGAAATCGACGCTGCTTCAGATTCTCGGCCTGCTTGATACCCATACGGATGGCAGCTATTTTTTCTCTGGCAAGGACATCAGCTCGTATACACCAGACGAAGTCGCCAGGATGCGCAATCAGAAAATGGGATTCGTCTTCCAGGCATTCAATTTGCTGCCGCGCTCGACCGTGCTTGAAAACGTGAAATTGCCGCTCATTTATTCGGACGTGCCGGAAGAAGAATGGCAGGGGCGGGCCGAGCAGGCAGTTATGTCGGTCGGACTTGCGCATCGAATGCACCATGAGGCCTCGCAGCTTTCCGGTGGCGAAAAGCAGCGCGTGGCCATCGCTCGGGCGCTTGTTTGTCATCCCGAAGTGATCTTTGCAGACGAGCCGACCGGAAACCTTGATTCAAAATCCGGCGCGGCGATCATCGACATCATCCAGAAGCTCAACACCATGCATGGCCATACTGTGATCCTGATCACCCATGAGACGTACACTGCCGAATACGCAGCACGCATCGTGCGCCTGTCGGACGGGGTCATTGAATCAGACGAGCGGGTTGCCAAGCGCCGCACGGCAGCAGACGGATTCCTCAAATAAATCTATGAATATCAATCACAGCATCCATACCGCAGTGACTGGTCTGACGACGCACAAGTCGCGCTCGATCCTGACCATCATCGGCATCGTCATCGGCATTACGTCTATCATGCTCGTCATGTCGCTTGGCCAGGGTGCGCAGAATCTCATCCTCGACCAGGTCAAAGGGCTCGGAGCAACGACGGTGATCGCCTTGCCCGGTAAACTCTCATTTGGCCCGTCGCAGGCTGCAGAGACCATGAATGATTCCCTCAAGGAGCATGATCTGGTTTTATTGCAGCAAAAGGAGAATGTGCCGCATGCCAAATATGTCATGCCGATGGTCGTCGGCTCTGCAAAAGCAGTCTACGGCAGCAATGTCTATCAGGTGGCGGTGTTCGGCTCCGGCGCGCTTGTCCCGCAGATTTTTAATATCATTCCGAATCGGGGAGAGTTTTTCAGCGATGACGATGTCATTAGTCGGTCGCTCGTTGTCATTATCGGCTCAAAGGTCAAGACGCAGCTCTTTGGCAATGACGATGCGATCGGCCAGAAGATCCGCATCAAGAACAATACGTTTCAAGTTGCCGGCGTCCTGCCGGAGCAGGGATCATCGTCAGAATTCGATGACTGTGTGTTCATGCCATATACGACGGCCCAGCAGTACATTCTCGGCACGAAGTTCTACAGCCGCCTTGTGACGGTGGTGGATACCGAGGCGAATATTTCCTCGACCGTGCAGGATATCAAGATCACCCTGCGCAACTCGCATAATATCACCGATCCGTCGCACGATGATTTTTCAGTGACGACGCAAGCGGACATCGCCAACACCTTGGGCACGATCACCTCGGCACTCACTGCATTCCTTGCGGCAGTCGCAGCCATATCGCTCGTGGTCGGCGGCATCGGCATTATGAATATCATGCTTGTATCAGTCACTGAACGTACGCGCGAGATCGGCTTGCGCAAAGCGCTTGGCGCGACGAACCGCGACATCCTCATGCAGTTCCTCCTTGAAGCGGTAATTCTGACTGGTGCTGGCGGCTTTGTGGGCATTGTGCTCGGTGGCGTGCTTTCCTATGTGATATCGATCATCCTGACATCCGTCGTGCATGTCGATTGGCAATTCATCTTTCCATGGAGTGCTGCAATACTTGGCATGTTCGTAGCGAGTCTTGTCGGCCTCGTCTTCGGCATCTATCCGGCCCGCCAGGCTGCGCGGAAAAGCCCGATGGAGGCGCTCCGCTATGAGTAAACGTATGCTACACTATTCTTATGGGATTATTCGATAAGATAAAGCAGGTTGCGGCAAAGCAGGCGATGAAATCGCAGCTGAAGAATTTGCCGCAGGAACAGCAAGACAAGCTCCTTGCCGCATTCGAGAAGGATCCGCAGTTTTTCGAAGGGATGAACAAGCAGATTGAGGAGCGGATGAAGCAGGGGAAAGGCCAAATGGAAGCATCCATGCAGGTCATGCGGGAAAACCAAGACAAGCTGCGCAAGCTGATGATGTAAAAAAGAAAACCCATACTCCGGAGAGTATGGGTTTTTTCGCGGACGGGTTGCGGTTATTGGAAGTAAAATGCTCCTCCAAATGCCACGTTGCCGTTCACTTTGTATTCCTCGCTGCCGACGCCAGGAACCGAGGTCACGAGATCGACCATGCGGATATCGTATTCGAGATGACATCGGATGATGTCGCCGAATTCGAAACCGAGGGGAATCACGGGACTGATCGACTGGTTGCCGGTCGTCTGCCACTTTGCGCCGCCCATCTGGTAGGATCCGCTGAGACTCGTGAGCTCTCCGCCGAATCCGACATACGGATGCACCGGCCAGAGTTCAGACGGCACGTAGTACTTCACGGCAAGCGCTACCGGACTCGACAGGCGTATCGCATCGAAGCTCGATCCATAGGCATCGAGGCCGACGGATTGGCTGCTCAAGTTGAGCGAGAGCTTCAGAGCGACATTGCGCAGACGCGGCTCGATGTACATCGAAGCCTCGAGCGCGCTCGAGTTCAGGTATTGAAACCCCGGCGCAAGCGTACCGGCACTGACGGACGGGAACGAAATAAAGTCGAGACCGAACTCCCATGACAGGTCGCTCGGCTTCGATTCTTTTTTCGGCGCCGGTCCAGGCGTCGGCTTTCCCACGACATCCGTCACCTTAACTACCTTTGCCTTTTTGCCAGTTTTTTTTCCGACAGTCGGGGCTTTGCCCTTACTTCCTTTTTCCGGCTGGGCCACCGCGAAAACGGGGGACAGCAAGAGGGAAGTAAAGAACGCGGCAAGCAGCATAAAATTGAAAAGCTTTTTCATGGCTCTTCTCCTTATTTTTTTCAAAAAAGTCCCGCAGAGGGACCTTCAACAACTGCCATCAGTGTATATTGAAATAAATCATGTGTCAAGTACAGGTATTCCTGTATAAGAACCTTATTTTCTATATAAAAGACATAAAAATATAAAGGACATCTTATCAAAATATTATTTTGTCCTTTATATAGGCCATATTCCTATCCAGGAGAATATTTTATGCTTACCGGCATGATCCCAAGCATATGTAATCAATTTTACTTGACAATAAAATTATGCGTGATACATTATGCTCATGTGTCGTTCTTTTTGCAGATGATTCTGCGAAAAAAGTTCTTTATTCTCTACATGTTTTCAGGTTTTTTTCAAACTCAATTTCTTTTGTTTTGTGCAGATTTTTTCTCTCGTTTTTAAGTATTCTTGCGTGAATCGTATCAAGTAATTATCACCACAATTATTAGCAAATTCGTGCACCTGTTTTCCATCTAACATTACCATGGGTATCAATTCAAAACTTCATGCATTTCTCGCCAAGGCAGCAGCCGCTGTCCTTTTGAGCTTTGCATTCATTGGCCTTGCTTCCGCGGAAGCAGCCACGACGACTCTTCCGTACACGGGAGATCCGATCGATTTCTATACGGTTCCGGCAGGTGTCACGAGCATGACTGTTACGCTTATAGGCGCAGGTGGTGGCGCAGGCGGCGGTGCATATTCATTCGGCGGTGGTGGCGGTGGCGCAGGTGCTTCATTCACGCAGGTTATTCCTGTTACTCCAGGCCAGACGATTGCTTATGTTATCGGTACTGCAGGTACTGGCGGCGCAAGCGGCTTTATCAATCTTCCGGGTGGCAATGGCACCGATGGTACGAATACCACATTCGGTACGACGACAGCGCTCGGCGGCAAGGGTGGTAAGGGTGCGATCTACGGTGATTCATCAAGCGGCAAGGGCGGCCTTGCAGGCGGTGTTGGGGGAACGAATGGCGGTAATGGTGATGTGCAGATTAATACCCAGAGAAATTATGGCGGCAATGGTGGCCAGACTGTTTTTAGCACGACCACTCCAGTTGGCGGTTTTGGCAATGCAAGCACCTATACGCTTCCAGCAGCTGGTACGAATGGCAATGGCGGCGGCGCAGGCAGCGGCTGGGCATCGGGCGATGGCGTTCATCGCGATGCAGGCGCAAATGGCGGCAATGGCCTGATCGTCCTTTCATATACGCAGGATCTTGTTCCACCGGTTCTCTCCTTGCTTGGTGCGAATCCTCTTTTCTTGAATGCAAGCTCAACGGGCGTATATGTCGATCCGGGAGCAACGGCAACTGATGCTGTCTATGGCCCGATTACGCCAGTTATTATTTTCAACAATGTAAACCTTGCAGCAACCGGTACATATTCGGTGGTTTGGTCTGCAACGGATCCGGCAGGAAATGTGGCAACTACCTCAAGAACGGTCATTGTCCAAGATATTACCGCTCCAGTCATTACTGCTCCGGCGACCCAGGTATTTGAAGCAACCGGGCCTATTACGACCCCAGTTTTGATCCCGGCAATAGCTACTGACGACTTTTCAAGTACGACAGTCGTGTATTCACCACTTAGTTTCCCTCTGGGGACAACCACTGTCCTTTGGACTGGATCTGACACTTCGGGCAATATTGCTACGACCACTTCTCTCGTCATCATAAAAGACACCACAGCCCCATCGATTGTCCTTAACGGACTCAACCCGATGTCTGTCCTTTATGGAACGACATTCACTGATCCGGGAGCAACTGCATATGATCTCGTAAGCGGTACCACAACTGTTTCTGCAACTGGCTCGGTCAATACATTTGCAACCGGCACATACCAGATTATCTATACCTCAAGCGATGCTTTGGGCAATACTGCAACGGCGACGAGAACGGTTGATGTCGTTGCTACCGCACCGGTGCTGACGACGCTTTCCATCGCACCATTGAACCCGACTTTTACGGTTGGCTCTACCACGACTTTCGTCGCAACGACGCTTGACCAGTACGGCAATCCGTTTGCTTCGACAGTGTTCTGGGGTCCTTCGAACCCTTCTGTCGGCACGATTGGTTTCAATACTGGTGCTTTCGCTGCACTTTCTGCAGGCACGACGACGATCACCGCGATTGCTGGCTCACTTTCAACCTCGACACTCGTAACGGTGGTGCCAGTCATTGCAACCTCGACGCCTTCAGCGGTCATGCTTATAAACTCGACGCTTGGCGGCACATTCTTCGGCTCATACAATCCAACGCTTGCCGAGACAGTGATCGCACCGATTGCAACCACGACGGGTACTACGACCGTGACGAACTCGACATTCTCGACATTCTGGAACGTCAACAATACGAATGCGACCAACACGTCAATCAACGATGTAAACCTTGATGCCGTGAATGTCACCAATTCCACCCTTATCAATTCCGATATCGCGCGCTGCACGATCATCAATTCTTCGATCAAGAATTATTTCGCGACCGATTGCTATGTCGCATTCTCGATCCTCGATCCGTCGACGCTGTACAGTTTCGTGAACTCGACATCGACTGCCTCGCAGATCTATGCATCGAATATTTCATTCTCGACTATCGATCATTCGTATGTCGCGACATCGACGATCACGAATTCGACTATCTCGTATTCGACATCGACCCTGAGCACGATTTCTTCATCGACGATCCAGAATTTCTCGAACGTGAATAATTCGACGGTCAATACATCTACGATTGACAGCTCGACTGTCTCGACCTCGACGCTCACGAACGTGAATTCGACTGGCTCGACCATCACCAATACGACGCTCTCGAACGCGACCACCACGAACGCAGTGATCGATAACAATACGATCCAGAGCGGCACGATCACAATCGGCGGCACGACATTTACCATTTCGACTTCGACGCCGCTTTCAGCGCTTGTCGAATATGCTCCGGTTGCAGGCTTTACCGCAAGCTCGACCGGCCTGCAGGTATCCCTTACCGATACGACAACCGATGCGAACGAAGGCACCGGCATCCCGGAATCCTGGACCTATGCATGGGATTTTGGCGATGGAGCTACAACGACCATTGCTGCTACCTCGACTTCAGGCGATACAGCACATACGTATGCTGGAAACGGTACGTACACAATTTCCTTGAGCGTTACCGATGCCTACAATCAGACATCATCGACCTCGACGCAGATCACTGTTTCAACGAGCGGTACTTCGACGCCTGACACTATCGCTCCGGTCATCACGATCCTCGGATCGAATCCGATTACCTATGTCGCAAGCACGACACAGGTCTATGTTGATGCCGGTGCGACGGCCAATGACAATGTGGATGGCAATATCACGGCGAATATCGCGACATCAAGCAATGTGAATCTCGCCGTTGTTGGCAGCTATCAGGTTGTCTACTCCGTTTCAGACCTTGCCGGCAATGCGGCCTCATCAACACGTGTCGTCAATGTCGTCTCGGCCCCTGATACTATTGCTCCAGTCATTACGATTCTTGGTGCGAATCCTGCGACCGTGATTGTCGGCACGACCTACACCGACCAGGGTGCAACCGCCAACGACAATGTTGATGGCAATATCACGGCGAATATCGTGACGACCAATAATGTCAACAGCAATGCGCTTGGTTCATATACTGTCGACTATTCGGTGACTGATGGCGCAGGAAACACGGCGACCTCATCAAGAACAGTGAATGTCGTGAATGCTCCGGACACTATTGCTCCAGTCATCACGATACTCGGATCGAATCCGATCACGATTCTTGTCGGTGCTACCTATACCGATGCCGGTGCAACGGCAAACGATAATGTTGATGGCAATATCACTGCGAATATCGCGACCTCGACCAATCTCAATGTAAATACGCCGGGTGCATACCAGGTTACCTATACTGTATCGGATGCAGCAGGCAATGGCGCGACTTCGACAAGAACCGTGAATGTTGTTGCAACGCCAGACACGACTGCTCCGGTCATCACGATACTTGGATCAAACCCAGCTACAATTATTGTCGGCACGACGTACACTGATGCAGGTGCGACGGCCAATGACAATGTGGATGGCAATATCACTGCCAACATCATCACGACGAATAATGTAAATAATAATGCAGTTGGTACGTACACTGTCGACTATTCAGTGACTGATGGCGCAGGAAACACGGCAAGCTCGTCACGTACCGTGAATGTCATTTCAGCTCCGATCGACAATGTTCCTCCGGTGATCACGATCATCGGCGGTACGCCGATCACGGTCACTGTGGGCTCTACCTACACCGACCAGGGTGCAACCGCCAACGACAATGTTGATGGCAATATCACGGCGAATATCGTGACGACCGGCCTTCCAGTGAATACTTCCGCGACCGGCACATTCTCAGTCGTCTATACTGTTTCCGATAATGCAAACAATACTGCTGTCGCGACAAGAACGGTCAATGTCATCGCTGCTCCAGCAGATAATATCCCTCCGGTGATTACCATTACCGGCGGTACACCAACGACTGTCGTGCAGGGCTCTACCTACACCGACCAGGGTGCAACGGCAAACGATAATGTCGATGGCAATGTTCCAGTCATCACGCTTTCAAACAATGTCGACACGGCAACCATCGGCTCGTACCAGGTCGTCTATCAGGCAACGGATACGGCGAACAATATTGCGACGGCGACGCGCGACGTGAATGTTGTCGTTGCTCCTGCCGACACTATCCCTCCGGTGATTACCTTGAACGGTGGTACGCCGGTGACGCTCACGCAGGGTTCGACATATACGGAACTCGGCGCAACTGCAAATGACAATGTCGATGGCCCGATTACCCCGGTCATTACCGGCACTGTCGATACGTCGACCATCGGTACATATATTGTTACGTACACAGCAACCGACTCATCGAACAATGTCGCTTCCACGACAAGAACGGTCAATGTCATTGCTCCTGACACAACTGCTCCGGTTATCACGATACTCGGCGCGAACCCGATGACGATCACGATTGGCGGTACATATACCGAGCTCGGCGCATCGGCAATCGACAATATCGACGGTCCGATCACGCCAGTCATTACTGGTTCCGTAAATACTTCGGCAACCGGCACCTATTCAATCGTGTATACAGCCACGGATTCGAGCAATAATTCTGCGAGCTCGACAAGAACCGTGAATGTTGTTGCCACGAGCACCGATACGGTGCCACCAGTTATCACGATTCTCGGTGCAAATCCGGCAAGCATTACCGTCGGCTCGACCTACACTGATGCCGGCGCAACCGCCAATGACAATGTCGATGGCAATATCACGGCGAATATCGTGACGACCAATGCGGTGAACAATAATGTTGTCGGCACATATACCGTGACGTATTTCGTCTCTGATGCGGCAGGCAATGGCGCGACATCGACAAGAACGGTCAATGTCACTTCAGGCTCATCAAGCGGTGGCTCGGGCGGATCAGGCGCGACGGGCGGTGCAGGTGGCGATACCACTCCGCCAGTCATCACGATTCTCGGTGAAAATCCGGTGACGATCGCAGTCGGCTCGACCTATACTGATGCAGGTGCAACGGCAAATGATACACATGACGGCGTTGTTGCGGTCACGGTGATCGGCAACACTGTCGATACATCAGTTCCAGGCACCTATCATGTCGACTATGCTGCACGCGATGCAAGCATGAACTGGGGCAATGCGACCCGCGTGGTCATCGTCACCGGTTCATCGACTTCCGGTGGTACCGGCGGCACGGGTACATCGACCTCGACTTCGACCGGCACCGGTTCTACTGGCGGCACGACTGGTACTACGGGTACAACTGGTACCGAAACTGGTTCTGGTTCAGGCACTGAAACAACGGTCACTGGCAGCGAAGAAGGAACGATTCCGTTCATCAACTTGATCAATGCGTCGACTTCAGGCTCAATCTCCGGTGCGGGTACTTCAGCAACGAAGACTGCAGTGGCACTCACGCCGGCAAAAGGCCTCGGTCTTGTGGCGACAGTCGCAGATGCGATCACGCATATGCCGAAGGATGTGATCATCTTCATCCTCGCGATACTCTTGATCTTGATTCTCGGTTTCTTGCTCTCCCGCAGGGATAATCAGTAATTTCTAAAACAAAAGGCGGGCGGCCCTCATGGCCGCCCGCCTTTTGTTTTGCTTCAAAATCTGCTAGTCTTTGCCGATATGAAAGTAGGAATCGTCGGATTGCCGAATGTCGGAAAAAGCACCCTTTTCAATGCGCTGACGAGAAAAAGCGTGCTCGTAGCGAATTATCCGTTCGCGACCATCGATCCATCGGTCGGTGTTGTTGCCGTGCCAGACGAGCGCCTCTGGCAGCTCTCGGCTTTTTCAAAGTCTGCAAAAACCGTTCCTGCGGCAGTCGAATTCGTCGACATTGCCGGCCTCGTCAAAGGCGCATCCGCAGGGGAAGGCCTTGGCAATAAATTTCTGACGAATATCCGCGAGACGGATGCCATTGCCGAAGTCGTGCGCATTTTCGAAGATGACAATATCATCCATGTAGCCAATCGCGTCGAGCCGCTTTCCGATATCGAGACTATTAATCTCGAGCTTGTGCTTGCCGATCTTGCCACCGTGACGAAACGCCTATCCGGCCTTGCAAGCGAGATCAAGCGCGGCAGCAAGACCGCCATCCTTGAAAACGCTGGCCTTGAGAAAGTGAAAGCGGCGCTTGAAGCAGGGAAGCTTGCCCAGACCGCCACGCTTGAAGACCTTGAAGCGGTCGAAGTGAAAAAGCTCTGCCTGCTCACCGCAAAGCCGATACTCTATGTCTTGAACAAGAAAGCAGGCGGCAAAAATCTTGATGAGATGCAGGATGACCGCTTCGCGAAGCTCCTTGCTTTTTTCAAAGAACAAAATGCAAAATATGTGATTGTTGACGCCGGTATCGAACAGGAATTGAAAGATATGGAAGGAAATGACAAGAAAGAAATGCGCGAAGGGCTTGGCGTGAAAGACGACGGCATCAATGATCTCATCAAGGCTGGCTATGATCTCTTGGGTCTTATGACTTATTTCACAACGGGAGAAGACGAGACACGTGCTTGGACAATTCAGAAAGGCTGGACTGCGCCCGAGGCTGGCACCGCGATCCATGGCGACTTCAAAGAGAAATTCGTCCGTGCGGAAGTAGTGGAATGGGACAAGCTGCTTGCTGCTGGTTCCTATGCCGCAGCACGCGAAAAGGGCCTTATCCGCACCGAAGGCAAGGAATATGTCGTCAAAGACGGCGATGTGATTGAGTTTAAAATATAAGATAGGAAAAAAGCCCCGTATCATGCGGGGCTTTCTTTTGGCTTCCAGGCGAAACCGGGGAAAAGTTCAAGCTGGAGCGGCAGAAGCTCGCTCGCATGTCGCAGATCGAGCGTCTCCTGCCGGGAGGATTTTCCTACCGGCTGCAATCCGCCGCAGCAAAGAAACAGTATTCCCGTAGCCAGGAGCAGAAGGAACAAGAGACAAAAAAAGCCGCCGATAGCATACCAGATTTCCATACGGCCTCCTTTGGAATAAAGAGCAGATTTGCTGCCGTGAAGTATAGCACAACTAGACGAATCTCGTCACGATGAATATGAAGAGAATGCCGGACACGGTGAGTGCGATCGTTTTCCACGAGCTATGCTCGCTATGCGCTTCAGGCAATATGTCGCTTGCGCCGATATAGAGGAGGAAGCCGGCGAAGAAGCCAAGATAGATGATGAGGAATTTTTCCGGCACTGAAAAAAGCATCGTGGACGCGGCGCCGAGCATTGGGGTCAATGCATCGAGCAGGAGGAGCCACTTTGCTTTTTCGAGCGTATTTTTGTGGAAGAGGACGAGGCCGACGGTATTCATGCCATCGGTAAAATCATGCGCGATGACTGCAATAGCGACGAGCACGCCGACCGCGCTTGAGACCTGGAATGCAAGGCCGATGCCCACGCCATCGATAAAGCTATGGCCCGAGAGTGCAAGCGCGGATGCCGTGCCCACATGCGGGTGGCGATGCGCGCCGTATTCCTCTTCATGTGCATTGTGAAGCAATATCGTCTTTTCGATGATATGGAAAATAAGAAAGCCGAGGATAAGGGCAATCATGACGCCTGTCACGTCCGAGCCGCCGGTTTTCACCATTGCGATGATCTCCGGGAATATGTCAAAAAAAACGACGCCGAGCAGCACGCCCGCCGTGAAGCCCATGATATGGTGCAGCTTTTCCTTGTTCTTGATGACAAACAGTCCGCCGAAAAATGTCGAGAAGAATGTCGCGAGGGATAGAAGTATTGCCTGCATAGGCCGGTGTGGTATAAGTACATTCATGCTAGCACAGCGGAGAAAAAAGGTATATGTCGGTATGTCAGGCGGGGTGGATTCGTCCGTGTCAGCGGCGCTTTTGCAGCAGGCTGGGTACGATGTGACGGGCGTCTTCATCAAGGTCTGGCAGCCGGATTTTTTCGAGTGCGACTGGCGGCGCGACCGCTTGGATGCCATGCGCGTGGCGGCAAAGCTCGATATTCCATTTCTCACGCTTGATCTCGAGGATCTCTATAAAAAAGAAGTGGTGGATTATATGATCGCGGAATATAAAGCAGGACGGACGCCGAATCCAGACGTCATGTGCAATAAATACGTGAAATTCGGGGGCTTTTTCGATTTTGCCATGAAAAGCGGTGCGGACTTCGTGGCGACTGGCCACTATGCGCGTACAAAGGCAGCGAAAGACGGGATGCTCTTGCTTGCAGGAGATGATGCGAATAAGGATCAATCATATTTTCTTTGGACGCTGACACAGAAGCAGCTCGTAAAGACGCTTTTTCCGATCGGCGATATTGATAAGCCTATAGTACGAAAGCTTGCGAAAAAATTCAGCCTTGCGACAGCGACAAAGAAAGACAGCCAGGGCCTCTGCTTTATCGGCAAGATCGACATGAAGGATTTTTTGAAGAATTACATCACAGAACAAAAAGGAAATGTGCTTCATGAACAGGGGGCGGTTATCGGTGAGCATGACGGCGCGTTTTACCTAACCATTGGCCAGCGCCACGGCTTCCGGGTGAATGCGACGACTGGGCACGATGCGCCATACTATATTATTGCCAAGGACCTTGTGAAAAATACCATCACGGTGTCGCATGATGCGCGGGAGACTGCTGAAGCGGATTCCCGCGTCGTGCGGATCTCAAAAGCAAACTGGACGCTCGGACGCGAGCCGGATTTTTCCAAGAAATATGCAGCACGCTTGCGCTATCGGGCGCCGCTTGAGGCATGTACGCTGCGGAAGCTGAAAGATGGCATCGAGCTTCATTTTGCCAAGCCGCAAAAAGCGGTAACGGCCGGCCAGTCGGCGGTCATCTACGACAAAAATATCTGCCTGGGCGGCGGGATCATCGAGGTTTGACATTGCCCGGTTTTCCTCTAGTATCAGAAGCAGGTTGATCCTATTACATACGGGGAGGATGACATGTCACAAGGTACTATTTCTGAACTGACGCCAGTGCAACAGCAGCATGAGAAGGAATTGCTGAAAATCTTGGGCAGCAGCTATGCCGACGACATTCGGGAAGCTCTCCGAATGCGACCGCTCGGCCCCCAAGCGTTTCGCCCACTGCGGGCGATCATCGAGGATATGATCCGCGATTCGAAAACATTTGATGCGCTCTGGAACAAGTTTGGCGATATTGGCCATTTGTTGAGCCTCGAGAAGTTCGAGCTCATCAAAGCCGCTGCGACGATAGCCAACGTGAATCAATGCGCAAGCCTGATTCAACGCTATGCGCAGGATCATGACATCGCGCGTCCGCTGATCGTCATGCTGCTCGACAAGGTTTATGAGTCGAGAGTAGCCTCATTGCTTGCAGAGTAATCACACTAGGCCGGATTCGCGCAAAGCGCGAATCCGGCCTTTTTCTTTTCCTGCATCATCCATGTTATTATTTCCTCATGCCAAACTTCTACGTGGTCAAGCAAAACGGCGAGCGGGAGCTTTTCAACTATGAGAAGCTCGAGCGCTCAATGCGCAGCATCGGCACGAGCGAGGATATTGTAAAAGCTGTCTCTGCAGAGGTGGGGAAATACGCCCATGACGGCATGACCACCCAGGAAATCTACCGCAAAGCCTACGCGACGCTCCGCAAGCTCCACAAGCCGATCGCTATCCGCTATTCGCTCAAGAAAGCCGTTGCCATGCTCGGACCGACCGGATTTCCCTTCGAGAAATTCGTCGCCGAAATCTTCAAGGCCGAAGGATACCAAACCCTTGTCGACCAAATCGTGAAAGGCAAATGCGTCGAGCACGAGATCGACGTCGTTGCCTGGAAAGGGAATGAACTCATCATGACCGAGGCGAAATTCCATACCGATTTCAATCTCAAATCCGATCTCAAAATTGTGCTCTATGTAAAGGCCCGTTATGACGATATTTTTGGAAATAGCTATACCTTCGGTGGCACATCGCGAAAGCTTTCCGAAGGCTGGATCATCACCAATACCAAGTTCAGCTCGACCGCAATCCAGTACGGCTCCTGCCAGCCCGCGCTCAAGTTCATCGGCTGGAACTATCCGCACAACAATAATCTCCACCATATGATCGAGCGGCATCTCTTGATTCCGCTCACTGCACTCACGACCATTAACGGCACTGAAAAAGGCCTGCTACTCTCGAAAGGAGTGGTGCTGTCCACGAGCCTCCTTGATCGCAAGGTTTTGAACGAATTGAATTTCGACGAGCGGAAAATACGCGCGATTGAAATCGAGGTCAACGAGCTTTCGGATTGGTGCAGAAAACAATATCAACGATAAAGAATAAAGCCCCTGAATTATCAAGGGGCTTCTGTTGCATAGAGCTGCACGCGTATCGAATACATACCACCACGACCGGCTGTATGAAGTGCGGTGAATGACTCGCACACCTCAAACGCAACCGTTCGCCCGATATGTCTTTGCGGTATCTGACGGATGATATCAGCTACTGCCGGATCGATCGAAAATCGCCCGAACAGATTCGCGTGAATCGGATGATACGTCCTAATACGAATGATCGGTATCAGTCCGCCGACTCGCTCGCGGGTTTCGCACCCAGCATCGAGATACGGCCCGCTATCTTTCGGCCACGGCCGGGCAAAGCATAACTCGCCGCCTTCTTTTGATACCATGAGCGGGTGAATCTTTTTCTTTGGAGGATGCATATCATCACCGCCTTTCGCGCAAGATGAGCTTCTGAAGTTCTATTGTAGCACCTCCTCAAGCGCAATGCTAGAATGGCAATATGGCAAAAGTGGATGAGATGCGGAAAATCCGAGATGAAGTAGTCAATCTGACCGATTCGCCTTTATATATGTATCGCACCGAGAACAGATATTTTCCGGTTATCGGGGAGGGTAGTCACGATGCCGAGATCATGTTCGTTGGCGAGGCGCCGGGCCGGAATGAAGCCCAGACCGGCCGGCCTTTTTGCGGCGCAGCAGGGAAGATTCTCGACGACCTGCTTGCCCATGCCGGCATTGCGAGAAAAGACGTCTATATCACGAATATCGTGAAGGATCGCCCGCAGCAGAATCGCGACCCACTGCCGGACGAGATAAAAATATATGGACCATTTCTTGACCGGCAGATAAATATCATTCAGCCGAAGATCATCGCAACGCTCGGCCGCTACAGCATGGACTACATCATGAAAAAATTCGGCTTGCATGCCGAGCTTGCACCGATTTCCCGCGCGCATGGGAAAATGTTCGAGGCACAAGCGAGCTATGGGCCTGTAAAAATCGCGGTGCTGTACCACCCCTGTGTGGCCATCTATAGCCGCGACCGCCTGCCGGAACTGATCAAAGATTTCGAGATATTGAAGAAATAATCGTGCTATACTGGAAGCCTAACCATACATAATATATGACCTACGAAGAAAAGAAATTCGATCACCTACTCGGCCTGCCAGGATTCAGCGATACGCTCCTGAAGAATCATTTCACGCTCTATGCGGGCTATGTAAAAAATGTGAATGTGGTTTCCGATTTAATGAAAACGCTCAAGGCGGGATCGCCGGAATATAACGAGGTCAAACGCCGTTTCGGCTGGGAGTGGAACGGCATGCGCCTCCACGAGCTTTATTTCGGCAATATGACGAAAGACGCGACCGCGATGAATGCGGACGGCGAGCTTGCCAAATCCATGGCATATCTCTGGGGTTCGTACGATGCCTGGCTCGCGGATTTCAAAGCCGTCGGCGCGATGCGCGGCATCGGCTGGGCGATACTTGCCTTCGACCCGGAAGCCAAACGCCTCTTCAATGTGTGGATCAATGAGCATGATGTCGGTCATCTCGCCGGCGCCGTGCCGCTCCTTGTCATGGACGTCTTCGAGCATGCGTATATGACCGACTATGGTATCAAGAAGGCCGACTATATCGAAGCATTCGTCAAAGCGATTGATTGGAAGGTAGTCGAGAGAAGGTTAGGATATTGACATTTATTTTTTCTATGCTACAATAGAATAAGAGGTTCTATCACATCCGATGAGAGGTGAGTCATGCGTTTTTATCTGTTCTATTTCTTAGGGCAAGCAGTAAAATACGTTCTCGTCCCTGTCGCTCTAGTATTGGGCCCGATAGCAGAATTCCTGACGCTTCCTGTGGAGGAAAGCATCGGGAGGCCAGCTGTCGCCTTCCTGGATCGCCTGCTTTGGAAATACCATATATGGCTGACCGTCAAGACTGGACGGCCATTAGGGTTTGAAAAAGCTGATGAGACGCTTGATGCATTGTGCATCGAGTTTGTAAGCAATCTCCGATATAATCATTTCCTGATTTATGAGGACGTGAAAAAAGGAACTAAGCAATATAAGGAGGTTGACCAAAAAGTGAAGGCTGCTAAGCGAAGAAACGGAGAAATTCTGGAGAAACATGAAGAGGATCTCCTCAAGTACCTCCAGCCGTATTTCCCTTTTCTTGAAGGAAATTGGCAGGCTTTTTATTACTACGAGCTGCATCGGGCTCGTCGTAGCATGTTGGCGCATCTTGTCTTTCAAAGGAGAGTCGTGAGGTAACAAAGCCTGGTATTCGTACCAGGCTTTCTTTTTTGGCAGGTTTCTAATTTACATTTTTATGCTATATTCTCCTCTATGAAATCCTCCGAAATCCGCGAGCGATATCTGAAGTTTTTCGAGAAGCGGGGACACGCTATCATCCCGTCGGCATCCCTCGTGCCTGAAAATGATCCGTCATCGCTCTTCATCACGGCGGGTATGCAGCCTTTGGTGCCGTATCTTCTTGGCGCGAAGCATCCGGCAGGTACGCGGCTTGTCGATGTGCAGAAATGCATCCGCACGGGCGATATCGAGGACGTGGGCGACAATCGCCACCTGACATTCTTCGAGATGCTCGGCAACTGGTCGCTCGGCGATTATTTCAAGAAAGAGGCGATCGAGTGGAGCTTGGAATTCCTGACCTCGAAGTCTGAAGGCTTGGGCCTCGACCCGAAGCGGCTCTATATCACCGTCTTCCGCGGCGAGAATGGCATCCCGCGCGATGAGGATTCAATCAAATACTGGCAGGAAAATTTCAAAAAGCATGGCATGAAGGCCGATGTCGCGGGGGCGGATGAGAAGATCACAGGCGATGTGCGCATAGTGCCGCTTGGCACGGATGACAATTTCTGGATTGCGGGCAATACCGGTCCGTGCGGTGGGGATACCGAGATGTTTTACGACGTTATCGGCGAAGGGAAGGTGGAAGGGAAATTCCACGATCTCGTGAAATCCGGCCGCATTATCGAGATATGGAACGACGTGTTTATGGAGTTCAACAAGACCGCAGACGGCAAGTACGAGAAACTCGCGAAGCAGAATGTGGATACCGGCATGGGCCTTGAGCGCACCTCGGTCGTCATGCAGGGGAAGGCGAATGTCTTCGAGACGGATATTTTCGAGCCGCTCCTTTCCGAAATAAAAAAACTCTCCGCAAAATATGACGAACGCTATGCGCGCATCGTCGCCGACCATATCCGCTCGTCCGTCATGATCATCGCCGATGGCGTCACGCCGGCGAATACCGAAGCAGGCTATGTGCTGCGCCGCATCCTGCGTCGCACGATACGCTTCATTGACTCGCTGGGTATTTCCAAGGAAAAAATCCTTGATCTCGCGAAGATTGTCATGAAGCAGCTCGGGGCTGCGTATCCAGAGCTCGTGAAAAGGGAAGCGATGATTCTGGACGTGATCAAGGCTGAAGACGCAAAATTCCGTCAGACGCTTGAGAAAGGCCTTAAGGAATTTGAAAAGGGAACCGATGCATTCAATCTGTTCCAGTCATATGGCTTTCCGGTGGAAATGACGATTGAGCTTGCCAAAGAGCAGGGCAAGACTATAGATATGAACGAGTTCAATGAGAAAATGAAAAAACATCAGGATATTTCCCGTGCAGGCAGCGAGCAGAAATTCAAGGGCGGCCTCGCAAGCACGGGCGAACAGGAAACGAAATATCATACAGCGACACACCTGACGCTCGCAGCCTTGCAGCAGGTGCTCGGCGCGCCGATCGTGCAGAAGGGAAGCAATATCACCGCAGAGCGCATGCGCTTCGACTTCAACTGGCCGACGAAGCTCACTGCAGAGCAGGTCAAAGCAGTCGAAGATCTCGTGAATCAGAAAATTGCCGAGAAATTGCCAGTAGAAATGCAGGAATTGCCGAAGGCAGAGGCGCAGAAGATTGCCACGACGCTTGCATTCGACCTTTCCTCATACGGCGATATCGTGAAGGTATACAAGATCGGTGTCAAAGACGGCAGCTATTTCAGCATTGAGTTCTGCGGCGGCCCGCATGTGACGAATACCGGGCAGATTGGGCACTATAAGATAGTGAAGGAAGAAGCGGTGTCTGCTGGCGTACGCCGCATCAAGGCGGTGGTGGAATAATCTCGATACAAAGGCGGGGCAGGCCTTCGGCCTGCCCCGCCTTTGTATTTTCTCCCGTACCATTTATAATGGTTTGCATACATGAACCTTTTTTCCTTCGCTCCAAAGCCCGAACTTTCCCTTCTTGTCGATATTCGCGACACGACGATCACCATTGCTGCCGGGCTGTTTGCAGCCGATGTGAAGCCCGAGCTTGTTCTCTGCAAGACCATGGAAATCGATGCCCTTGCCGAAGCCGGCATCCAGGACAGGAATGAATACCGAAAATATCTCGATGCTGCTGTGAAGACGCTCGATGCCGGGCTCATTTCCATGAGGAAGGAGCTTATCAAGATTGGCCGGAAGGAAAAAATCGCAAGCTATGCATTTTTCGTCGGCTCGCCGTGGAGTGTATCCGAAAGCAAGCTCATCCATATTGCCAAAGACAAGCCGTTTGAGGTTACGGCGAGCTTCCTGAAGAAAATCATCGCAAGCGATGAGACAGAAAGCGAACGCAGGCTCGGCTCGGGGGCAGGGAATACCTGGCGCATACTCGAGGAGAAAATCGTCGAGGCAAAGCTCAACGGCTATGCCGTCGAAGCGATTTTCGGCAAGAAAACGAATGTCTTGGATCTCGAGCTTTTTACGTCTTTCGTTCCATATGAGGTGAAGGACAAGCTCCAGTCTGTTTTCGATACTGCAACTCATCTTGATGGCGCTCATCGCGCGCACTCGACCGCCCTGTCGTCCTATTCGTTTTTGCGCGATCTCTATCATGACAAGAATACATTTCTTTCGATCGATGTCGGCGATCTCGTGACCGATATCACGTTCGTGCAAAATGACGTGATGAGCGGCATCGCATCTTTTCCCTGCGGCCTGCGTAGTCTGCTCAAATCCGGCCCTCATGGAAAAGGAGCGAGCGATATTGCTGCATCTGCTGCCGTGATCGATCAGGAAGGCCATCTTGATGAAAAAGCTCGCAAGGATCTGGAAAAGGCCCTCATGCCCGGCGTCGAGCTATGGCGCGGCATGTGCCTCGATGCTATCGGCAAAATCTGTACTGAAATCACCATGCCTGCCGAAGCATTCGTCATCCCGAAAAACGCATTCGTACATCTTCTGTTCAAGCTCGCATTCCGAACGGCAAGTGGCGAAAAGCTTGCTGTGCTCGGGCGGCCGCTCGATATTCATTTCATCGGCGAGGAGGTATTCGACAAGTACGTGACGAATGCCAAAGCGTATCGCTACGAGCCATATGCGAAAATGCATGCCGTCTTTTTCGACAAGACGATGAAAAATCACAAGCATTAGGCTATGGCACGAAAAATCATCCAGGATGTTTTCATTGGAAAGGAAAAAAAGCGCGATAGCGTGGCATTTCCAGAGCACACGGAGGCTCGTTCAGCGCCTGAGAAGCCGGCTCCGGTAAAGCGCGACAGCTTCGACGAGCTTTTTCGGAAGCAGAAACCGGCAAAGCAGCCGGAACAGGAAACAGAGTCCGCAATCGATACTTATGACGAATGGGAAGAGGAGAAGCCACCGGCGAATAAAACGCGCATATTCATTTGGGTGCTGTGCATCGCTTCGATTGCGACGCTCCTGTTTGTCGTCTCATCGCTATTCGCGACTGCCATCATCACTATTACGCCGAAAAGCCAGACGGTCGCTTTTGATGATACCTATCCGATTTATCCGGCAAGCAGCACGAAGCCTGTCGATGCGCTGCATTATCACGTGCTCGCTCTTGAACAGCAGTCATCTGTTTCAGTGGATGCCACCGGCGAGACTCATGCCGACCGCAAGGGCATCGGCCGTGCAGTCATTTACAATAATTACGGCACATCGAATCAGCGTCTCGTTACCAATACCAGGCTCGAGGCTGCAAACGGCCTCGTCTACCGCATCCGGGACTCCATCACTGTTCCGGGCATGAAAACAGTGAGTGGCATCAAGGTACCGGGCAGTATTGAAGTCGATATCATCGCCGATCAAACCGGCGACACCTATAATATGAAGCTTACTGATTTTAAGGGGGATTTCAGCATTCCGGGCTTTCAGGGTACCGACAAATACAATGGATTTTATGGCCGCTTGAGCGCTGATGTTACGGGCGGATACAGCGGCACCGTCAAGACAGCGAATGCTGATGCCATTGCGCTCGCACGCAAAACGCTCGAGGACAGTCTGTCGGCCGAACTCATCAAAAATGCGTATAGAGAGGCAGGGGATGCATCCATACTTTTCAAGAATAATTACACGGTGCAATTTACCGATCTGCCGGATACGCCGGATGCCAAGAGCTATCAGATTACCGAAAAAGCGGCGCTGCACGCCATCGTATTCGATGCCCATGAGCTTGCTGAGTTTGTCGCAAAAAATAAAATTGCTGGTTTTGACGGATCGCCAGTCGATATTCTATGGGATGATAAAGTAAACGAAACACTTGTCGCCGCGACTCCCGCGCCATGGACGGAAAATACCCTGAAGGCAAAATTCTCTGGCACCTCGATCCTTGCTTGGTCATATGATCCGACAAAAATCATCGACATGGCGCGCGGCCACGATACATCCATCGCAAGCGTGATCGCAACCGAATACACAGCAAGCATCGCCAAGCTCAAACTCACCATCACTCCGGCTTGGGAGAGCACCCTCCCGGCAGATCCAAAAAAGATCAAGATAGTCGATACCGTTCGGCAGCCCTCATGACATCCCCTCTGGCATTTTTGCGACGCCATTCTGTGCCGCTTCTTGTCGGAGGCCTCGGCCTATGCGCTGGTATTGTTTTTGCGGGTTGGACATCGCCAAGAGTATCCGTTGAGCCGAAAATTCTCTACAGCCTCGATGCGCGTGCCAATGACAAAGCGCTTGTCAGTCTCATCGACGGCGCTCACGCGTACATCTATTTCGCTATCTATACCTTTACGAAGCAGAATATTGCCGATGCGCTCGCACGGGCAAAAGCGCGGGGTATTCTCGTGCTCGGCATCATGGATCGCGAACAATCCGCGCAAGCATTCGAAAAGCCCGTGCTTGCTGAGCTTGCATCTGCGGGCATCCCAATCGTCACCCAAAAACACTTGGACGGCATCATGCATATCAAGGCGCTCGTCACCGATACCGCCTATGCCATCGGCAGCTACAATTGGACAGATTCCGCGACGGTGGCAAATGATGAGGTGCTCGAGATCGGCACTGATGAGTCTGTGCGCGAACAGTATCTCGCTATCGTGAAAAAAGTCATTGCCGCAAATACCGGATCTTCGGGTGCATCAGCGCATGCGACAACCAGCGCCTCGACTGTGATCGACTACACCGATGCGCCGGAGCATATTGGCGACTATCTTTCCGTACGCGGAACTCCCGTGAAAATCTATGCTTCAAGCAAAGGAACGGTCTTTTTCGATTATTGCATCGATTACAAAAACTGCCCGTTTTCCGTGGTCATTTTTTCCGATGATGCAAAAAAATTCGCCGATCTGCCTGCATATCAGAACCGCATGATTACTGTCACCGGCCTCGTGAAGCAGTACGGCAGTCATGCGGAAATCGTGCTTACTGATCCCAAGCAGGTCAAATAACCATTGACCCTCGGAAGATAATTTGTTATGATAAGCCGTCGTTAATTTCCAATGGAAGCATCCAAAAAAACCAAGCAAACCGAGACCGGCGTCGTCCTTGAAGCGTTTCCCAACACCCTGTTTCAAGTCGAACTCGACGGCGGGAAAGGCCAGTTGCTCTGCTATTTGGCCGGCAAGATGCGCCTGCATCGCATCAAGATACTGATCGGCGACAGGGTAGACGTGGTGCTTGACGAGTATGGCGGCAAGGGAAGGATCATAAAACGGCTCTAAATAACATGAAAGTAAAAGCATCAGTAAAACCAATCTGCGCGAAATGCAAGGCGATCCGCCGCGGCGGCCGCGTCCATATCGTCTGCACGGGCAACCCGCGCCATAAGCAGCGCCAGGGCTAGTTATCCCCTTGATTTTATGGGGAAGAAATGCTAATGTAATTGTCTTGTGAATTTTGTATGCGTATAGCAGGTATCACCATCCCAGAAAATAAAAGACTCAAAGTCGGCCTCACGGTGCTCTACGGCATCGGCCTTCCGCTTGCTTACAATATCCTCGTCCAGGCGAAAGTGAATCCGGACAAGAAGCCGGGCGAGATCAATGCCGACGAAGAGGCAAAAATCAGAAAAATCGTCGAAAGCCGTAAGATCGAAGGCGATCTCAAGCGTGAAGTCGGCGCCAATATCAAGCGCCTCAAGGATATCAAGAGCTACCGCGGTATCCGGCATATCAGAAAGCTCCCGTCGCGCGGCCAGCGGACAAAGACAAACTCCCGCACCCTCCGCGGCAATACCAGAAAGACGATGGGCACGGGACGCAAGGCGGCAGAAAAGAAATAAAATTTAATATTCAAACGACCAATGGGTAAGAAACGAATAGTAAAAACAGACGAAAAGAACGAAGCGGCAAAGGCTGCTCCGGAAAAGAAGTCGTCGAAAAAGCGCGTCGAAGCGGGCATCTTGTTCGTGCAATCGACATATAACAACACGATGGTTTCCGTGGCTGACAAGCATGGCAATGTGCTTCTAGCATCAAGCGCAGGCGCGCTCGGCTTCAAGGGTGCAAAGAAAGGCACGCCATTTGCAGCTGCGAAAGTCGGCGAAGTCCTTGGCGAGAAGGCCATGGATTTCGGCATGAAGGAGCTCGACGTAGTGGTCAAAGGCGTTGGCTCCGGCCGCGAGTCGGCGATCCGCGGTTTCATTTCGAAAGTGCCGGTCAATATTACGAATATAAAGGATGAGACGCCAGTGCCGCACAATGGTCCGCAGCCGAAGAAGCCTCGCAGAGTATAAAACATATGATAACAGGAAAACGATACAAAATAGCACGCAGACTGGGAGCAAGCGTTTTTGAAAAGACGCAAGGCAAGAAATTCGCCCTGCGCAGCGAGACCGGCAAGGCAAAGCCACGCCGCCCAGGATCTGATTTCGGCATGAAGCTCATTGAAAAGCAGCGCGCCCGCGCCACCTACGGCATCGGCGAGCGCCAGTTCAAGAACATCGTCGAGCGCGTCATCAACAGCAAATCGGCCAATATGACCGAAGCACTCATTGCACGTCTTGAAACCCGCCTCGACAATGTCATGTACCGCCTCGGCCTCGCATCGACCCGCCAGGCAGCGCGCCAGATGGTCAGCCACGGTCATATCAATGTCAACGGCAAGCGCCAGACCATTCCGTCATCCGTCGTTTCCATTGGCGATGTCATCACTATCCGCGATTCGAGCAAGCAGAAAGCATTATTCAATAATCTCGAAGAAAAGATGAAGGAACATAAGGTGCCGTCATGGCTGTCATTTGACATGGCGAAGCGGGAGGCGAAAGTGCAGGGTATGCCGAAAATGGCCGCAAACGAAGTGTCATTCGATGTATCGCAGATTTTCCAGTATTACAGCAGATAAATTATTAAAAGAAGTTTCGTCGTCGCGTAAACTTTTCATACTATAAATAACATAATACATATGTCTGAGTCATACAAAATATTGTTGCCTTCAAAGCCAAAGATCGTCTCGGAAGACGGCATGTCCGGCGTCTATGAGATCGACGGCCTCTATCCTGGCTATGGCCACACCCTCGGTAATTCGCTCCGCAGGATCATCCTCTCATCCATTCCCGGCGTTGCGATCACGGCAGTAAAAATCGGCGGCGTCGATCATGAGTTCTCGACCCTGAAAGGCGTTAAGGAAGATGTCATCAATATCATCCTCAATCTGAAGAAAGTTCGCTTCAAGGTGACCACTGATTCAGAATACACTGTTGAGCTCAAAGTAAAGGGAATCAAGGAAGTCAGCGCAGCTGATATCAAGGTGCCGGGCCAAGTAGAAGTCCTGAACCCTGAGCAGTATATCGCTTCAGTTACCGACAAGGCGACTGACCTTTCGATTGAAATGAAGATCCAGAAAGGCCTCGGTTTCGTGCCGAAGGAAATCATCCAGAAGGATAAGGTGGAAATCGGCACCATCGCGCTCGATGCGATCTTCACACCGATTCGCCGCGTCAATTACGAGGTGGAAAACATGCGCGTCGGCGACCGCACTGATTTCAACAAGCTCAAGATCTCGATCGAGACCGATGGATCGATCACGCCGAAAGACACCCTTGAAAAGTCCATCTTCATTATGATAGAACAGCTTAAGGCAGTCGTCGGCTTCGAAGAGCCGGCAGAGGAAAAGCAGGTCGCCAAGGCAGACAAGGCTTCGGATGAAAAGGAAGTCGATGCCGAATTCCTGAAGACGCGCATCGAAACGCTCGACCTTTCCGTCAGAACGGTCAATGCGCTTTCAAATGCCAATATCCGCACGGTTGGCGGCCTTGCCAAGAAGAAGGAAAAGGACCTCACCGATATCGACGGTCTCGGTGCGAAAGGCATTCAGGAAATCAAGAAGGCGCTTGCAAACGTAGGTATCGCCCTCAAATAACGAATCACCATGTTACACGGCAACAAAATCAAGCAGTTGGGCAGAGAGAGAAATCAGCGGAATGCGCTCGTGAAGTCGCTCGCTGTTTCCCTTATCCGCGACGAGAAGATCACGACGACCGAGGTCAAGGCGAAAGTTTTGAAGTCATTCGTCGAGAAGCTTGTCACGAAGGGCAAGCCAGGCACGCTTGCGGCTACAAGACTCGTTGCTTCATATGTTGGCCCGGTCGCGGCATCAAAGATCGTCAAATCGATCTCGCCGAAGTACAAGGACCGCATGGGCGGCTATACCCGCGTGACAAAGGTCAATACCCGCTTGTCCGACGGCGCGAGAATGGCCCAGATAGAATTCGTATAATACAATCACCATGGAAAAGAAAACCTATACCATCGATGCGACAGGCGGCAAACTCGGCAGAATCGCGGCACAAGCCGTGGTGATTCTTACCGGCAAGAACCGCACCGACTATGCGCGCAATAAGGTCTTCCCGGTATCCGTCATTGTCGAAAATGTCGCAAAGCTCGATTTGCCGGAAAAGAAAATGACCGAGAAGATCTACAAGCGCTATTCCGGTTACCCGGGTGGTCTCTATGAAAAGAGCATGCAGCAGATTGTGGAAAAGAAAGGGAAGGGTGCAGTCCTCAAGCTCGCTGTCTCCGGTATGATCCCGCACAACAAGCTGAAGAGCCGCATTATCAAGAATCTCGTCATCAAAGACTAATACTGCCATGGAAAAAACCGCGAAAAAATCAGAAGGAAGATATGTCGAAGCAGTCGGACGCCGCAAGACCTCCGTTGCCCGCGTGCGCGCAACGCCAGCTGCAAAGCAGTCGGTCACCATCAATGGTGGGAAGAGTGTCAGCGACTATTTCAAGGTGGAAGCACAGCAGATCGCTGCGCTTGAATCCCTTGCCAAGGCAAATCCATCTCCGCTTGCCATTACCGCAGTCATTACTGGCGGTGGCGTGAATTCCCAGGCAGAAGCGCTCCGCCACGGCATCGCCCGCATCCTGATCGAGATGGATCCAGAGCTCCGCAAAACGCTCAAGAAGGAAGGCTATCTGAAGCGCGACCCGCGCGCCAAGGAGCGCCGCAAATTCGGCCTCAAGAAAGCCCGCAAGGCTCCGCAGTGGTCGAAACGCTAAGTACGAGCAAACTACTTTGCTCGTGCGAGCCATTTCGATGGCCGCAGCAATATCGCATGCAGCTGCATGCGATTGCGAGGCAGGGTCGGGGCTGAATTCGAGCGACGGCGAGAATTCAAATCCTGACCAAACGCTCATACGAAAAACACCCGCCAAAAGCGGATGTTTTTATTTTTTAGCAAACAAAAAACCGCTCCTTGCAGGGATGCGGTTCGTTTTCACCCAGGGGTTGTTTCCTTAGACTCACTGACGTTCGGCTTTTCCATTCCGAGCGCAATGAGAGCGAGGTCGTCCCCTTGGGCAGCTTTCTCAATTAAGGTCAACGTTTCGTCCATTGCCTTTTCCTTTCTTGATAGAGTACCGCTGAACTGCTTAAAATTTAACATACTATATTATTTTTGTCAAGTACTTTTCTTGCTTTTTTATCAAAATCTGTTATAATGGCTTAAAATAAGGCTGAAATATGGATCCGAAAGAGACCACAACAGACGATATTGTCACAGAGGAAGAAACTGTTAATTCCGAAGAGCTGGTGAAGAAGCTTCGAGAAAAAGTGAAGCTCCTTGAGCAGGAAAAGCAGGAAAATCTTGCCGGTTGGCAGCGTGAACGCGCTGACTTTGCAAACTATAAGAAGCGCATGGAAAGCGAAAAGCTCGAAGTGGTGAAGTATGCCAATGAGAACCTGCTTGGCGAGCTCTTGCCGGTACTCGACTCATTTGAGATGGCATTTGCCAACAAGGAAGCATGGGAAAAGGTAGACAAGAATTGGCGCATCGGCGTCGAGTATATACACTCGCAGCTTGTGAAGATTCTTTCGGAAAACGGCTTTGCGGAAATGAACCCAGTGGGCGAAGTATTTGATCCGAAATTTCATGTGGCCGATGAACATATCGCGACTAACAAGGAATCCGAAGATGGAAAAATCGTTGCAGTGAAAAAGAAAGGATATATGCTTGCCGGCCGGGTGATCGTTGCGCCGAAGGTTGTTGTGGCAGAATATACAAAAGCATAACTTGAAATCATTTTTGCTTCTATTATAATTATGACTATGTTAACCCTCCGAAAGCAGAATACATTCTTCAAAAAGGCGGTCCGATTGCCGGACGGGTCTCTTGCTCTTGTCGTATTCGAGCTTGTCGAAGTAAATGGCCGCATGGTTGCTAAGGCGGTCTATGGTGAACGTATTGAATCAGGCGTTCCAGCACAAGAATCGATTGTCGCGCTGCCGGTATTTTCTGTCTCCGAGCATATCGCGCCGATCGCGAGTCCATTCTTCTCCTATGTGTCCGCACTCGTGAAGGATTTCTCATTTATTGTTTCGCAACCATCCCGCGCGCCGTCATTTGCATAAATCGCCAAAGATATTCTTTGGCATTCGCAGGTATTATCACGTACTTTAATTTTCATTTGTAAAAATTATGTCAAAGATATTAGGAATCGATCTCGGTACCACCTTCTCGGCAATGTCCGTCATGGAAGGGAATGCGCCGAAAATTATTGAGAATGCAGAAGGCGCCCGCACCACGCCGTCTATCGTCGCCACGACGAAGACCGGCGAGCGTCTCGTCGGCCTCCTTGCCCGCAGGCAAGCGGTCACGAATCCGAAGAACACGATCTTCCAGGTGAAGCGCTTCATGGGCCATCAGTATGATGATCCGGGCGTACAGAAGGATAAAGGTTCTGTCTCGTTCGACGTGCTCAAATCTGCAAATGGCGGCGTAGAAGTAGCCATGGGCGGCAAGAATTATCGCCCGGAAGAAGTGTCCGCGATGATATTGCAGAAGATGAAGAATGACGCTGAAGTGCGCCTCGGCGAGAAGATTACCGATGCGGTGATCACCGTGCCGGCATACTTCAACGACTCGCAGCGCCAGGCCACGAAAGATGCCGGGCAGATTGCGGGACTCAATGTCCTTCGTATCATCAATGAGCCGACGGCAGCAGCACTTGCCTATGGCTTGAACAAGAATAAGAATGAAAAAATTGCCGTGTACGACTTCGGTGGTGGTACGTTTGATGTGTCTATCCTCGAGATCGGGGACGCAGTCGTGGAAGTGCGCTCGACGGATGGCGATAGCCACCTTGGCGGCCGGGATATCGACAAGAAAATCGTGGATTGGATGGCCGACGGATTCATGAAGGAAAACGGCATCGATCTGCGCAAGGATGCATTGTCGCTCCAGCGACTCGATGAAGCTGCGGAAAAGGCGAAGATTGAGCTTTCGACTGCGCTTGAGACGGAAATCAATATCCCGTTCGTCACTTCAGACGCTTCAGGGCCGAAGCATTTGCTTATGAAGCTGTCTCGCGCGACGCTCGAGAATCTCGTCAAGGAATTCATCGACCGCTCGATCGAGATCGCAAAGCGCGCAATTGCCGCATCGCCATTCAAGATCGCTGACATCAATGAAGTCATCATGGTCGGTGGACAGACGAGAATGCCGGCTATTATCGCAGCAGTAAAGAATCTGTTCGGTAAAGAGCCGAATCTCTCGGTAAATCCCGACGAAGTAGTAGCGCTCGGCGCGGCAGTACAGGGTGGCATCTTGCGCGGAGACGTCAAGGATGTGCTTTTGCTTGATGTCATTCCGCTTTCGATGGGCATCGAAACCATGGGCGGCGTCGCAACGCATCTTGTGGAAAAGAATACGACCATTCCGACGTCCCGCAGCCAGGTATTCTCGACCGCTGCAGATAATCAGACCTCGGTAGAAATCCATATCGTGCAGGGTGAGCGGCCAATGGCAAAAGACAACAAAAGCTTGGGCAAATTCATTCTCGATGGCATACCGCCAGCGCCGCGAGGGCTTCCGCAAGTCGAAGTCACTTTTGACATCGATGCAAATGGCATCCTGAACGTCAAAGCGAAGGATAAGACAAGCGGTAAAGAACAGTCTATTCGCATTGAAGCATCGTCTGGCCTTAAGAAAGAAGATATCGAGAAGATGAAAAAAGATGCTGAAATGAATGCGGAAGAAGACAAGAAGAAGCGCGAAGAGATCGAAGCGAAGAATATCGCGGAGCAGCTCATCTACAGCGCGGAAAAAGCTCTTAAAGAAAACAAAGACAAGGTATCGGCTGATATTGCCAAGGGAGTTGAAGACAAGATTGCCGCAGCGAAGACAGCAAATGCTGCGAGCGATGTAGCCGCAATCAAGACAGCGACGGAAGCGCTCTCTGCCGAAATGCAGAAAATCGGCGAGGCAATGGCAAAGGCTGCACCGCAGCAAGGTCCGCAGCCAGGCGATGACAAAGGCAATGTAAAGGACGCAGAGTATAAGGAAACCGGCAAATAATCGCTCCTGACTCTTCACATGGCAGGCAAGGATTATTACAAGATTCTCGGCGTCGAGAAAAATGCATCCGCGGACGATATCAAAAAGTCGTTCAGAAAGCTTGCGCATGAGCATCACCCGGACAAAGGTGGCAATGCTGACAAGTTCAAGGAGGTGAGCGAGGCGTACAGCGTGCTCTCGGATGAAAAGAAGCGCGCCCAATACGACCAGTTCGGCTCGGCAGGCTCTGGCTTTTCCGGTGGCTCGCAGGGCGGCTTCAATGCGCAGGATTTCGGATTCGATTTCTCCGGCTTTGGCGGCGGGCAGAATTTCGATTTCGATCTCGGCGACATATTTGGCGATATCTTCGGTGGCCGCATGCGCCGCGGGCGCAATATTGCCATTGATCTCGAGCTCTCTTTTTCTGAATCGGTATTCGGCGCGCAGAAAGAGATACGCTTCAGCAAGAATGTCGGCGGCAAGATGAAAGAACAGCGTTTTACCGTGACGATTCCCGTGGATGTCGACGATGGACAGACGCTCCGCTTGCCGAATGCCGGCGAAGAGCTTCCTGGCAGCGCGAGCGGCGACCTGCATATCCGCTTGCATGTCAGACCTGATCCGCTCTTTCGGAAAGATGGCAAGGATCTCGTGACCGAGCTTTCCGTACGGCTTACTGATGCGCTCCTTGGCGCGAGCTATCATGTGAAGACGCTTGATGGCGACATCGAGCTCGTAGTGCCAGAAGGCACGGGCTTCGGCGAGACTTTGCGCGTGAAAGGTAAAGGTATCCCGTATGGCAATGGAAAACGGGGAGACTTGCTCGTACAGATCGGCATCAGAATGCCGGCAAAGCTTTCGAAGCAAGCCAGAAAAGCATTCGAAGAATTGAAGAGGGAGGGAATATAAAAACGCGACTCATTGAGTCGCGTTTTTGCATGCGCATATTACCGGAACATCAGCCATTCCACCACGATGGTTCCAATGAACAATGTCCCAAAAATATTGGGAATGGTTACGAACCAATCTTTCTTCTGTATTCCGTACGCGACCCATCCGATCGATTGGGCAGTGAGCAGGGAAAACATAATGCCCGAGATACTTTTCACATCATGGGTCTGCCAGATTTGTATGATCTGTGCCGGCAGTCCCAGGAACATATAGCTCAAGCAGAGCGTTAAGGCCAGAGTCCCCAATTTATTTCTTTGTACGTATGCAGTGAATTGTCCTATCATAGAACCTCCTTAATTTACATGAGAGATAAATTATCCCTCTACTGCCATTTCATAAGGTAACACGAAATATATTTTTGTCAATAAATATGCTGTATTGCTTTGAAAAACAGGCTTATTTTGCTATCATCAGTTCATGACAAAAGAATCGAAGAAGATACTCCTTTCCGGCGTGAAGCCGACCGGACGCCTCCATATCGGCAACTATTTCGGCGCGATGAAGCAATTCGTCGACCTGCAAGATAAGTATGACTGCTATATATTCATCGCCGACTATCATGCGATGACAACGGTGCAGAACGGCGCGGAGCTCAAGCAGAATATCATCGATATCGCACTCGATTATCTTGCCGTCGGCCTTGACCCGAAGAAAGTGACGCTCTTCAAGCAGTCCGACGTGCCGCAAGTGGCCGAACTTACCTGGATGTTTGACTGTCTTACGACAGTGCCGTATCTTGAGCGCGCGCATGCCTACAAAGACGCGATTGCCAAGCACCAAGAGCCGAATGTAGGACTCTTCAATTATCCGATGCTCATGGCGGCGGATATTCTTATTCAAGATGCTGACATCGTGCCAGTAGGGCAGGATCAGAAGCAGCATGTCGAATACGCCCGCGATACTGCACAGAAATTCAATAATAAATATGGCGAGACATTCAAAATGCCGGAACCGCTTATCCTCTCGCATGTCGAGACGGTGCCGGGCACGGATGGCAAGAAAATGTCGAAAAGCTATAACAATGTCATTCCTCTTTTTGCGACCGATGCCGAGATAAAGAAGGCCGTGATGAGTATTCCGACGGATTCAAAAGGTGTCGATGAGCCGAAAAATCCTGACGAGTCAGTGCTTTTCTCTATTCACAAGCTGTTTCTCGCTGAATCAGCGGCAAAGTCACTCCGCCAGAAATATGAGAAAGGCGGCATGGGCTACAAGGAAGCCAAAGAGCTGCTTATCAAAGACTTGACCGCATTCATCAGCCCACTCCGCGAAAAGCGCGAAATGCTCGCCAAGGATATGGAGCATGTCTTCGATATCCTCAAAGAAGGCGGCAAGCGCGCCGCCGCCCATGCGGAGAAGAAGATGAAAGAAGTGCGGGAGAAAGTAGGACTGGAAATATATTAATTTTTTATGCAAAGAACATATATCGGGGAACTCAATAGCAAAGTAGGACAGGAGGTGAAAATTGCCGGCTGGGTGGACGTGCGCCGCGACCATGGCAAGCTCATTTTCATCGACCTGCGCGACATGTCGGGCAAGGTACAGATGGTCGCATTGCCGAATCACAAAGAGGCCCATGCGCTTGCGAACACTGTTCGCCCGGAATGGGTGATCGAAGTGACCGGTAAAGTGAATGCTCGCCCGGAAAGGATGGTAAACAAGGATGAGGCGAATGGCGCGGTAGAAATCGAGATGCTTGGTGTAACGGTGCTCAATGAAGCGGTGACGCCAGCTATCGACGTGCGCGGCGATGGCAAGGATATCGGCGAGGATGCGCGCCTGACACATCGCTATCTCGATTTGCGCCGTCCGCGCCTGCAGAAGAATATCAGGAATCGCGGCAAGGTGATGACGCTTGTGCGCAGACTGCTTGCTGAGGAGGGCTTTACCGAGATTGAGACGCCAAATCTGACGAACGCGACCGCGGAAGGATCGCGCGACTTCATCGTGCCGTCGCGCCTCGAGCCGGGCAATTTTTATGCCTTGCCGCAGTCTCCGCAGCAGTACAAGCAGCTTCTCATGGCCGCGGGTTTCGAGAAATATTTCCAGTTTGCTCGCTGCTTCCGCGACGAGGACAGCCGTGGCGACCGCCAGCCGGAGTTCACGCAGATGGATCTCGAAATGAGCTTCGCGACGGAGGACGACGTGATGCAGGTCAACGAGAAAGCCATGATCGAGCTCGTGACGAAGCTCTATCCGCATAAGAAGATCCAAGCCATTCCGTTCCCGCGCATCCCGTATGCCGAAGCGATGGCGAAGTATGGCTCTGACAAGCCGGATATCCGCACAGACAAGGATGATGAGAATCTGCTCGCATTCGCCTGGGTCGTCGATTTTCCGATGTTCGAGAAAGGAGACGATGGCAAGTGGACCTTCACGCATAATCCATTTTCTGGCACGAAGCCCGAATCATTCGATGACCTCATGGCCAAGAAGAATATCGAGGGCATCATGGCTGCGCAGTACGACCTGACGCTCAACGGCAACGAGATCGGCGGCGGCAGCGTTCGCAATCACCGGCCGGAGGCGCTTCGCAAGACGCTCGAGATTATGGGCTTCTCGGAAGAGAAAATCGAGGCGCAGTACGGCCATATGCTCAAAGCGCTCGCGACGGGCACCCCGCCGCACGGCGGCATCGCTTGGGGCCTCGACAGGCTCATCATGATCCTCGAGAATGAGCCGAATATCCGCGAGGTGATCGCCTTCGCCAAGACGGGCGAGGGCAAGGATCTGATGATCGGCGCGCCGGGCCCGGTATCTGCCGAGCAGCTGCGCGATCTGCAGATCGAAATCAAAAAGAAGAAATAACATGCCGGACTGCATCTTTTGCAAGATATCGAGCGGGCAAGTGCCGAGCGCAAAGATCTGGGAGAACGAGACGCATTTCGCCTTCCTCGACAATCAGCCGATAAAGCCGGGCCACACGCTCGTCATCCCGAAGAAGCATACGGATTATATTTTCGACCTGTCTGATGGCGAATACGAGACGCTCCTTTTGAAATCGAAAGCGATCGCGAAGAAGCTCAAGGCGAAGCTTGCACCGAAGCGCGTGGGAATGGCGGTCGAAGGGTTCGGCGTCGCGCATGTGCATGTGCATCTCGTGCCGATCAACCATGGCGCGGAGCTCAATCCACTCGATGCCCGGCCGGCTCTCGATGGGGAACTGGAAAGGATAGCGAAAATGCTTATCGAGCAATGAAAAAGGAGATCATCCTCAAAGGAACAGGATTTATTTTACGCCCATACCGGAAAGGGGATGAAGTTTCCTTGACTAAAAATGTAAATAACAAAAAGGTTATAAAGAATCTTGGAAATCATTGGCATTATCCGTATACATTGAAAGATGGAAAAAGATTTGTTACTGAACGTTTGCGTGAAAATAAAAAAGAAAAATTTCCTATCAAATTTGTTATCGATGTCAATGGTCTCGCTGTCGGGAATATGGGAGCAAGAATAGGGGATCATCGCCAAGTAACATTCGGTTATTTTCTCGGTGAAAGATTTTGGAATAAAGGAATTACGACAGAAGCAGTGAAGCTTTTTACACGTTATTTATTTAAGGTCCATAAGGCTGAAAAACTGATTGCCCATGTATTTCTTCGGAATACAGCTTCAAAGCGGATATTAGAAAAGAATGGCTTTACACAGGAAGGTCTTTTCCGTAAAGCTTACTTTAAAGATGGTAAAATGATCGACGAGTATTATTATGGCAAACTCCGCAATGACCGATAATCAATTTCAAATCAAAACTGAAGTATTCCAAGGGCCGCTCGACTTGCTACTCTCGCTTATCGAGAAGCGCAAGCTTCTGATCAATGATATCTCGCTTGCGAAGGTGACGGATGATTTTATTTCCCATATTCAAAATAGGGAAGCATATTCGATCAAGGATACTTCGGAATTCCTCGTCATCGCGGCGACACTCTTGCTTATCAAGTCCAAGTCCCTCTTGCCGACACTCGATCTTTCTGAGGAAGAGAAGAGCGATATCTATGATCTTGAGCTCAAGCTGAAGATCTATAAGAAGATCAAAGAGCTATCCCTTGGCGTGAAAAGTGCTTTCGGCGCGCGCATCCTCTTTTTCCCGAATGCCCGCAAAGCCGAGCCGGTATTCTCGCCGGACGCCTCGATGACGAAGGAAAACATCGCGAGCGCCATCTTTACGGTCATTCAAAACTTGCCGAAGCTTGATCTGAAGCCGAAGGTAAAGGTTGCAAAAACGATTTCGCTCGAAGAGATGATTACTCACCTCACGGAGCGGGTCAAAAGCTCGATGAAGATGAGCTTCAAGGATTTCGCCGGCATGGGCAAGGCTGAAAAGGTGAATATCATTGTCTCATTTTTGGCCATGCTCGAGCTCGTAAAGCAGGGTATAATAGAGGTCAATCAGGAAGAGAAATTTGCTGACATACACATGGAAACGAAATCCGTGGGCGTGCCGAGCTATTCATAATCATATGCAGAAAAATCTTGAACAACAGATAGAAGCGGTCCTTTTCTGGAAAGGTGAGCCGGTGGCGAAAAAGAAGCTCGCGCAGATGTTCGGCACAAGCGAAGAGGAGATTTCCGCAGCGCTTTCCACGCTCGAAGCAAGCCTCGCAGGCCGAGGCGTCGCGCTCATCACGAAAGACGACGAGGTGGCTTTGAGCACATCGAAAGAAACATCCGAGCTTATCGAGAAGCTGACGAAAGAAGAGCTCGTGCGCGATCTCGGTAAGGCAGGCCTTGAGACGCTTTCCATCATCATTTACCAGGGCCCGATCTCGCGTGCGGAGATCGACTATATCCGTGGCGTGCAGTCCAATTTCATTTTACGTAATCTCGCCATCCGCGGCCTGATCGAGAAAGTACCGAATCCGAAAGATCAGCGCAGCTTCCTCTACAAGCCGACCTTCAAGCTGCTTTCGTATATGGGCGTGACGAAGATCGAAGAGATGCCGCAATTTGCTGAAGCGCGTGCGGAAATCGAATCCTACAAGACTGCCGTAGCGAGAGTCGCTGAGGCTCAGCCGACCGAAGAGGCTGAAACGGCTGCTGCGTAAATCCATGACGATAGTCCTGAAGCGTTCGCATATACGCATCGCGTTCTATGTATTGATCGGCGCATGCGTTTTTTTCTTGCTGCGCATCAATGAAGAGCCTGCTCGGATTCCTGCGCTTGATACCGGTGTGAACCCGACTATACTCGAGCATATTCAAGCGAAGTCTTTATATGTATACGATATCGCCGACCACCAGGCACTTTTTGCTAGATCCGCAGATCGGCAGCTGCCGCTTGCTTCCGTGACCAAGCTTATGACTGCGCTTGTCGCATCCGACCGGTTAGCCAGCACCACAATCATTTCTATTACTCGGGAAGATCTAGCACAAGAAGGGGACAGCAAGCTGCTTCTTGGGGAAACATGGAAGCTGCCTGATCTCTTGAATTTCAGTCTTATCAGTTCGTCGAATGACGGCATGCATGCGATCGCTCGCACACTGAACGCTGTCTATGCCACAAGCACGATCGCGCTCATGAATGCGGAGGCGAAACAGCTCGGCCTCACTGATACGTTTTTCGTGAATGAAACAGGGCTTGATATAGATACTTTTGTAAGCGGTGCATACAGCTCCGCACATGATGCGGCCCTTCTGCTTGCGCATATTCTTATCGCCCATCCTGATATCGTCCTGCGGACGGCGGAACCTGCAGCACTATTCATCTCGGAAAGCGGCATCAAGCATATTGCGGTCAATACCGATAAGCTGATCGCCAGGATTCCAAACCTGATCGCATCGAAAACCGGTTTTACGGACCTTGCCGGCGGCAATCTCGTCATCGCCTATGATGCAGGCTTTGCACATCCGGTCGTCATTGCCGTGCTCGGATCGACTGAAAACGGACGTTTTTCAGACGTCGACCTGCTGATCACTGAATCACTCAAGAAGCTCTCGACCACGACCCCGCTGCGCTAGTTTTTTGCCCTGAAAAGCCCTATAATGCTTGGAATGGATATTAATCTCATCAAGGTCATACTGCCGTCGATCATCGCATTTCTCGTCGGAATGGCATTCACCCCCGTGCTTGCCGGCTATCTGTATCGCCATAAAATGTGGAAAAAGAAGGTGAAATCGGCAGCGCTCGATGGTTCTGCGACCCCGATATTCAACAGCCTGCATGCCGAGCGGGAAGTATCGACGCCGCGGCTTGGCGGTATTGTTATCTGGGTTTCTGCGTCTGTCACGATACTCTTATTTTGGATACTCGGACATATAGCCGGCGGGTCATTCACCAAGCTTGATTTCCTCTCTCGTGGGCAAACATGGATTCCACTCTTTGTTCTCTTATTTGGCGCATGCGTGGGCCTGGCAGATGATCTCTTGGAGATTCGTGGAGCAGGGGATCATCATGCGGGAGGCTTATCGCTCAAGAAAAGGCTTTTGCTCGTGGCATTCATATCCTGTGCGATCGCACTTTGGTTTTATTTCAAGCTTGAGGTCCATACGGTAAGCATTCCGTTTCTTGGGACGCTTGATGCAGGCATGTGGTTCATACCGATTTTCATATTGGTAACCTTGCTTATTTATTCCGGCGGTATCATCGACGGCATTGATGGCTTGTCTGCCGGCGTTTTCTCCGCGATTTTCGGCGCATATGCCGTCATCGCATTTTTCCAGAACCAAATAAATCTTGCTGCATTCTGTACGGTGGTCATCGGCTCTCTCCTTGCGTTTCTCTGGTTCAATATTCCGCCGGCTCGCTTTTATATGTCGGAAACCGGCAGTATGGCCATCACGCTTACTATTTCCGTCGTCGCATTCATGACTGATGCGCTTGGCAAAGGGCGGGGGATTACCGTCTTGCCGATTATCGCGTTGCCGCTTCTCGTCACCACCGCATCGGTTATTGTGCAATCAGTATCGAAAAAATTCCGGAAGAAAAAAATATTCCTCATCGCTCCGATCCACCACCATTTCGAGGCGATTGGCTGGCCGGCATACAAGGTAACCATGCGCTATTGGATCGTGAGCCTTGTGTGCGCGATTTTCGGCATTATTCTCGCACTCATTAAATTCTAGCTATGAGCAAGGAGCGGGGCGTCGACAAAGTATTTCTCTCGCTGACCATTGCTCTTGTCATTATCGGCTTTACCGTATTCGTGTCGGCATCGCTCGGTATCCTTGCCACATCATCGAGCGCTGCATTCGGGTCGATCGCTTTCAAGCAGGCATTTTTCGGGATTCTGCTCGGCTTGCTGGCCTGTTTTTTCCTTTCGAAAGTCCGCTATGTGTTCTTCAAGAAATACGCATTTTTCCTGTTTCTTGCGTCGCTTCTTCTCATGTGCGCTGTCTTTCTACCAGGAATCGGCGCCAAGATAAACGGTGCCCGGCGCTGGATCATGCTCTTCGGTCTTTCATTTCAGCCGGTCGCGCTCCTGAATATCGCATTCGTCGCTTATTTTGCTGCGTGGCTTTCTTATGTCAAAGAGAAAGCCGCGACGCTCCGGCACGGCTTGGCGCCGCTGACGCTCATGCTCGGGGTCATGGGTATTCTCCTGCTCGCCCAGCCTGATACTGACTCATTCCTCATTCTGTGTACCGCGGGCGTCGGCATGCTTCTTGTCGCCGGCGGACAGTTCCGCCACGTATTTTTTTTGGGGCTTGTCGGCATCATCGGCATTGCGGTCATTGCGCTTGCGCGACCATACGTGATGTCGCGCATTCATACCTTTTTCAATCCGGCGGATAATGCCCTGACATCCGGCTACCAGGTCCAGCAATCGCTCATCGCCATCGGCTCGGGAGGATTTTTCGGCCGCGGGCTCGGACAAAGTATACAGAAATACAAATTCCTTCCCGAATCGGTCAGCGATTCTATTTTTGCAGTGCTCGGCGAGGAGCTCGGCTTTGTCGGCGCTGCCGGCGTGATTATCCTCTTCCTATTCTTCATTTTCCGCGGCTTTCGGATCGCTGTCCGCGCGCCCGACGCATTCAGTGGACTTTTCGTCGTTGGAATTGTTATAATTATCAGCGTACAGTCCTTTATTAATATCGGTTCAACGCTCGGCGTCGTGCCTTTTTCCGGCATTCCGCTGGCTTTTTTCAGCCAAGGAGGCACGGCAATGCTCATGACGCTCGTTGAAATCGGCATTATCCTGAATATTTCACGATTCACCAAGCAATGAAAATACTTTTAACGGGCGGCGGCTCCGGCGGTCATTTTTACCCCCTTATCGCGGTCGCGGAAGAAATCAATAAGATAGTCAAAGAGGAAAAGCTGCTTCCGGTCGAGCTTTTCTATATGTCAGATGCGCCCCATGATGCCGCGATGCTGCTCGAGAACAATATACAGTTCATCGGGATACCTGCCGGGAAAGCGCGCCGCTATTTTTCGCTTCTCAATATTTTCGACATATTCAAGACCATTTCAGGCATCCTCGTCGCTTTCGTGAGATTGTTCCGCATCTATCCTGATGTGGTGTTCAGCAAAGGGGCGTATACTAGTTTCCCGGTTCTTTTTGCGGCACGGTTTTTGAAAATTCCTGTATTCATCCATGAATCTGATTCCGCGCCGGGACGCACGAATGTATGGGCAGGGAAGTTCGCCAAACGCATTGCCGTATCGTATCCGAATGCGGCGCGCTTTTTCGATGCCAAGAAAGTCGCCGTGACTGGCAATCCTGTCCGAGCTGATATTGCCATGCCGCAGCGGAAAGACGCCGCGCGTCAATTCCTGAATCTGACTGAATCATTGCCCGTACTGCTCATTCTCGGAGGATCACTTGGTGCAAAGCTCTTGAACGAAACGCTCCAGAGCATCTTGCCGCAGCTTGTCGAAAAATATTATGTCATTCACCAGATCGGAAAAAACAATATGGCAGAAGCTATCGGTGCTGCCAATATCGTCCTTGGCGACAATGTGCACCGCTTCCGCTACCGCCCATTTGACTATCTCGACAGCCTCAATATGAGCATGGCTGCAGGCGCCGCGGATCTCGTCATTTCCCGCGCCGGTTCTACCATATTTGAGATTGCATACTGGGGTATCCCGAGCATTATTGTGCCGATTACGGATACGAATGGCGACCACCAACGGCAGAATGCCTATGCGTATGCCGAATCCGGCGCGGCAATCGTTATTGAAGAATCAAATCTTTCGCCGAACATTCTTCTCTCCGAGATTACAAGGATCACCGATAATCCGAATATTGCCGCAAAAATGTCCGATGGCGCTAAGCGCTTTGTAAAGCCGGATGCTGCGCGTGTCATCGCGAAGGAGATCCTGCATCTTGGCCTCGAACATGAGCAATAATACCAACAGCATCATTGCGCGTTTTCCGCCGTCGCCGACGGGATGGTTTCATATCGGTAATGCCCGCACCGCACTTTTTAATTATTTTTTCGTGAAGAAGAATGGCGGCAAGCTTCTCTTTCGTCTTGAAGATACTGATCGCGAGCGCTCAAAACAAGAATATGCCGATGATATCGTCGAAGGCTTAGAGTGGCTTGGTCTTAAGCTTGATTTTGCCCATGTCTACAAGCAGTCCGAACATGCGGCCACATACCGGAAATATCTTGAAGAGCTTATCGCAAGCGGCAAAGCCTATATCTCGAAAGAGGAAGCGAAGGAAGAAGGCCAGCGCAGCGAGGTTATTCGTCTGAAAAACCCAGGCAAAAAAGTCACCTTTACAGATATGATCCGCGGCGAAGTAACGGTTGATACCGCAGAGCTCGGTGATTTCGTGATTGCAAAATCCCTCGACGAGCCGATCTATCATCTTGCCGTCGTTATCGACGATTTCGAAATGGGGGTCAATCATATCATTCGCGGCGAAGACGGCATTTACAATACGCCGCGGCAGATCCTCATCCAGGAAGCAATCGGTGCGCCGCGGCCGGTCTATGCCCATATGCCATTTATCTTGAACGCCGACCGGTCTAAGCTATCCAAGCGCAAGGAAGGCGAGCTCGTATCCCTTAAATATTATCGGGAACACGGCTACTTGCCAGAAGCTATGGTCAATTATCTCGCATTCCTTGGCTGGAATCCCGGCGGCACCGAGGAAATTTTTTCTATAGCGGAGATCATCGATCGGTTCGATATTATGAAAGTGCAGAAAGCCGGCGCCATTTTCAATAAAGAGAAGCTGCTCTGGTATAACAAGGAATACATGAAGCGTCTTCCGCCCAAAACGGTCCAGCATGAGATAGGGAAGAGAATCGCATCCAAGATTTCCGATAGGGGAATGCTCGAAAAGCTGGCGCCGATCGTCCTTGATCGCATCCAGGTCTGGTCCGACATCGATAGCATGCTTGCACTCGGTGAGCTTGATTATTTCGCTCTCCGGCCAACTCTTGCTCCGGAAATGCTCGTATGGAAAAAAGGAGGCACCAAAGCAGAGGCACAGGCGAATCTTCGTGCTATATCCGACATGCTTTCAACCCTGACTGATTTTAATCCTGAATCGCTGAAAGGCTTGCTCATGCCGCTTGCCGAAGAGAAAGGAAAGGGAAATGTGCTCTGGCCGCTGCGCGTAGCCCTTTCCGGAAAGGAAAAGTCACCGGATCCATTCACCCTGCTTTCCATATTCGGCAAAGAGGAATCGCTTGCGAGAATAACAGGAGCCATTCATGTACTCTAAATCGGTCAGTATCGTTGCCGGTTTCCTCCTGCTTGCAAATATCCCGACCGCCATTGCATCGACTATCGATGATCTGCAGGCAAAAATAGCTGACACGACCGCCCAAAAGGAGGCGCTTGAAAAGGAAATCGCAAGCTATGAGGCGCAGATTGCCGATGTCTCGAGCCAGGCCACCAGCCTTTCTGTGGCGCTCAAAGTGCTTGATGTGACTATTCAAAAAAATACCCTGAATATCAAATTGACTGAAAATAAGATCCAAGCGGCAGAACTTCAGATCGAGGATCTTTCCAATCAGATCGATCAGAATATCGCGCTCATCGATGCAAATGACCGAGCGCTTGCCGGGCTTATCGCCGAACTCAATCGCACCGATACCGTGAGCCTCGTCGAGAACCTGCTCAAATATCGCAGCATTTCCGATTTTTGGAATCAGATCGAAACCATCTCCCAGGTCGAAAATCAAATCCGCCAGAAGACCGAAGAAACGAAAGATACCAAGACACGTCTCGAGACCAATAAAAAAGCGACTGAAGCAAAGCGCAAGGAGCTCATGTCTCTCAAGGCAAGCCTCGAGGACCAGAAAACAGTCCTCGAACTGTCGAAGAAAGAAAAGCAGAAATTGCTCGCCGATACCAAGAACAAGCAGTCCAATTACGAGAAAATCCTCGCGCAGAAAAAAGCCCTTAGCCTCGCGCTCGACAATGAGCTCGTGGATTTCCAGTCGCAGCTCAAGTTTGCCATCGATCCGAATAGCTATCCGGCATATCATGCCGGCATCCTGCACTGGCCGCTTGACGTGATCAAGATCACCCAGAAATTCGGTGTGACTGATTTCTCGAAAACGACGAATGCCTACAATGGCAAGGGTCATAATGGTGTCGATTTTGGGGCGCCGATCGGCACGCCCGTGAAAGCTGCGCTTTCCGGTACCATCCTTGGCACTGGCGATACTGATACCGTATGCCCGGGCGCATCATTCGGCCGTTGGATTTTCATTCAGCATGGAAACGGCCTTTCTACTATTTATGCCCACCTTTCCCTGATAAAGGTGCGGGCAGGGGACACGGTATCAACAGGGGATATCATCGGCTATACCGGCCTGACGGGCTTTACGACCGGCCCACACCTTCATTTCGGCGTCTATGTCAGCCAAGGAACCCGCATCCTGAGCCTGAAGAGCCGGGTCTGCAATGGCACCTATACGGTACCGGTTGCCGATCTTCAGGCCTATCTTGACCCACTGCAATATTTGTAGTTTATGGTATACTTGCAACAAGATTAATTAAAAACATATGCGATCAAACTATCAAAAAGGATTCATCAAGGAAATATTGATTATCATTATCATTCTCATCGTGCTCGGTTATTTCGGCTTCAATATTAATAACATCATCAGCTCCGGTACCGTGCAGACAAACCTTCAGTGGCTTTGGAACATTCTTTTGACGATCTGGTCATGGATCTCCGCGCCGATCATTTATCTTTGGCATTTGGCCGTTAGCCTCTTTCAGGCGGGCGTGAACAATATACCGAGCAACTAAAGTTCGGTATCTATAGGAGGGGGAGAATTCAGCGGTTATTTTCTTTTGCGCACCGTCTCGCGGACGGTAACTTTCGGTTTGCGCTTCGCGTATTTGTTTGTGACGAATTTTCCGCTGACTGCGCTGCGCGTGACTTTGACCTTTTTCATAGCATAATTATACCAAAAGCTTGCCATGACAAGGAAAGTCTTGTCTTTCAAGAATGGCTAGAATCCTCTAGTATATAGTGTCGCAAAGATATATTGTGCGACATATATACTATTTCAAACACCACTATTCCCTCATGTCTTTACACAAAACAAAAGCCCGCTTGTGCGGGCTTTTGTTACTTCATCGCTACTTGATTTGACGAAGCAGTACTCTTGCTCCAGCATTTCGATGACGAGATCCATGGCTGGCCGCCTTCCTTGTTGTAGAGGTATCGAGCATAGGCCATATTGCCTTCGACCGTCTCAAGGTCATAGCCGAGGCTTTTCGCCTTATCGGCATGATAATACTTGTTGATCTGCATGACGCCGATATCGCCCTTGTTGACTGTGCCACGAAGAATATTGCCATTCTCATCATACTGACGGAAGGTTGATTCGCAGCGGGCAATGTCCGCAAGGATCGGTTCATCCTTGAAGTAATTGCGAACCTGCTCCTCAATTCCCTTGTTTGTCGGAATGTCTGCAGTGGTCGTTGCTGCCTTTGGTGCAAGGACCTGAGGCACAATTGGCGTAGTATCAGTCCCGTCCGTTACCGGAGCGCTGTAAATCGATGAAAAAACGAAGATTGATGTGGTGATGATTTCTATCATAATAAAAACCCGTCGAAACGGATTTGATACTATGATAGCATAGTAAATTATTTATGTCAATAGTCTAGCAGGTCCTGATACGAATAATATGGCTCTATAGAGCCATAAGATAGAAAATTTGATAATACTTATTCTAGCCCAGGACAATTGGCTGCTGGGGTCAGGCCTGCTGCTTTGGCGAGTGCTACGCTCGGGAACCATTTCCTATTCTCTTCCTTGACCCGGGCAGCCCCCGAACACCAGGGATAGTAGTATTTTGTGCCTGATTTTGAAGCGAATACGAGGCCTTTTTGGTTCGGAGCTCCCCCTACTCGGGTTATCATTGGGGTAGTATCCCCTGCCAGAGCTGCTGTGGCGGTTTTTTCCACGACGATCGGCGGCTGCTCTTTTTCCAGGCTGGAAAGCCTGCCAAGGCCGAAGGAGGACAGGCCCACAAGGATGATGAGGACAACGATCGAGATATCATCCTGGATATCGGGGGTAGCTTTGAGGTTTCGTATCCGAGCAGTGAGCTTGCCTATCAGAGGCTTGATTTTTCGGCCAAAATCTTTTATACTCATTCGGCTGATTATAGCACGTAATAACCCAATCCCATGGCACATAAAAAGGCAGCAGGCTCATCTAAAAACGGCCGAGATTCGAATCCGCGATACCTTGGCGTGAAGGTGAACGATGGTCAGGCTATCCGCACAGGCCAGATCATCCTCCGCCAAAAAGGCACTGATACGCTCGCAGGCGCGGGCGTCGGCAAAGGAAAGGATCACACTCTCTTTGCTCTCAAGGATGGTATCGTCGAATTCAGAACGAAGCGAAAGAATAATTTCGATTCGACGATGACTCGACGCAATATCGTCAACATCAAATAAAAAAATCCCCCGATCGGGGGATTTTTTTATTTCCCTTCCGGCTGTACGAAAATAATGAGTTTGTATTTCGTTCCGGTGATCGAAACGGGCACTACATGCTCCCCAACTTCCTTGATCGGCTTCTCAAGCTCGAAATGTTCCGAGTCGAGCACGATCCCGGTTTCTTTCTTGAATTCCTCAATGATCCGATCCTTGGTGATGCTCGCGAAGAGATGCCCTTTTTCGCTTGCTTTGCCACTGACATGCAGCTTACCACCTTTGAGCTTGCTTACGCCGAATTCGAATGCTTTCTTGAATTCTTCCTGCATGATGAGGTCCTGCTTTTTCTTTGCCTCGATCAGCTTCACATAGCTTGCGGTTGCCGGCACAGCGATACCCTGCGGAATGAGCGAATTGATCGCATAGCCGTCTGCGACATCCTTGATCTCATATTTCCTGCCGATTTTCTTTGCGTCCTTGAGAAGAATGATTTTCATAATTGTGTTTGGTTAGGGCTGTTGATCGAGCAATTGCATCGCCTTATCGAGCTGCGGGTCCTTGCCGGCCTTGAAATCAGCATCGGTGATCTCGACATTGTAATCCGGCGTCAGACCGTTTTCTGAAATGGAGATTCCATTTGGGGTCAGCCAGCGCGCGATCGTGATCTTAAGCGAGGTGTCTGAAGTAATCGGTAAGAGCTCTTGGACGGATCCTTTGCCGAATGTCCGCGTGCCGACAAGCTTTGCAATACCATGCTCCTGGAGCGCGCCGGAGAGGATCTCTGCAGCAGAAGCAGATCCTTGATTGACTAAAATCATCATATGCAAGCTTTTATTGAATACGTCATACCCCTTGCTGCGATGTACATCTTCATCGACATTGGGACCGAAATTCTCGCGCACGACGACCTCCCCCATCGGCAAAAACCAGCTTGCCATGTCGACGGCCGCATCGAGATAGCCGCCTGGGTTGCCGCGCAGGTCGAGAATGAGCTTATGCTTGTTTGACTCGGCGAATTCGCGCAGGCCCATGCGGAACTGATCAGCCGACGGCGCATAGAAGTTGTACAAGCGCATGATGAATACATCGCCTTTTGTGCTCGTTTCGAGCGTCGGGATATTAATGACGCTGCGGGTTACTTTGAACTCGAGCGGATCAGATACGTTGTTGCGCAGGAACTTGAGATCAACAACCGTGCCTGCCTTGCCGCGGATGAGCCCCACAGCGCTGTCGACGGACATGCCAGCGGCAGTTTTGCCGTCGATAGAGAGCAGCATGTCGCCTGTCTTGATGCCTGCATTATATGCCGGCGTATTTTTGAGCGGCGCGACCACGACGATGGCATTATCCTTGATAGCAAGCTCCATGCCGACGCCTTCGAAATCGCCGCTGATATTGGTCTTGAAATCAGTGCTTTCTGCTGGCGGCATGAATACGGTATATGGATCTCCGTATGCGGCGGTGAGGCCTTCGATGGCACCCCATATTTTATCCTGATTGGTGACCGCCTTCTGATTCTTATGGGTCATGACGAAGCGCGAATCGAGAATTTTCCAGACAGCCCAAAACGGATCGAGATTGATACTCGATGAGGCAACTGAAAGCGCCTGGGATGAGCTTTGCAGGCCAAGCGGCTCTCCTGACGAATCTGCCCGGACTGTCTTGCCAAGATACAGACCGCCGAAGAATGCCGCAAGTACGATGATGCCGATAATGCCCGCTGCCTTATGCCGATGGATATGCTCTTTCATGGTTTGTCCGCCTATTATCTCAAAAGCGGCTTTTATTGTCGAGGCGCGTATGATAAAATCGGACCATATGAAGCCAGAAGAACCGTTATCGCGCGACGAATTGAGGCGCATGCGCCCGTCGGTGCGCAACATGTACATCCTTCAAAAGGAGCATTTGACGAAAACTGAAAAGATCGCTGCGTGGATCACTGAGAAAGTCGGCACGATGGGATTCTTCTATCTCCTCGTCATTTGGACGGTATTCTGGCTCGGCTGGAATGTGGTGATGCCTGCAGGTTTGCGTTTCGATCCGTTCCCGGCATTCGTCCTCTGGCTTTTCATTTCGAACATGATGCAGCTTTTTCTCATGCCGATCGTGATGATCGGGCAGAATCTGCAGGGCGAGCATTCCGAGACCCGGGCTCAGGCGGATTTCGAGCTGAATCTCATTGCCGAGAAGGAAATTGACACCATTTTGATTCATCTGGAAAATCAGAATGAAAAGATCCTGAAGATTCTCGACCAGCTCGACAAGCGGACAGAGCGCCGAGCGTCGCCTCGGGCAGAAACGAAAACGATAAGATAAGTTTGCCATGCTCTCTTCCCTTCTATCGCTATTTGGAAAGAGCCCCGCCGCTCCCCTCTTCCTCTATAATACTCGATCGCGGAAAAAGGAGCTGTTCGTGCCGATAAAGCCTGGCAAGGCAGGTATGTACACCTGTGGGCCGACCGTGTACAACTATCCGCATCTTGGCAATATGCGCACGTATATATTCGAGGATCTCTTGCGCCGCACGCTTGAATACAATGGCTACAAGGTCCGCCATGTGATGAATATCACTGATGTCGGCCACATGACGAATGATCGTGACATGGGTGAGGACAAGGTGGAGATGGAAGCGAAAAAAGAGGGCAAGACTGCCTGGCAGATCGCGGATTTTTATACGAAGGCCTTTTTCAAGGATGAGGAGCTTTTGAACATCGAGCGGCCGACTATCGTCTGCAAGGCAACGGATACCATCGACGAGCAGATTGCCCTTATCGAAGAGCTCGAAAAGAAAGGCTTTACCTACCGTACATCAGACGGCATCTATTTTGATACGGCGAAATTCCCGGATTATGCAAAATTTTCCGGCCAGAAGCTCGAAAGCTTGAAAGAAGGCGCCCGCGTGGAAGCGAATAATGAGAAGAAAAATCACACTGATTTCGCACTCTGGAAATTCTCGGCCGTTGGCGCAAAGCGGCAAATGGAGTGGCAAAGCCCGTGGGGCATCGGCTTTCCCGGCTGGCATATCGAATGCTCGGCGATGGCGCTCAAGTATCTCGGCGAGCATTTCGACCTGCACTGCGGCGGCGTTGACCATGTGAATGTGCACCATACGAACGAAATCGCCCAGACGGAAGCAGCGACCGGCACAAAGCCATGGGTGAATTTCTGGATCCACGGCGAATTCCTGAACGTGAAGGATGGCGGCAAGATGGCGAAAAGCGCAGGAGATTTCATCACGGTTGAGAGCGAATTTGTGAAAAAAGGGATCAGCCCGCTCGCCTACCGCTTTGCTGCGCTCTCGGTTCATTATCGTAAGCAGATGGAATGGAATGAGGAGATTTTGACCGCTGCGAAACATGGTTTAGAAAATCTTTATGAAAAAATCACCCATCTTGGAAGCGCAAACGGTCATGTAAATGCTGAATGGAAGGAGAAGTTTTTTGCAGCGATCAACGATGATTTGAATATGCCGCAAGCGATGGGTATTCTGAATGAAATGCTGAAATCGAATCTGTCGGCTGCTGATAAGCGTGCTACTGCGTTGAACTTTGATCTCGTGCTTGGCCTTGAGTTAGGCACAATAAAAAAGCAGATGCCAATCCACATCCCGGCTGACGTGCAAAAGCTTCTCAATGAGCGTAAGACAGCACGTGTTGCAAAAGAATGGAAAAAATCAGACGAATTGCGAGATAAAATACAATCACTTGGTTTTGAAGTGAAAGATACTACAGAAGGGCAAGAGGTACGAAAGCTTTGACTTTTGCTGTGTTTTTCCCTATTCTTTTTCTAGAGGATATTTTTGTGCAAAGGAGCACGGCATGCGAAAACGGAAGCATCGCAGGCGGAAGAAAAAGAAAAGCAGCATCAATAAGGAGCTGTTGCGCATTGCTGGCGCGACGCGCACGCATCGTTGGGGCCAAAAGCTCCATACATAATCCAGATAAAGCCCATCGAAAGATGGGCTTTTTGATTTCCACACATTCCCCACACCTTATGCGGAACTTTCGCGTTGCGGGCTGAAAATGGCGCTGTTAGAATGGAAATATCAAAACTATGGCGACAGAAGCACGGAAAATACAAATCAGGATCCCGCCGCAGAATATCGATTCCGAAATCGCCCTACTCGGCTCTATCATGGTGCGTCCGGAGGCATTGCCGGAAATCATGGACATGCTCGTGCCAGAGGCGTTTTACAGTGAGAAGCATCGCACGATTTTCCGAGCGATGATGGCTCTTTACCAACGCCAGGAACCGATCGACCTCCTGACCCTTTCCTCGAAACTCAAGGAATCTGGCGATCTTGATCGTATTGGCGGCCTCAGCTATCTGACGGAAATCGTCAACTCCGTCCCCTCTTCGTCGAATGCCGAGCATTATGCGACGATCGTGCAAAAGAAATATGTCATGCGCAAGCTTATCGAAGCAGCAGAGCATATCGGCAACCTCGGCTATGAGGAAGAAGCAATGCTCGAAGAGCTCCTCGATCGCGCTGAGAAGAAGCTCTATGACGTGACGTCGAAAACCCTTTCCGGCAAATACGTGGAAATGAAGCAGGTCATTCCGACCGCCATGGAGCGCCTCGATCGCTTACATAATTCAAAAGACGAAATCCGCGGCGTGCCGACCGGATTCAAGGACCTTGATTTCAAGCTTTCGGGCTTGCAAAATAGCGATCTGGTCATCCTTGCCGCGCGTCCTTCAATGGGTAAGACATCACTTGCGCTCGATATAGCGCGCAATGCCGCGATCCGCCACAATATCCCGACAATGATTTTCTCGCTTGAAATGTCGACCCAGCAGCTTGTGGATCGTATGCTTGCCGCAGAAAGCCGCGTCGATGCGTGGAAATTACGCACCGGCAAGCTCAATCTTGAGGAGGAATTCAGCCGCATCACCGAGGCCCTGGATCCCCTTTCCAAAGCGCCGCTCTTTATCGATGATCAGGCTGCGAATAATATATTGAAGATGCGCTCCGTCGTGCGCCGCCTCAAGCATGAGAAAAATCTCGGCCTCATCATCGTGGACTATCTCCAGCTCATGGCGCCGGTGCAGACCAAGGGCGGTGACAATGTCGTACAGCAGATCACCGAAATCTCGCATTCGCTCAAGCAGCTTGCAAAGGAATTCGATATTCCGGTCATCGCGCTTTCGCAGCTCTCGCGTGCCGTGGAGTCACGCGGTGGCCGTCCGCGCCTCTCAGACCTGCGCGACTCCGGCTCTATCGAGCAGGATGCAGACGTGGTCATGTTCATCCATCGTGAGCAGAATGACGATGGCGGTGGCAAGAAGCAGATAGCGGAGATCCTCATCGAAAAGCATAGGAATGGCCCGACTGGAAAGATCGAGCTTTATTTCGACCAGGACAAATCATCTTTCACCACACTCGACAAGGCCGATTATGGCGATTATGGCAAATCAAGCGGCGCATTCTAGCTATGAACTCGATCGACAAACTCATCAAGATATTCTCAGAATTTCCCGGTATCGGCCCGAAGCAGGCGCGCCGCTTCGTGTATTTCCTGATCACCAAGAGCCCAAGCTATATCGAGGAGCTCAAGAAGGAAATCAGCGAGCTGAAATCCGACATTACATCATGCGGTGAATGCCGAAGATATTTCGTCAAAAGCAGCGGCATGAAGAATCTCTGCACTATCTGCGCAGATGGTACGCGTGATACCAGTACGCTCATGGTAGTCGGACGCGATATCGATCTCGACAATATTGAGAAAAGCCATGTGATGAACGGACGATACTTTGTGCTCGGCGGCCTCGTGCCGATTCTCGATAAGAATCCAGAGCAAAGGATCAGGCTCAAGGAATTCCTGGCCTTTGCTGGTAAAATCGCGGACGCGGGATTGACCGAGATCATTCTCGGTCTTGATGCGAATGCTGAAGGCGAATATACCGCGGAACTTCTGAAGAATGCGCTTACTCCCCTGCTTGTAAAGCATTCCATAAAAGTTTCAGAGCTCGGCCGCGGCCTTTCAACTGGTACAGAACTTGAATATTCCGATCCGGAGACGATCAAGAATGCGCTGAAGAATAGAGGATAGAAAAAGCCGCGCCCGAAGGGCGCGGCTTTTTGATATTTATTTGATCGAGTCGATCTTTACCTTGAAGAATGGCTGGCGGTGGCCATTTTTCTTGAAATAGCGGCTCTTCTGCTTGTAATGCATGACCATGATTTTCTTGTTGCGGCCAATTTCCTCGATTTTCGCCTCCACTTTTGCACCCTTGATATACGGCGTGCCGATAGTGGCGTTCTTGCCGTCGTCGACGAGAAGCACCTGGTCAAAGGTGACCTTGTCGCCGACTTTTGCGGTATCGGAAAGCTTTTCCACCTTGATGGATGAGCCCTTGGAGACCGTATACTGCTTGCCGCCCGTTTTGATGACTGCGAATTCCATAGACCGCTTATACTACCTGAAAAAGGCCTTTTTTGCAACTCCATTTCCCCATGATACAATTGCCTGAAGTTATCAGCATAATCACGCATTCTCATGGACCAGACGACAGGACAAACAGCAGCAAAAAGCAATCTCTCAATACCAGGCGCCATCATCGTTGCCGGGCTTTTCATCGCCGGAGCGATCTACCTTTCCGGCAGGACACATACGCCGGCCCAGGGCAGCGCATCGGATGTGAAGACCGCTGACATCACCTTTGCTGCAGTCAGCCCGAAAGAGCATATCCTCGGCAACCCGAATGCGCCAGTCACGATCGTCGAATTTTCTGATCTCGAATGCCCGTACTGCAAGGTTTTTCAAAGCACGCTCAATTCGATCATGAATACGTATGGCAAGAATGGCAAGGTGGCATGGGTGTATCGCCAGTTCCCGATCGCAAGTCTTCACTCGCGCGCTGAAAAGGAAGCGGAAGCATCGGAATGCGCAGCAGAGCTTGGCGGCAATGAGGCTTTCTGGAAATATATCAATGAAGTCTTCACGACGACCACATCGAACAATACGCTCGACCCGGCAAAGCTACCGGTCATCGCAAAAGACGTCGGTCTTGATGTGACTGCATTTAATACCTGTGTTGCAAGCGGCAAATATGCAGATAAGATACAGTCCCAGATCGCCGAAGCGGAAAATGCCGGCGCACAAGGAACGCCATTCAGTCTTTTGATTCTCACGACGCCCCTTTCGTCAGCAACCTCCGATTCCTTAAAAGCCTATATCGCGACGAATGGTCTCGGTGCGAACGTATTCTTGTCTTCCAATAATGCCGCAGTAGCTTTATCGGGCGCATTGCCGTCGAGCATTGTTACAAAAATACTCGATACAGTACTGCAATAGCTAGAACAGGGATTCCGGCAGCGAACCGCCCCAGACGCAGTCGATCAGTGACTGGATTTCAGCGCGGAGCTTTTCCATGTCTTTTTCGCGGATATCGAGCGTTATTACCGGGCAGCGGCCTTTCGTGTCGGGCGAAACAAATACCAGGGATACCTCCTTTCGTTTCATCTTCCACCGCGACTCATTGCCGGCAAGGAGTGCGTAGAATACAAGCTGCCGGAAATAGTCGCCGTTCGAGCTTTTTGTCTCGCCTTTTATTTCAGCGACTGACATTCCCTGCCGCGTCTTATAATCGAAGATTGAAATCACATTGCCGTTGTCGATGATAAGATCGAGCTTTCCGCGTATCGGGATCCGCACCGGCATTCCTTCATATGACCCTTCGAATATTGATTCAAGCATATATTCGCTGCGTGCGAGGCCGGCAGTATTGAAATGGCCTATCAAAGCGTGTGCTACCGCCACCGCATTTTCAGCAAGCTCTTGCCTCACTATTTCTTTTTCGCGTGATGGCAGGAATGATTCATCAAGATATTCCGCGGTCTTCTCCTGAATGGTCGCCGCGAGCGTTGCAGGGGTCTTTTCTGCAAGGCGCCAAGCAGATTCAAGGGCGAAATGCATAGCCCTACCCTTTTCTGCGGATACGGATGGAGCTTGTGGGAGCTTCAGGATACTTTCCTGGAGGAACACGAGCGGGCTTTCGAGAAAATGATTGAGTGCAGTCGGCGACAGGCCTGATGAGAGAAGCACATGCTTGGCAAGATCTGTAAGGGCATTGGCTGATTTTTTTTTCGCATCTTGCATTTCCAAGGCCGGGAGCACAGTTTCAAGGCGCGGCAATCGTGCATGAGATATATGCTTGCTGCCGAGCTCATCGAGGAATCGCAGGGGCGTAAGTGCTGATCCGTCAGATTCCTCTCTCGCAGTGAGTATCGTCAGGCCAGTCCGTGCGCGGGTCAGCGCTACATAAAAGAGGCGCCGAGTATCGCGGATATCATCGTGCGAGACCTGTTTTTTCGGCAATACGAAATAAGCACCGCGCGGCCTACTCACCCACGCTTCCTCGGTCGCGTATGGGAGGAATACATAGTCGAACTCGAGGCCTTTGCTGCCATGAGCCGTCATGGCTCGTATTGGAAAATCAGGCGCGCCGACAGATACTTTTATCATTTTTGATTCAGCCGAACGCCGATATTCCAAGAGGGCCTCCATGAGCGTAATCGGGCTTTTGAGTCCGCGATCGCGTACGAGCGATTCTGCAAGCGTCATGATGCCCCGCCAAACATACACATATGCAGGATCGCGCGATGCAATATCCGCAAAGCCTGATTCCCGGCAGGCAGTGATAAGAAAGCCGAGCGGATCATCAGCCGCTTTCTGCTTCAGGATATTCGATAGGCCCGAGAGCCGCGTTTCCAGGTTGGCGTCTTTGCCGCTTCGCAGCAGGCGCGAGAGTTCCGCCGTTTCTGCAAGCGTCAAATGCCAGAGCCCTGCCGCCATCGTTTTTCCTAGTGCATCGGTGCGCGCAGGATCGGCAAGGTATTCGATAAGGTCGAAGAATACTACGCCAAGGGGATGCTTGAAAATATCGATGCTCCGTTCCGAAGATACTGGGATACCGTTCGATTCCAAAAGCCGCAATACCCGTTCGAGCTCGCGGTTCCGTCTGGTGATGATAGCAATAGTCGAAGCTGGCTCTCTTGTTCTCAGGCGCTTCAATTCTTCTACGAGATATGCATCCGCTGCAGCGGTATTTTCTCCCATTGCGATCACGATAGGGGCCGCTGCTTCTTTTTTGCCGGATGCTAGGGGTATGCGCAGGTCCGTGTGCTCTCCTTCGGCGTAGTTGTGCTCAATCATGGAAAAGCTCGTGTCGAGAATCCCCTGATGCGATCGGTAATTCGTATCGAGGGATATGATCTGCATTGCGGGATAGCGTTTCTGCAGGAGCATAAAATTTTCCACTGATGCGCCCTGGAAACGATAGATGGCCTGCTTCTCGTCGCCGACGATGAATATGTTCGGCACATCGAAGAATTCGGCGATCATGCCGATGATGAGATTCTGCGCGTCGTTTGTATCCTGATGCTCGTCGACATGAACATAGAGGAAGCGCTCCTGGATGAGCCGGAGGAAGAGCTCGTCATGCTTGAGCGCGAGCAGGAACTCCATGATAAGGTCGTTGAAATCCATCATGTGTTCTGCAGATTTTCGCTTTTCGTATTCAGCATAGACCTTGGCAAAGAGCAGGGTCCGCTCGCATTTTCCGATCGCTTCAAGAGCCTCGGCCTTGAGCTTTCCTTTGCTCGCTCCCCTTGTCGAACGCGATACTTCATCGTGTTCGATCCGTTCGATTTCGCTTTTCGCGTATGCAACGACCATATCTGGCGTGAGCGCATCGCGCTTGGCGTTATCAATGGCGCGTAAGATGCCTTCCACGAAGGTATCCGGTCTTCCGGCTGGTCGCAGCGCTGCGAATGCCGGGTCGAGAAGAATCGTACGCACGAGCGATTCTTGTTCAACATCCGAAATGAGACGCATGTCTTTCAAATGCAAGAAATGATCCTGATATTCGGCGATCATCGCGGAAGCAAAATCATGGAAGGTGTGTATTGCCACTTCATCCGCTCGGCTGCCTATGATAGTGCGCAGGTTCTCGCGCATTGCTCTTACACCCGCAGAAGTGTAGGTGATAGCAAGAATGCCATGTGCCGGAGTGTCCGTACGCTTCAGGATATTGGCTATGCGCATAGTCAATATAGTTGTTTTGCCCGTGCCCGGACCGGCAATGACCATGACTGGCCCCTCAATGGCGTCTACAGCCCGTTTTTGGCTCAAATTGAGGCTTTTATAGCGTTCCTCGAAGGTCATAAGTAGCGGTTATTTTAGCATACAAAAAGCCCGCTTTGAGCGGGCTTTCAGCTAATAGCTTTGCAGCTTTCCTATCTTCTCATGTTGGCGAATCTTCTCATGCGCTTTCGCTTCGATCTGGCGGATGCGCTCGCGCGTGACGCCGAATTCGAGGCCGACTTCTTCGAGCGTATGCGTTACGCCATCAAGGAGTCCATGACGCATCTCAAGGATCTTGCGCTCTTTCGGCGAGAGATCATCGAGGATTTCCTTTACCTGGTCCGAGAGGATACGGCGTGATGATTCCTGATCCGGACTAAGTATTTTGTCGTCTGCGACAAAATCGCCAAGCGTTGATTTGCCGTCATCGTCATCCCCGATCGGCGTCTCGAGCGACATAGTGTCCTGATCGATCTTCTCGATCATGTATACCTTCTCGACATCGAGGCCCATCTCGGTCGCGATTTCATCAGGTAACGGCTCGCGGCCGAGGTCCTGGGAAAGCCGGCGATAGACCTGCTTGTATTTGGCGATCGTCTCTACCATATGTACGGGCACGCGGATGGTACGGGACTGGTCTGCAAGGGCGCGGGTGATAGCCTGGCGAATCCACCAGGTAGCATAGGTCGAGAACTTGAAGCCTTTGGTCCAATCGAATTTATCGACTGCCTTGAAGAGGCCGAGATTTCCTTCCTGGATCAGGTCGAGAAGCGTTAGGTCGGCAGAACGACCAACATATTTTTTCGCGATGGAAACGACAAGGCGCAGATTGGCCTTCGCGAGGAGATTTTTTGCCTCATTGTCTCCAGCCAGGATTTTCTTTGCAAGCTCCTTTTCCTGATGGGCGCTGATAAGCGGATATTGGCCGATTTCTTTCAGGTAAATCTGGATCGAGTCATAGCCTGCATCCGGCGAGCGACCGCCATAGGCATATTTTTTCACTTGCTCGTCATTCGTCTCAAGCAAGCCGCCGCCCTCGAGCACGTCGAGACCAGCCGAAATGAGCTTGTTATACATCTCATCGAGGAACATCACATCGGTCTCGACATTCGGGAATTCTTTCAGGATCTCGTCATAGGTCACGAAGCCGCGCTCCTTGCCTTTGGCAATAAGCCGTTGCGCTTTGGCTTCCCATTCGCGGCGCTGCGGCGACAGCTTTTTGGCTTTCGGAGCTTTTTTCGGCAGAGCTTTTTTTACCGCAGGTTTCTTTGCGGCGCGCTTCGCTGTCTTTTTTTGTTTTTGTTTTGCCATATGTCCTGTGTAATGTTTATCGCTTATAAAAATTTCTTCTTGTCCGCCTTGATCCGCTCTATCTGCCGCGAGAGATCCATGCTGCGCACCAGTAAATGTTTCTTTTTCTCGTCATCCTTCGTTCGTGCTATCTCGCTTGCTATCTCGCCTCGTTCCTTATTTAATGTTTCTTCTTTTAATCCGAGGAAGAGCCCCTCAATCTCCTGTTCCAATTTCTGCTTGGAGAAGCTGCCGTAGTACCCTTCTGCCTCGAATCCAAGCTCATGTTCCTTTTCCTTCATTTCCTGCTCGAACTTTTCATATGCCCCTTTGCCGATTTCTGCTTGAATGCGTTTCAGGATATGTTGCTCATGCTTCCCTTCCTTGACCGCAATGCTTGCCAGACTCCGTTCGATCGATCCGCGTTTGAGCATTCCTTCTTCCATCTGCCGCTCGATTGCCTTGTTCTCCTCTTTCTGTACGGATCGGAATTCGTCATCAAGCTTCACTTTTTTCAGATCATCCCAGACGAATGCTTCCTTTGTCCCGACAAGCTCAGCAATGCGGGACACATAGCGGCTTTTATCAGTATCCGATTCGAGCAGATAAATGTACGGCAATACTGTCGTCTTGATTGCTGACCAGAGTTTTTTTGCATCGCTTATTTCCGCCCTAATGCGTGCAAGCAGGAAATCGATAAGGTGCACGGAGTTTTTCAGCACCTCTTTGAATAGATTCTTGTCTTTCAGGATGAGATCGGCCGGATCGAATCCTTTCGGTATCTCGGCGATCTTTACATCCATGCCTGCGGCAAGGGCCAAGGCCCATGCGCGCTCGGCCGCCTTTGCGCCGGCATTGTCCGAATCGAAGGACATGATGATGCGGTTTGATATTCGCTTCAAGAGGGCAAGATGCTCTGCAGTGAGCGCCGTGCCACTTGATGCGACTGTATTGGTGAATCCCGCCTGATGGGCCATGAGCAAGTCCATCTGCCCTTCCACGAGTATCGAATAATCAAATTTTCGGATGGATTGCTTTGCCCGATCAAAGCCATAGAGGACTTTTGATTTGTCGAAAAGCTCTGTTTGCGGACTGTTGAGATATTTGCCGACTTTGCCATCATCGAGCCCTGGCAATATACGCCCGGAAAATGCGATGATGCGGCCGGCAGGATCAGCTATCGGAAACATGATGCGGCCGCGAAAGCGGTCATAGGTATTTTTCCCTTCCGTTTTCGTGATGCCAGCACGCTCTATTTCGTCGTCCGTGAATCCTTTTGCCTTCAGATGGTCGGATATCGAGCGCCATTCGTCACGGACATAGCCGATACGCCACTCGGCGATCGTTGCATCCACGAGACCGCGTTTTGTGAGATAGCTATGCGGAATCTCTTCCCCATCAAGATTTTTTTGCAGGAAGGCCGTTGTTGCTTCAAGCAGCGCAAAGAGGCGCTCTTTCTTGTCGCTTGTCTTTGCCGAGAATTTTTCGAGCGTCACTCCCGCGCGATCCGCGAGAAGCTTCAGAGCGCCCAAGAAATCGATACCTTCGAATTTTTCTACGAATGTGAACATATCCCCTTTCTCTCCGCAGCCGAAGCAATAGTAGCCGCCGCGATCAGGCGAGACGAAAAAGGACGGTGTCTTCTCGTTGTGGAACGGGCAGCGCGCCTTGAGGCTATTGCCTGCCCGTTCGAGCTTGAGATACGAGCCAATGACGTCCTCGATGCGCAAGCGTTCTTTTATTTGTTCTACGGATGATGACATGCTTGTGAGAATCAAACCTGTCCAAACAGAGCCCGTATTCTATTCGCCTATTGTATTCGTATCCGCGTATGATTTCTGGAGCGCTTCAATCATTTCATGCTTCTTGCTCTTGGCGAAGCCGGTGCCTGCCGGAATGATACGGCCGATGATGACGTTTTCCTTGAGACCTTTGAGATCATCCTTGGTGCCGCGGATCGCTGCATTGATGAGGATGCGCACTGTGTGCTGGAATGATGCAGCCGACAAGAATGAGCGGCGTGAGAGCGATGACTCGGTGATGCCCATGACGAGGAGCTCTGCGGCAAGCGTATCGCCCTTCGTTTCCTTGATTTTCTTGTTTTCAAGTACCAAGTCGAGTTCGTCAATGATATCGCCTTTGCAATAATTCGACGATCCCGGATCGGTGACCACTTTTTTCGAGAACATCTGCTTCACGATGATCTCGATGTGTTTGCGGTCCACTGCTGCACCCTGGAGCTCGTACGGCTTGGAAACTTCGCTGATGATGTATTCCATCGCCTTGTCGCGTCCAGCGTATTCGAAGATCTCATCGATATCGGCGGAGCCATCGGTGAGGAGTTGGCCTTTGACGATTTTGTCGCCGGATTTCACGAACGCGACACGCTTCGGATTGAAGACATATTCAATCTCGCCTGATTTCTTTGATTTGCCCTTATCTTCGAGATCCGGAATGACGGTAATGATCTTTTCCTTGCCGAAATCCTTGACGGAGGTCACATGGCCGTTGACGGTTGCGACGACTGCCGGATTCTTCGGGCGGCGCTTTTCAAAGATTTCATCGACGCGTGGAAGACCCTGAGTGATGTCGCCGCCGACCGATGCCGTACCACCAGCGTGGAAGGTACGCATAGTGAGCTGGGTGCCCGGTTCGCCGATAGCCTGGGCAGCGATCGTACCGACTGCTTCGCCAAGGTCAATCAGCATTCCTTTGCCGAGATCCATGCCGTAGCATTTCGAGCAGATGCCATGGAGCGTCTTGCAGGAAAGCGGCGAACGGATGATGATTTTCTCGATGGCAGCATCGTCGATTTTCTGCGCATCATCCTTGGTCAGCAGTGCGCCTTTCTTGAATGCTACTTTGCCATCCGCACTTGCGCAGTCTTCGGCAAGAATCCTGCCACGGATCTTTTTGGCGATCGATGAGCCGGTTTCCATACCGGTCGCGCGATCGATGGTAATGCCATCTTTCGTGCCGCAATCGGCCTCGGTGATGATGATGTCTTGAGCAACGTCGAAGAGGCGGCGGGTCAGATAGCCTGCCTTTGCGGTATTCAGCGCGGTATCGGTAAGACCTTTGCGTGAACCGTTCGTGGTGATGAAGTATTCGATCGGGGTCAGACCTTCTTTATAAGAATTGATGACCGGATGCTCGATTGTGTCGCCCAAAACGTTCTGAATGAGGCCTTTCATACCCGCCATCTGGACGATGGAGCCGAGGGAGCCGCGGGCGCCTGATTTCCACATGTCGTATACCGAGCCGTTGGTGTCGAGGGTCGATGGCATGATCTTTTCGAGTTCGCCCTTGGCATTCTGCCAGATTTCGATATTGAGGCGGATGCGCTCTTCCTCCGAGAGGAGACCTTCGCTGAATTCGCTCATGACCTCGATGGATTTCTGTCTTGCAGTTGCAATGATAGATTCCTTCTTTGCCGGCACCTTGATATCGTCAAGGCTCCAGGTGACACCCGAATGGGTCGCATATTTGAATCCGAAGTTCTTGATCTTGTCCATGATCGGGCCGATCTTGTTCGGGCCGTGCTCGATGATGAGATCGTCGATGATCTTCACCATCGCTTTCTTGTCGATTTCCTTGTTCACGAACGGATAATTGTCCGGCAGAACGCTATTGAACAGGAGACGGCCGACGGTCGTTTCGAACAGCTCGCCATTGAACTGCTTGTATTTTGGTTTGTCTGACGGCAGCACTTTTATTTTCGTTCTGAAGCCGACAATGCCGAAATCGTGCGCAGTGATCGCCGCGTTCGCGGATTGGAAATATTTTCCTTCGCCTTTCTCACCCTCGATGATCTTGGTCATCCAATAGCAGCCGAGGACGATATCGAGCAATTTCGAAGAAATCGTCGGATCGCCGTCGCCCGGTTTCATGATGTTCTTGTCGGAAGCCATGATCTCATGTGCTTCAAGCTGCGCCTCCTCGGAAAGCGGCACGTGCACAGCCATCTGGTCGCCGTCGAAGTCCGCATTGAATGCGGTACAGACAAGCGGATGCACCTGGATAGCATTGCCTTCAATGAGGATCGGGCGGAATGCCTGGATGCCGAGGCGGTGCAAGGTCGGTGCGCGGTTCAAGAGCACATATTTGTCTTTAATGACCTCTTCGAGGATTGCCCATACCTGTGGCACGCCGTCGTCGATCAGGCGTCCTGCGCCACGGATATTGTATGCAAGCTCCTTTTTCAAGAGTTGCGAGATGACGAACGGGCGGAAAAGCTCGAGTGCCATATGCTTCGGCAGACCGCATTCATTGAGCTTGAGTTCCGGACCGACGACGATGACCGAGCGGCCGGAATAGTCCACGCGCTTACCCAAGAGGTTCGAGCGGAAAAGGCCACGCTTGCCTTTCAGGTTTTCAGCGAGGGATTTGAGTGGGCGCTTCTGGGCCGCATTGCCGAGTGCCGAGAAGAGCGTATTGCCATGGCGGATATTGTTGTCGATGAGTGCATCGACGGCTTCCTGCAAGATTCTTTTCTCATTGCGCAGAATGACATCCGGCGCATTGATTTCCTTGAGTTTCAGCAAGCGGTTATTGCGGTTGATGACGCGGCGGTACAGGTCGTTGACATCCGAAGTCGCGAAGCGTCCGCCATCAAGCGGTACCATCGGGCGAAGCGCCGGCGGGATAACCGGGATCTTGGTCAGGAACATCCATTCTGGGCGCTCATTCGATGCGATGAGCGAGCGGATGAGCGAGAGACGCTTGTTCAACTTCTCGCTGTCGATCGCGTTTGCCTTCTCGAGGCCGGCGACGATTTTCTTTTCAAGATCATGCAGATTGACCTTCTTGAGTATTTCATAAATGACTTCTCCGCCGATACCTGCTTCGAACGCAGCACCGTATTTCATGGAGAATTTGTGATAGGCGACTTCGTCGAGCACCTTGCCTTCATTGATGCCCTCGACTTCCTTTTTCGCAGTGAGCGCCATTTCCTTCAATGCTTCCTTGGTCTTGTCGTCGCCGACATTCTTGACCTTGTTCTTGAATTCATTTTCGATTTCCTTCAGGATACGCTCTTTTTCTGCAGGATACATCTTCGTGATAATATAGCCAGCAAAATAGATCACCTTTTCAAGATCAGCGACCGACATGCCGAGCACCTGGCCGAGGCGCGACGGTGTGCCGCGCAAAAACCAAATATGCGATACCGGGCTTGAAAGCTCGATATGACCCATGCGCTCACGGCGCACAATGGAACGGGTGATTTCGACGCCGCACTTTTCGCAGACGATGCCCTTGTAGCGGATGCCACGGTATTTGCCGCAATAGCATTCATAATCTTTGTCTGGACCGAATATCTTCTCGTCGAAGAGGCCGCCGCGCTCGGAGCGCTGCGTGCGGTAATTGATCGTTTCCGGCTTGGTGATCTCGCCGAAGGACCACTTTGCGATGATTTCCGGAGAAGCAAGGCCGAGAGAGACAATATTGAACTCCCCTTTCGTTTCTTTTCCTTTTGTTGTGTTGATGTTCATATGTTTGTTCGTTCTGATTTATGCCTTGTCTTCGTCTTTCTTTTCGTTCTTGAGTTCGACGTCAAGTGCGAGACCCCTCAAGCTGTTCAGAAGCACATTAAACGATGCGGGAATATTTGGTTGTTTGATCCGTTCGCCTTTGACGATCGAATCGAATGCTGCCGAGCGGCCGACGATATCGTCGGACTTGATCGTAAGCATTTCGCGGAGCGTATATGCCGCGCCATAGCCGAGCAATGCCCAGACTTCCATTTCGCCGAAGCGCTGGCCGCCTCCTTGCGCGCGTCCGCCAAGCGGCTGCTGCGTGATCATCGAGTACGGACCAATCGAGCGCATATGGATCTTGTCTTCCACTTCATGATGCAGCTTCAGGATATACATGTAGCCGACGGAAATTTCCTGGTCATAGGACTGACCATCGCGTCCGTCGAAGAGCTTTACTTTGCCATTCTCTTTGTAGCCGGCTTTGACGAGCTCTTCCTTGATTTCAGTTTCGCTTGCACCCATGAATGGTGGAACAACCGCCTGATAATTGAGCGTATTTGCCGCAAGGCCGAGATGCAATTCAAGAATTTGGCCAAGATTCATACGGCTCGGGATGCCGAGCGGAGTAAGAATAATATCGACTGGCGTGCCGTCTTCCATATATGGCATGTCTTCGACAGGCAAAATGCGCGAAATAACACCCTTATTGCCGTGGCGGCCGGCAAGCTTGTCGCCGACTGAGATATTTCTGAGCTGCGCGACCTCGATATGGATGCGCTTGATGATGCCGCTTTCGAGTTTGTCGCCGCTTTCGCGAGAGAAGATCTTGACTGAAATGACGCGGCCACGCTTGCCGGACTCGAGGCGTTTTGACGTATCTTTCACGTCGCGTGCTTTTTCACCGAAGATGGAACGGAGCAGGCGCTCTTCAGGCGTGAGCTGCGTCTCGCCTTTCGGGGTGATCTTTCCGACGAGGATATCGCCCGGCATGACTTCCGCACCGATGCGTACAATGCCGTCTTCATCCAGGTCTTTCAGCTTGCCTTCGCCGACATTCGGGATGTCATGTGTCGTGACTTCAGGGCCAAGCTTGGTATCGCGGACATTCACGATGAATTCCTCGATATGCACTGATGAGAATTTGCTGTCTTTCACGAGGCGCTCAGAGAGGATGATTGCGTCTTCAAAGTTCGCGCCTTTCCAGGTCATGAATGCGACGATCGCGTTCTGGCCGATGGACATCTTTCCGCCGACGGACGAAGACGTGTACGCAAGCAAATCACCATTCTTTATTTTTTTTCCAAGTGAAACGGATGGGCGCTGATGGAACGGTGTAAAGCCGTTCGTGCGCGAGAAGCTGACAAGCTTGTACTCCTTCTCCTTACCGTTTTTCGCGCTTTTGACGATGACTTTCGATGCATCGACTGCGCTGACCGTTCCCTCTTCTTCTGCATAGATAATGCGGCCGGTGTCGCGCGCTGCTTCCATTTCGATGCCGGTGGCAACGAGCGGCGCTTCAGGCACCACGCACGGGACAGCCTGCTTCTGCATGTTCGTGCCCATGAGCGCGCGGTTCGCGTCGTCGTGGTTCAAGAACGGCATCATGTTCGTCGCAATCGAGAATGCCTGGTTTGCGGAAACGTCAATGAGCTCGACATCTTCGCGGCGGGCGATCTGTGGCGTGCCATTGACGCGGACCTCGACTTCCTTTTCGGTGATTTTTCCTGATTCATCATATGCGGTGGCACCGTGCGCAATCTTGAAGTTTTCCTCCTCAAGGGCGTTGAAGTACTTGATTTCCTTCGTAACGATGCCGTTTTTCACTTTCGCATACGGCGTTTCGATCATGCCGAAATCATTGACGCGGGCGTACGTAGACAAGCGCAAGATAAGGCCGATGTTCTGGCCTTCTGGCGTGTGGATCGGGCAGACGCGGCCGTAGTGCGATGGGTGGACATCGCGCACTTCGAAGCCGGCGCGCTCTTTGGTCAGACCGCCTGGGCCAAGCGCGGAGAGTGTGCGCAGATGCTCGATTTCTTCGAGGATATTGGTCTGCTGCATGAACTGCGACAGCTGGTTCGTGGTGAAGAATTCCTTGATGCGGGCCTGGAGCGGGCGTGCGGAAACGAACTGCACCGGCATCTTGATGTCCGGATCAATGGTCGACATGCGGTCCTGGATATTGCGCTTCATTTGTGCCATACCGACGCGGATCTTTGCCTGCAGGAGCTCGCCGACGAATCTGACGCGGCGGCTGCCAAGATGATCGATATCGTCTTCAACGGCTTCCGGATCATTGTTGAGCTCGACGATCTTGCCGATAATGGTGACCAGGTCATCAAGCGTGATCGCTTTCTGCTCGAGGGATTTCTCATCCATCGGCTTGCCGAAGCGCTTGTTGAATTTGAAGCGGCCGACTTTCGAGATGTCATAGCGCTCGGCGCTGAAAATCGATTTGATGAATTCCTTGGCGTTTTCAACTGCGGCAAGGTCGCCATCACGCAGGCGCTTGTAGATTTCGATATAGGAATCATCTTGCGTCTTTGCATGATCCTTCAGGAGCGTATTCTCGATCGCTTTGACGACAGCTTCATTTCCCTTGAAGAGATCGCGAATCTCCTTTTCAGTTTTCACGCCGAAAATGCGCAAGAGCGAAGAGATCGCGAATTTGCGCTTCTTGTCGATTTTCACATAGATCGCACCGTCGGCTTCGGATTCGATCTCAAGCCATGCGCCGCGTGCCGGGATGACTTTTGCACCGAAGAAGTTCTTGCCCTTGGCGTCATTCAAGGTGAAGAAAATGCCATATGAACGGGCAAGCTGCGGGACGATGACACGCTCGATGCCGTTGACGATGAAGGTGCCGTGGCCGGTCATCATAGGAATATCCGAGAGGAAGATTTCCTGTTCGATGTCTGAGCCGAGAGAGCGGTTCTTGAGCTTCACCTTCGCTTTGAGCTGGCCTTCATAGGAGATTTTCTTTTCCTTTGCCTGGAACTCGTCATATGATGGTGGCGTAACATCAAAGCCGGTGAATGAGAGCTCGAATTTCTTTTCGGCATAGTCCTTGATCGGCGAGAATTCCTTCAAGACTTCCTTGATGCCATCCTTCAAGAGCCACTCGTATGAGCGGACCTGGTGATCGACGAGATTTGGGATATCCACGAGGGGTTCCTTGAATCTGCCGAAATACTTCTTCTCGAACTTTCCGCCGGTCACGCCCTCGGTGAGGATATTTGCCGGCCGTTTCATCGTCTTCATAGTTGCTGAATGCTGATTGCTAATAATAATGTCCCGCTTGCCAGCCGTTCCTGCGTAAAAAAGTAAGAAAAATGCCAGGTTCGATTCGAGGAAGCCTATACACAACACAAAAAGACACCTCTCCCATCAAGGTATCTTATTCCTCTCTCAAAATTTATCTTATTTTTTTAAGCAAGACTTTAACCAGCTTACTTTTTGGCCGCTTTCGCCCGCAACTCATTCCTCTCTTAAGCTGCAGACAGTGTAGCTGACAGGCCGCAAAAAGTCAAATTACTCGTTATCAACAAAGTTTTCCTTATGATATTATGGTCGCATGCATGAGCATATATCGACTCTTATTGATACCGGAAAGGAAAAAGAAGCTGCCAAAAATCATATCGGCCTGATGATGCAGGAATGCAGCGTCATGGGTACGAATGATTCCGAACTGCCCGCACTCCAAAAGCTTCTTGCTCGCCTTGATAAAAATGAAGTTTCTCCGGAAGAAGCAATGGCTCACGCTACGAGTATTCGCTACAGCAAACAGGAATATCGTTAGTTCTCGGCTTTTTCAGCAGCGGCGCGGTATGCGCACCAGTCGCAATTTTCATTTGATTTCGGCATGGCGCCGTCCAGACACTTCTTAATATCTGTCAGAGTCTTTTCCACCCATGCGTCATTGCCCCTATATGCGATGAGATTGACGTCAAAATCTATCCGCTTGTCAAAAGCCTGGCGATCCATCCTGCCCGTGCAGTAGACGAAGTATCCGGTATCCGAGACCGTAAGTCCGTTTTTGCGCAAGAGCCACTGATACACTTCCATCTGTCGCTTGTACCCATCCTGCCACTCCTTGTCGAGCTCTTTCACCGCCTCTTCTTTTGCTGTCGCTTTATAGTCGACGACGATATATTCCCCTTTGCTATTCACCCAGAGATCGTCGATCGCGCCGGTCACGACGAACCCGGTCGGCGCATGCATGTATCGCACGCCGCCGAAATTCCTGCGCCATTCATCGAGTTCTGCATGCGGCGCAGGCTTGGCATCTATGCCGTATTCCTTCTGGATCGGGTGTTTCTCGCCTTTTGCCCGATGCGTATCAAACTCCTGCTTCAGCAGATGGTCCACCGATGAGTTGATCGAGAACGGGAAACCCGGGACGCGCTTGACCCCGAGCTTATTATCCAAGTAGAAACAGCGCCGACACTCGAGAAACAGGTCGATTTTCGACCGGCTTAACTTCCAATTACCTCCGCCATAATTCCATGCCGCACCTCGCGTGCCTTTGTAGTATTCGGACATGGAAATAGTATAGCAAACAAAAAAGACCCCTCTCGAGGTCTTTTTTGTTTTAAGCGAGATTTAGTATCTGCTTGGTCTTTCTTCGCGTGGGCGGGCTTCGTTGACCGTCAATTTGCGGCCATCGAGCTCCTTGCCGTTCCACATGTCGATGGCAGCTTTTGCTCCGTCTTCGGTCGCCATTTCGACGAAACCAAAGCCCTTTGAGCGGCCGGTCATCTTATCCATGATAATAACAGCTGATGCGACTTCTCCCGCTTTCGCGAAAGCGTCTGCCAACGCCTGTTCCTTAGTAGCATATGCAATGCCACCAACGTACAATTTCTTCATTCTGAACTTCGTTACGAACTAATAAACTTAAGAGTTCTTTTGAAACGAAAGACGACTATCCTTGCATTCGCAGATACTTCTTAATCCCTTGCATCATATAGGTTGAAACCATATTTGTCAAATAAGCCTCTGTGCCATGGTAGAATAAGCTTATGAACCTTCGCTTTTCCCTATTCGCAATCGGTTTTTTCCTCCCCCTCTGTGCCAGTGCCCAAGGAATTTTTTCGGTATCCGTCACGCCGGATACGGTGCTGCAAGGCGAACCAGCATTCATTCATGTGCAGGGCGTTACCAAAGCTGAAATACAGCGCATAGTGTTCGATGGAAAAATACTTCCTATATTCATATATCATGCAGAGCCGTCTGTGCTCCTCGGCATCGATATACGCCATGCGACAGGCACATTCCCTATTTTTGTGCGCCTTACTGATGGACGGGAAAGCAGCACGACGCTTGCAGTACAAGAACGCCAGATGTATCGAGCGCCGCTTGGTATTCCCGAAAAACTCGGCGGCAATGCCCCGGCAAATCAGGCGAAGGTAGTTGATACGCTCAGCATAGAAAATATGATTCTTGCATCGCTTACAACCGGCGCGAAAGCTTTTTGGACAAAGTCGTTTTCGTATCCTCTGTCATATGCGACTGTTACCGATCCTTATGGATACGATCGTCAGACCGGCGCGTATACTATCGTTCATAAGGGTACTGATTTTCAGGCGGCAATCGGTACACCAGTCTATGCTGCAAATCGCGGCGTTGCGCGGCTCGTGAAAAATTTCACTGTCTATGGCAAGACGGTAGTTGTCGATCATGGGCTCGGGCTCGAGACGTTTTATATGCACTTGTCGAAGATATTCGTCAATCAGGGACAGCTTGTCCTTCCGGGACAGCGTATTGGCCTTTCCGGCGAAACAGGCTATGCAAATGCACCACATCTGCATGTGAGCGTCCGGATCGGTGGCATTTCGATCGATCCGGTCAAATTTTTCGATCTTTTCAAATAATATTATTCGTAGCGCAAGGCGTCGATCGGGTTGAAATTTGATGCGCGGGCTGCCGGATAGTAGCCGAAAGCGATGCCGATGAGTGCAGATACTCCAAATGATAAGAGTACCGGGCCGAGCGTCACCTGTGCGGCAATGATACCAGTGATTGATAGTATCGTCGCGATGAGAAAGCCGAAGATGACTCCGAGAATGCCGCCAATGACCGTCAGCGCTATGGATTCAACGAGAAACTGTAGCCGGATATCGTGCTTTTTCGCGCCGATCGCTTTGCGCAGGCCGATTTCGCGCGTGCGTTCTGTCACTGTCGTGAGCATCATGTTCATGATGCCGATGCCGCCGACGACAAGCGAAATGCCGGCAATCGCTGCAAGGAGGTATGTGAGGGTGGACGTGACGGTCGATGCGGTCGAGAGTATGTCGGATTGATTGAGCGTGCTGAAATCTGCTTTTGTAGGGTCGCTGATATTATGGCGCGCCAGCAAGATGCTCGTTGTCTGATTTTGTACATCGGTGACGAGATCGGCGCTTGTCGCCTTCACACTGATCGTCGATACGTAATGATTTCCAGTCAGAAATTGCCGTGCGACCGAAATCGGGATATATACGGCATCATCACCGTTATTGAATCCCGATCCTCCTTTCGCTTTCGTGATACCGATCACCGTGAACTGATTGCTGTTGATGCGGATGACTTGCCCGATCGCATCGGCATCCGCACCGAAGAGATCGTCCCGTGTGGTGGGGCCGAGCACTGCCACCCGGGCAAGACCAGCTACCTGATCATCTGTGAAGAACTGACCATCTTCCACCGTGACATTGCGGACAGTCATATATGCGGGCACTGTGCCGATGATCGATGTATTGGTATTTGTTCCTGCGGCAACCACCTGCTTTCGCGTCGTGACATCAGGCGCTACCGCTTCGGCGCTCGTCACTTCTGTTGCGATAGCATTTGCATCATCAGCTGTCAGGGTATTGGCGGTGCCCCGGCCGACATTGATCTGGCTACCCGGAGTCCGTTGTGTCCCCGGCGTGATGACCACAAGATTCGAGCCGATCGACTGTATTGATGACTGGATCGAGTTTGCGGCGCCACGACCGATCGCAAGCATAGCAATGACCGATGCGATGCCGATGATGATACCGAGCATGGTAAGGATGGTACGGACTTTGTTCGCAAGCAAGGCTGATGATGTCTCATGCATGAGGTCTTGGATTGTCATATGGTTTGATGTGCGTGATGAGTCGCTCGTTTTTTATGATTTGGTTCGTCGCTCACGATTACGCCATCGCGGATATGGATGATGCGATCAGCATGCTCGGCGACATCAAGCTCATGGGTGATGAGGACGATCGTGCGTCCTTCTTTCCTATTGAGTTCCTGGAACGTATCGAGCACAATCTCTCCGGTTTTCGTATCAAGATTTCCTGTCGGTTCATCAGCCATGATAAGCGACGGATTATTAACGAGCGCACGAGCGATGGCCACGCGCTGGATTTGTCCGCCCGAGAGCTGATTCGACAGGTGCAGCCAGCGGTTTTCTTCGAGGCTTGCCGAGCGTAATGCGGCTTTCGCTCGGGCTTCCCGCTCGCCGGGGACGACATTGGAATATACGAGTGGCAGGATGACATTACGCAGCACGGTTGTACGGCGGAGCAGGTTGAATGCTTGGAAAACAAAGCCGATCTTTCTGCCGCGGATATCCGCCAGCTCATCATCAGCCAGCTTCGATACGTCTTCCCCGTCGAGCTTGTACATGCCAGATGTCGGCGTGTCGAGCGCGCCAAGAATATGCATCAGAGTCGATTTGCCCGATCCGGATGGCCCCATAATGGCGACGAACTCGCCGTCATTGATGGTGAATGAAACTCCCTTCAGGGCCTCTGTTTCTGATTCGCCATTAATATAGGTTTTCGTGATATTTTTGCATTCGATCATGATCATCTGCTGATGAACACCGATCCGCCGCCGAGGCCTCCGCCGAATCCTCTCGTGGCAGCTCCTGCGCCGACCGTGCGCGTCGTTGCCTGTGCCGCAGCCGTCTTCGTATTTGCCGCTGTATTCGTGATCGTCCGTGTGACAATTAATTCACCTTCTGAAAGGCCGGCAATGATTTCTGTCTGCGTATTATTCGAGATACCGGTCGTCACTTCGATGCTTGTAACCGGGAATTGCAATCCCACCTGCCCTGCTAAAGGCACGTTCCCTCTCGTGCTCGATGCGAGGCGGAATCTGCGCGTGCTTGAGCCATTTGTGAATGTTGATGAACTGTACCTGAAATTTCCCCGGTCGGTCGTGCTTGCAAATCCACGTATACGTGTCGATGAGCCGAATCCTGCCATTTGTCCGAATGTCGAGCTTGCCATATCTGCGATGAGCACATATTTCCTGCCATTTTGCGTCATAATGGCCGAGCTTGGCACGATAAGCACGCCTGTATGGCTTTCAGTGCCGATAGTCGCTGACGCGGTCATGCCGGTTTTGATCGCATCATTTGATTCATCCATCTTAATCTCGACGGCATAGCTCACCACGCCTTGGTTTACGGTACCGAGCGGGTCAATATAGACCACATGGCCTTTGATTGAAATGCCGGGTATCGCATCGAATGTGAGCGTTACGGCATCGTCGGCTGCAATTTTTGCTGCATCGACTTCATTAAGGCTGATATTGACCACCTTTTCCGCAGTGATGATCTTGCCGAGGGAGTCGCTTGATAAGACTTGTTGGCCGATCTGCGCGTTCAATCCCCCAATCTGTCCATCGAACGGCGCAGTGATGATGCGTGATGCATAGGCCTCCTCGGCATTGGCGAGACTTGCTGTTGCATTGTCGAGCTGGGCTTTAGCGACGGTTACATCTTCGGCAGACGGCGGCGCAGTCTTGAGCGCAAGCGAATTCTGGTCTTGTTCGAGCCCTATTTGATCGCTTTGATACGATTGCAGTGCAGATACCAGATCATTGATCGACGAATCAATGCCGGAGCGCGCGCTTGCCGCAGCACTCTTGTCTGAGCTGATTGAGGATTGTCCCGAGCTCGTGTTTGACGTAGTGTATGAAGCGAAAAGCGTTGCCATGTCGTCGAAATAGCTCCGTACTATATTGAGATTTGTAATCGCATCATTCAGGCTTGTCACGAGGTCGCTTGCACTCGTCAGAGCATCCACACTTACTTTCCAGTTTGTAAGGGTTGCGCCGATGCTGCTTCGTTTCGCTTCTACAGCCGTTTTCAGCTGCTGATTGAGGAAATTCACATCAGCAAGAGAAAGTACCGGGCTCTGGCTCATCGGGCCATTGAAGAATGAATCAGTGTCGCTGTAGACTGATTTTGCTACTGATGTGTATGCACTCCGTATCTTGATAACGATATTCTGTTGGAGATTGGAAAGAGCAAGCTGTGAAGATTGTATGGAGTTATTGATTGATGAAAGGTCAGATGTAGTCGGACCGTTCACGAGTTTGTCATAGCTTGCCTGCGCGCTTGCAACGCTTGCCCTTGCTTGATTGAGCGCCTGCAGAGTATTCTTGCCATCGAGAATCGCGATGACCTGGCCCGCTTTGACGGTGTCGCCGTTTTGCACTTTGACAGCGATGATCTGTCCGAGCGTCTGCGTTTGACCGGTCGTTTTCGGTTTGATATCAACTTCGCTTGCCGTTGCCACTTGTCCTGATCCATTGACTGAAACGACAAGGTCTCCGCGCTCGACTCTGCCGAATACATATTGCGTTCCTGCGACAGGTGTCAAGATTTTCGAAATTCCCCAATGGGCAGTGGAAAGGGTTGCGAGCGCGATGATGACCGACAGAGTCTTATGCATGCTTGCCCATGCTCCGGCCTGCCGCCAGAATTCTTTCGCCAGGATCTTTTTCAGATAGTTTTTCATAGAGGATTATTGCTGCGGAGCCGGCAAAATCCTGATCAGGCGCGCGTCAATGATGGCGTCCGAGCTCGATGCATCCCCGAACACGACGACTGTTTGGTTTGCAGCAAGGATATTCACGCGCTCATCGCCATCAGCATCCCGGATATTCGTGGAGCTTGAAACCATGATAGTCTTATCATTCCCATCCCGATCAGCGATCACAACAAAAGGCAGCTTGATCTCGACGATCCTGCCGAAAGAGCCATGCGGGCCGCCGAACCCTTCGCCTGGAAACAGGCCAACATTTCTGCGTGAGCCCACCTGCATGAAATACCGCTCGCCGATGCGGTTCGAGAAACGCGCCTTTTCAAATCCGACGAAGATGCCAGCCTGGAATGCGACGAGCAGCGCTACTAGTGCCAAAATGATCCAAATAGCTTTCTGGACTTTATTTGATGCAAAAAAATCTTTCCAGGTTGTTTTCATATTTTTTAATTGAATAATGATGGCTGATACCTATATTCCCGCATTGCGGTAGCCACATATCGCACTGATGCGAGGATCGCGGTCACAGCGACCAAGCAGAGAGTCAGGGCGAATAACGGTGCCGAATCGACAAGCGAAAGCAGGAAGGTACTGAAATTTCCGAATACGATCCTGCTATCACTGAACGCAAGCGACAAATAGGTGCCGAATCCCGATGCCTGGAATGCGTTGATTGCATACGTCAGGAAATATACACCGATCGCGGATGATATTGCCGCAAAAAGCACCCCGATTCTTTTTCGAGCTGATTTTCTTTCTACCATGGCACGCTGTATTGTAGCCATGATCCGATTCTCTAGGAACGGCGATGGCAGTTGTTCTTGTACGTGCAAATGTCTCATATCGCTTTCTTATACGTGCGAAGCGGCTGTTTCGGTGCAGCATCAATCTCTTTCTTCAGGAAAAGAAGGGCCCGGCGATGTTGGCTTTTGACCGTATTTGCAGGTTTGCCGAGTATTGATGCAATATCCTCGAACCCGAGCTCTTCATGATAGCGCAGGAGTATCACTTCCCGATACGGTGCCGGGAGTTTGCCAAGCAGCGTTTCAACGGCTGTTTTTAGTTCGGCGCGCTCAAAAATTTCGTCAGCAAGCGCTTCCGTATCGGCAATGGTGTCTGCAAACGAGACAGGCGAATCATCTGTCTCAAAGTCAGAGAACAGCAGCGGGCGCTTTTTGCGCGCATGATCGATTGCAGCATGATGCCCGATCGCATAGAGCCATGTCTTGAATTTTTGCGGCGGGCGGAAGGTATGGGCATGCTTCCATGCCTTCAGGAATGCATCCTGGACGATATCTTCCACATCGAGGTTGTTTTTGAGTATGCGATATATGAAATTATAGAGCGGTGACAAGTATCGCCGGACGATCTCATTGAATGCCTGCTCGTCGCGGCTCGATAGCCTGATAAGCTCCTCATCCTTGTATTCGGAATACTCCATATAAAAATACTAGCACGTTTATGCCGCCACCTTCTCTTCCGAGACGGATTTACTTCTTGACGATATATTCCGAGAGGATGCCATACGGCATTTTAACGTGAGAGACCACCTGCATCATATTCGTCACATCAAATGTGAACGGGCGAATGCCATTACCGATTTGTTCCGAAAGCTCATATTGGATCACCGTATCAACAAGCTTTTGCTTCATTGCTCTGTCATTCGTACTTGGCCCGCTCGAAAGAAGACACTGTTTCCCTTTCAAAAGGGCCGCTTCAAGCGAGATGCATGCTTCATAGCCGTTTTTTAATTTCAGATCCTGATCATGCGATAGCACGATTTTCCGTATCGGCAAATCCTCGAGAAGTTTTTTTGCTGCATCATCATATGCCTGTATTGCTGCATAAGTATGTTTTCCCATGATGAGCGTGTCGTAGCGCTGATAGAGCTCGATATCATATTCCCAAATCGCTTCAGGGATGAAATCTTCCCTGCCCTCTGTATCAGCGATGAATCCATCTTTCGATATGACATTGAATATCGTAAGCATATGGTGATTATATACTCTTATGCGACGGATTGCGCGAACGTTTCAAGATTGCTGCCGACAAGCACCGCATCCGCCCCAGGCTCGATATCAGCCTTCGTTCGTATATTGCTTGCCTGGCAGAGCCAGCCGGAAAAGAGCTTTCGTGCTTTGGCAAATGTCTCTTTTTTCAGGCCGCCGGTCGCAAGATCCCGGCTATTCCAGACAGCTTTCAGATTTGCCGGAATCTTGGCAAGTTCGGCAAGCGAACGCGGCTCGATAAGGCACTTCTCAAGATGGATCTTCGGAATGCGGCCGACGACGAGCACATAATCTGCTCCTGCCTCGATCGCTTTTTCAATATCCGCATCAGCCGGATGGATTCCTTTTGCTAGTATCGGCTTTTTCGTCAGTCTTCTTGCTTTTCGGATCAAGTCGAATGACCCGCCCCAGCGGGAATCGGTATGGATCGATATCATGTCACCCACCCTGTCTGCGATAGCAAATAGCTCATCCCAGGCCTTTTCGGATTTGAATCCGAACGGCGATTCCGTCTTCACTTCGGCGATAATAAGCTTTTTCATGGTTTGACAATATGTGCCTATTTTACTACGCTCAAGGCAGATTCAAAATCATACGTGAAGGAGCATGGAATGGCTAAGTCAGTGAAGGATTGGTTCTGGACCATCATAGGCTCTATCTTCGTATATGGCCTGATGATTGCCGTTGTGGTGCTCGTTCTTGGGTTTTTATTCGGATTCGAGCACCTCATTCGCAGCCTGTCAGTATTTGCAGTCTGGCTGCTGCTCATTTTCATCGAATTAAAATTTATGAAGAAGGCCAAGAGCCTCGCCTGGGAAATAGGGATATGTCTGTTCGGATATTATCTTCTTTTTCTTCTTCTGCGTCCTTTGTTTTCAGGGGGTGGCGGAGGAGACGATGGAGCTATACATTTCCGTCCTCCGCATTTCTAACAGGCATCAAAACAGCCGGATATTCTTTCCGGCTGTTTTTGTACTACTTATGAAGCTATTGAACGTTTGTCGTCGCAGTCGTAGTGGCGCTGACTTTCGCTTTCACATGGATGGAACGGAGTGTCTGCAGCGCTGCCATAACTTCCTTGCGTGCGGATTCGAGATCAGTCATCGCGACTTTCAGATCCGCTCGCGCTTTCACGAGCGCATCGTGGTTTGCAGATTCGGCAGTCTTATCACCATTGTCTGCTGAAAGCGATGCGACAGCAGTCTCCGCAGCCGTCGCCTGGACATTCGCATCAGCGATTTTCGTATTTGCATCAGCAATGGCTGCGACGACTCCGGACGTATCCACGGTGCTGCTTGCTGCGATAGCTGACATTCGTGCGGAGATTTTCGCGAGCGTCGTTGTCATATTCGTGCCGATTTCCTTTATTTTTTCAGCAGTCGTCTGAATCCGCAGCTGCGGCTCTACGAGCATGTAGATGCGCAGGGACGGCGCGATCGATTTCACATCGGTCTTCAACACCGTGATATCCGCATCAGCATCTATTTTAGCTTTGAGATCGGTCAGTTTTCCGATTTCGCCCTGTACTGCTGCCGTAGCGCTTGTCATATAGCTGTCAGACACATGCTTCATGCCCTTGATACGCAGAAGAAGGGCATTCAAGGATGCGATGCGATTGTCGATCTGGGTGTCGGCCATCGCTTTTGCATTCGTGCTCATAGTTTCCTGATGCTCGGCTTTCATTGCTGCCGTCGTGCTTGCATGAGCTGCTATCTTCGCCTGAAGCGCAGCGCGCAAGCCGGCGTCTTGAGTCCCTGCGCTCGTTTCTACCTGGACATTACCGCTTGCGCTTACATCCTGAGCAAGCGCCGGCAGGGCGAAGAGAGCCGCGTATGCTGTCGTTGCTGCCAAAAGATATGATTTCAATGTGTTCATAGTCATGTGTAGGATTATGCTGATTATTGGTTCATTGATGAGTCAAGGTCGTTTGCATCAGTATTGAGCTGCTTCATCTGGGTGTCGATATTCGACATATCCTGATTGATCGCGGCATCCGACGTATCGGATGCAGAGGTCGTATAGCCGGATTGATCAGGCTGCATGCTTGAGCCGGTCTTGCTCATGACTGACCAGCCGATATAGGCTGCTGCAGCAAGCACGATGAGAATCACGATGGTTTTTGTTGTTTGTGACATAAATCAAAAGATTAATGAATAAACGTACCTTCACTATTATAACCCTTCTTACTCTATTGCAACAAGTCAGAGTACACAGACGCTCCGTCTTTGCTATAATAGCCTTATGAAATCTTGGTTCTTCAGGACATTCGCCCTTGCCGTCTTCGGCATTTTTTTTCTTTCCCCATGCCAGCCTGCCGGGGCTCAAGCGCTATCTCCTGCTGATCGCGCCGCGCTTGAAGCGCAGCTTGCAGCGGTACAAGCGGAAGCCGCACAGGCGCAGGCAGACCTCACGAAGGCCCAATCTCAATCAGCTTCCATTCAGCGTGATATCGATGTGTTGACTGCGCGCATCAAGGCGGCAGAGCTCAATATAAAGGCGAAAAACCTCCTCATCAAGACGCTCGGCGACAATATCGTCGACAAGCAAAATCAGATCAATGATCTTGAAGACCGTATTAGTGCCAACACAAAAGATATCGAAAGCATGTTCCGCACCCTTTCGAAAGCCGAGACGAATTCCCTGCTCGAGGTTCTCTTGTCGAACACGACCATTTCCGGATTTATCGATGATACAAATACGATCGAGATGCTCCAATCGCAGCTTTCCGATCTTTCAGCACAGCTTGGCGTGGATAAGAAGAATACGACCGATGCGAAGAACACCCTCGTGGAAAAGCGCAATGCGGAAATCGACGCGCGCTATGTCATCCAGCAGGAGCAGGCAAAGATCAAGAGCGATCAGGCTGCTCGTCAACAGCTTTTGTCCATCAGCAAGCAAAATGAAAAAGCATATGGCACCCTGCTTGCCCAGAAAAAGAAGGAGGCGGATGCCATCAGTGCGCAGCTCTTCTCGCTTGCAGGAGGCTCCAACCCGATTCCATTCGGTACTGCATATCTCTATGCAAAGACTGCCTATGCTCGCACGGGCGTTGATCCAGCCTTCCTGCTCGCGGTCCTTACCCAGGAGACGAATCTCGGCAGCAATCAAGGCACCTGTTATCTCTCGAGCCAGAGTGGCGCGGGCCTCAGCGTCAAATCCGGGAAGTATTTCGATAATGTGATGAATCCGACCCGCGATGTGCCGCCGTTTTTGACCATCACAAGCTCGATCAATGTCGACCCGTACAAGACTGTCGTATCATGCCCGCAGGCGATCGGCTGGGGCGGCGCTATGGGCCCGGCGCAATTCATTGCCTCGACCTGGATGCTGTTTGCAACCCGCATTGCTTCAGCGCTCGGCATTTCAGGCATTCCGAACCCGTGGAACCCACAGCATGCATTCATGGCGGCGGCGATTTATCTTGGGGATCTTGGCGCAAACAAATCAAGCTATACCGCAGAGATGAACGCTGCATGCAAATATTATTCCGGCAGCTCATGCAGCAAATCCTCGTTTGTCGCAAGCTATGGCCGAAGCGTAATGGCGCTTGCCAATACCATCCAGACGACGGAGATCAATAAGCTGCAAGGCATTTAATAAACTCTATGGACTTTCTTCAGACCATCATCATGGGCGCGCTGCAGGGCTTTACCGAGCTTTTCCCCATTTCGAGCCTTGGCCACTCAGTCATCTTGCCGCAGCTTTTGGGCTGGCATATCGATCAATCAAGTGATTATTTCCTCGTGTTTGTTGTTGCAACGCATTTTGCGACAGCGCTCGTGCTGCTGTGGTTTTTCCGGAAGGATTGGCTGCTTATTCTCAAAGGAATATTTCGTTCGCTTAAAAATCGCATGATTGATCCTGCCGATACTTACGCAAAGCTCGGCTGGCTCATCGTTGTTGCAACAGTGCCGGTCGGCATGCTTGGCCTTTTGCTTGAGGAAAAGCTTAAGCTTCTCTTTTCTTCAGGGATTATCGTTTCCTTGTTTCTTATTGGTAACGGCATTCTGCTCGATGTGTTCGAACGCGCCCGAATGAAGACTCAAGATTCTCTTTCTACTGATCCTGATCAGGCTGCCGCGAGGCTTACTTGGAAGCAGGCAGTGAAAATCGGACTTGCGGAATGCGTCGCACTGTTGCCAGGCTTTTCCCGTACCGGCCTGACGCTCGGTGCTGGCTTATTTGCCGGGCTTGATCATGCAGCCGCTGCCCGCTTTTCATTCCTCTTAGCTACACCGGTTATTTTTGCCGCTTCTGCTTTGAAATTGCCTCTTTTGGCGGCCGCATCATTTAATACCCTACCGATTCTTATTGGCGCTGTCGCTTCGGGCACAAGCGCTTACTTTTCCGTGAAATTCCTTGAAAAATATTTCATGAAAAAAACCCTTCTGCCGTTTTCAGCATATTGCATGGCAGGTGGCGTCATCGCCTTTTTCCTCTTATTGATCCGCTGATTTTGGAGCTGATGCAAACCAGGCATATGCGAAGAGTCCGAGGCCGAGGACAAGCGATGCGATGCCATGCTTGAAATGGATTTTGACAGCTCCCGCTTCGAATCCTGGGATGATATGAGGCAGATTCCCCGCTTCGGTCGTGAAATATACAAATGCAAGGGCAATACATGCGATGCCCGCCAGAATCGAAGCGATGATTTTAAGCTTTCTCATATTTATTTCTGATACAAGAGATTCCCCCGGAGCGTCTTGCTGCTGAAATACAATGAAAATACGGCAAGGGCAAACAACAAGACGTTTGTGAGGAAGAATAGATCTGCATATGAGCCGGCATACGTGACGATGGTTTGATATCCAAATATAACAGCTGATGCGATGGATATCAGGAAATCGATGACGATGACTGCTCGCGATCGCGGATTCGTCAGCCCTCCGAACACTGAAAAGCCGATAACGGCGACGATAGCACCGAAAGACTGTGTCAGGAGCTTATATTTGAAAAACGGTGTCGTGATAACGAGAATGACCGCCATGAGGAGGTATATGACGCGCACGGTGTCGCCATGATAATGCATCATCGGTAATTCGCGAGCAGCATTCTTATTGAGGATATTTTTTATCTTTTCTTCGGCAGTCGGTTCCATGCGCCTATTATAAATGGCGCTTTCCTGAAAGACAAGCTAGGAGAATTTTTTCTCGTAGGCCTTGATACATAGAGTAATGAAAGCGCCAGCCTGCTTCGCATTCATGTATTTCCCGATTTTCACCGAATCTGCGCCGGTTTCCGGAATTTTGTAGAGCTCGAAGAAGGTCGTAACGTCTTTTTTCTGGTACGGAGTCAGATCGTCAATCGACTTCACATATTCGAAGCGCGGATCTTTCGCATTGACGCAGACAATCTTGTGGTCGATCTTGCCATTGTCTACCATCTCAAGCGCGCCGATCACGCGGCCATGGACGAGTGCACCCGGAATGATCGGCCGCGAAGAAAAAAGGATCGCATCGAGCGGGTCATTATCATGCTCGTTCCAAGTACCTGGTACATCGCAATAATTAACTGGATAAAAGAGCGGGCCATAGAGTACGCGGTTGAGCGCAAGCACGCCGAGCGCATGATCGTATTCGTATTTATTGTAATCGCCTTCGCTGATCTCGACGATAAGGGAGAGCATGTCCGGCGCGCGATCTTGCTTGATATTGTGAAATAAGGATTTATGCATATGCGATTTCAAAAGAAAAAGCATAGTAGCATATTAGGGCCAGATTTCAAGCGATCGCGCCTTCCTGTCGCAGGATTTTTATCTTATTTCGAGTGCCGCGATTGTATGCTCCTATATTTCCATCCGAGCGGATCACCCGATGGCATGGAATACGCGGGTTGAAATTTTTTGACAGTAAAGTGCCGACAGCACGGAATGCATTCGGGCTGCCAGCTTTTTTTGCGACTTGCTTGTAGGTCAATACCGAACCTTTTGGAATTTTCCGCACGATAGCATAAATGCGTTTTTGGAATTCAGTCATGTTAGAAGCCAAGCTTTTCCTTGACGATGATAACATGGATCGTTCTGCCCATGATCGGGCTTTCGCCATGAAGGATCAAGGTTTTATTTTGCGCGGTATGCGCTTTGTACGCATGCATCATGCGCTCATCCTCGAGCGGGATGATATGCTCCCGGATGCGCTTCATGGCTTCGTCGAGATCTGGCACGATTTTTTGCGTGCTGACCACCAGAATGATATTCGGCGAAGTGAATGCCAGATGCGGCAGCTGGCTGCCAGTATTTGATGCAAAGACAAGATCACCTGCTTCCGTGAGTGCATGGGCGCTACCCAGATAAAAATCCGAGGTAATTCCCTGCTTGCGCAGCTCCATGCGCTTGACTGCATCGGGTTCAGCGGTGATCAGGGCATGCATGTTCTTCCAACCATGTGTTCCAGTCTTCAAATAATCGAAAAAGCCAATCTCTTCGAGAGTAACCGAAGCTCCGTTCATGACTGATTTTCCTGATGGAATCAGTTTCTTGATTTCTGCGAGGGCTTCAGCGCCGCTTGCGACGACAAGCGGATGAAAATTTTTCGCTGCCAGTGCCCCCACAGCTTTGTTAATGCTTATTTCTGTTGCGAGTGTGTCGTATGTCATTAGTTCATTTTACTCCTTGATAGGCTTAGTGCACAATTGACAAAGAACTATTTCTTTTTCCAAACAATATTTATTGCGGAATACAAGCAAGCGATGAGCCTGGCGGGGTATCGCAGGAACCTGATATTGTACCGTTTGGCGTGCTGAACGAACAACTTGCACCGCTGTACTTGCCGGAACAAGCATCGATAGCTTGTTGTGGTGGGCTCGCATGATCGCCGCTTCCCTGCACTTGGTTCTGGGTTTGCATGCCACTGCTTTGACCGCTTTGGGTTCCGCCTGTCGTCCCAGTATCAAGCTTCATCACGACTGCTTTTCCACGGAAACAGCTTGCTGAATATGGGAAATCCTGCGTCATGACATAGTGATAAGTAACTTTTTTCTTACCGTCCATAATGATCTCGCTCGTAATGCCATGGCATTCATCAAGGTCTTCGGTCGTCAGATATTTCTTGTCCGCTACTTTCGGGCCGGTGATCGGAAAGCCATCGAATGCATAACCGAGCACGGTCGCCTCGCTTGTATCCTTCATGCAGCTTGAAAGGCCGTGATAATGGTATTCGCCGTCGCCTTGCGGATGCCCTTCGCAGGAATCCTGCAGCTCATGCGCTTGTGCATCGCGAAGTCCCGCATCGAAACCATTGAATATCGGCACGCCGGAAAGCATCACGCCGACTTCCATGCCCATGCAGTAGGGCGTCGCCGAATACGTCGGATTTGCAGGAATAGAAAGCGAATATGATTGCGCGGAAATGTTGTTCGGATTCGCATCATATGCATGCGCAGGATCGCTCGATTGTACCGGGAAAGTGCCGGTATTGTGGCTTATCGGCAAGTCATTGCCTTTCAAGAGGCGCATGATGCCAGAAATCACATTCGAGAAAATAGCATTCGGCCAGCTGACAGATCCTTGTATTGATATCTTTTCGAGGAAATTCCATGCCGTGCCATGCATCCACGGGCCGTTTACGGCTGAACCCGGATTGTCTTTCCGCACATTGCAGAGATAGATATATCCTTTCTTCGGGCCGCTCGTCACATATTTATAATCGCCGAGCGGCACTAATCCGGACGAGTATTTGTCATCAGCAAGAGCAAGCAGATCATTTTCAGAAAGGACTGGGCCGTAGGCAGAAGCCTGCGATGAAGTATTGCTTGATTGCGCCGGCTGATTCTCCGAAGCAGGCTCAGTATTTGTATTCAAAGGATTTTGTCCCGGATTATTTCCAGCGTTATCTTGCACACCGAGGCTTTCCTCCACGCGAACGCTTTGCTGTGCGATATCCTGGGTGCGTAGATAGTAATACACGCCGCCACTTACGATCGCGAGCAGAAGGACGATAAATGGCAGCACGAAGCCGGAATTTTGTTTTTGCATGCAGATAGTATAGCAATAAAAAAAGAACGGTAGAACCGTTCTTTTTATTTTTTTACCCTTGAATAAATGTCAGCGCCTTCCCTTTCTTGCCGCCGCGGCCTGTTCGGCCGATGCGGTGGATATAGTCTTCATAGGTTGCTGGCAAGTCATAGTTGATGACATGGGAGACGTCTGCGATATCGAGGCCGCGCGCAGCCACATCGGTCGCTACGAGCACTTTGACCTTGTTATCCTTGAATTTTCCGAGAGCCTGTTGGCGCTTGTTGAAATTCTTATTGCCATGAATCGATTCAGCGGCAAGACCCATCGCATTCAGGGCATCCGCGAGCTTTTCCGCGCCATGCTTTGTCTTGCCGAATACGAGTACTTTCGAAAAGCCATCCGTGCGCAAGAGCTCGGCGAGCTTGTGTATCTTGTCTTCAGCGCGGCTGACTCTCACGACATCCTGGTCGATAGATTTCGAGGTATCACGGGTCTTCACCGAAACTGTTACCGGATTCTTGAGGAATTTTGCGATCAGGCCATTGATTTCCGGAGTGGTCGTCGCTGAAAAGAAAAGCGTATGGCGCTCCGTCGGCATTTGAGCCATCATGGATTTCACGTCATTGATAAAGCCCATATCAAGCATGCGATCAGCTTCATCGAGCACGATCGTGCCAAATTCATTGAGGCGAAGATTCTTGTGCTCGACGAGGTCCTTGAGGCGGCCTGGCGTGCCAATGATGAAATTATTCTTATGGCGAAGCGCGCGAATCTGCGGCACGATCGATGTGCCGCCGACGCAGACTACTGACCAAATACCCATGCCGCGGGTAAAGGCAGACAGTTCATCGCGAATCTGTCCGGCGAGCTCGCGCGTTGGGACCATGATTAGGATATTTTGCTTCGGGTCGCGCAGCACCTTGTCGATGAGCGGGATCAGGAATGCGGCTGTCTTGCCGGTGCCGGTATTTGCAATGCCGACGACATCCTGGCTTTTCAGGATATGCGGAATGGCTTTGTCCTGGATCGGCGTCGGTGTGACATATCCCTTGGCGACGATATTCTGCTTGAGCTTCTCCACAACGGCAAAATCACTGAACAGATGTTCAGGTGTAAATACGTCCGCCTCTTCAGTGACGGAAACCTTATTCACGAATTTCGAGATATCAGAAAATGCCTTGTCTGCAAAACGGCTTTTAGTACTGCCCCCGCGTCTATGGCCGAAACTCCGCTTGAAGCCTGGCTTGGCAGCACGAAACGGCCGCCCATGAAAATTATTGCTATGCGAATGATACATAATGAAACTGGCTCATTTAAAATAAAAGTATAGGGCGATGAGCGATCTCTTCAGTTTCGATAGCGTCCAAAAACCAAGGAGAAATACCTAACACACCCATCATATAGAAAAATTCGTATTTTGTCAATGATTGCCTGAACTAATCTAAATTTCTTATCTTAAAAAGATAAGTACGAGCGCTAAAACAGCCATGCCAAAATCTTCCATAAGCGTGATAGAGGTGAGCGGTACTTTCAAAAATGTGCCGAGGCATGCGCACATGAAGGGTTCTCGCTTTGCAAGTTTGATCGCAACGCCGATCCCACTGAATGTCATCACGGCAAATTCTGTCCACAAGAGCCAGATCGGATGATAGCCAGCAAGCATAAGAAGACCAAACGCAAGCTCAATGAAGGGATAGCAATAGCCGTATCCGAACCATTTCTGAGCCAACAGATCATAGGTCGAATACCCTTCTGCAAAGCCTCTCAGATCCATCAGCTTGAATCCTGAAAAGACGATGAAGAAACCTGTCATGAATGAGAGCAGAAAGGCTGGGAGTGAAGACGAAGTGATTGCTGAAGCAGTCATGATAATCCCGATAATGACTATGAGCGGAACATAGCTTTTCCAGGTGATTATGCCGAGACCGCGGTCATTGGCCTGTACTGCAGGTTTTTTATCCTCTTTCAGTACAAGCGCCATGCCGCATTTCGGGCAGCGGCCAGGCTTGTCGCTCAATATTTCTGGATGCATTGGGCATGTGTATTGTGCCATATGAATATTTTAACCCTTTCTCCGGTGCGGGCAACCAGCCCAGCAGCATGGCCGGCGCATCCCCTCTTTTAATTCTGAACAGACGCGCCGCACATGGTCGCGCCTCGTTTCCGGCTTTTTGACGGAAACAGTCCAGCAAATCCATTCATTGCGCGCAAGCGGGGTGATACTTTTCCATGCCGTTTGTGCAGCCTTGTCGATAGCAAGAGCTTTTTTCAAATCTGCCGGGATTGCGTGCGGCATGCCAACCTAATGATTGTTATTCAAATATTTACCAGCAATACTCAGTGCGAATGAAGGCAATATGATGAAGACTGTCGCAAACAAAAGCTTCATCAAGGCGATATGCAGATCTGAAGTTTGCGTCCCTTGAGTGCTCGGCAATGTCAGCACTACTGCCATCCCGATAATCCCGAAAACAATCGATGAATAGACGAATATTTTTGTGGCTAGTTTTTGCATGGGTTTAGTATAGCAAATGAAACTATGTAATAACGATTACTCTACACCATTGACCCTGTCTGTACGCTGCCGGCTCTTGCATAGTTTGCCAGTATGACGCCGCTTTGCAGTGTTTGGGAATCTATCAATGTATATGCGGCAGGAATTGTCCCCTCCCCGAATAAACGTTTTCCGCTGCCAAGCGTAACCGGGTATATTCTGAGGCGCAACTCATCGATCAGGTCTTCCTTCAGGAGCGTTTGGATCAGGACGCTGCTGCCCCATACATGGAGCACCGGACCGCTCTCTTTTTTCAATGCTTTGATTTTTGCTGCAACATCTCCTGCGATGAGAATCGATTTTTTCCAAGTAAGGCCTGTGCCGCTGCTCGATACGACATATTTCTTCGCTCTATTAAATGGGTCGGCAATCGGGCCTTTCTGCTGTGGCCAGTATGCATTCCATATATCGTAGGTTTTCCTGCCGAGCAGTAAATCAAATGGGACACCTAGCTCTTTATTGATGATTGCACTGAAAGATTTGTCTGCAAAGGGAGCAGTCCAGCCTCCGAATTGAAAGCCTCCTGCAGTATCTTCTTTCGGAGCACCGGGCGCTTGCATGACACCATCGAGGCTCATCATCATAAAAACAACTATTTTTCTCATACTTCTATAGTACCACACCGATCAATTTTTACTGACGATCTGGCGCGAATGGCAAACTCTTATTTCTTCTTGCGTTGTACCGCAAGTCTAATGATTTTTTCAAGTTCTTTTGTATTAACATCAGAAAGTTTATTAATGTAAATGCAGCCTCCGCTCTCTTTGTATTTGCCCAATGGTACAAGAAAAGCATTCTCTTTCTTGTTTTCTTTTAATTTGCCGTGTGTCATTTTGAAAATCTTCAAGCCGTAGAGGGTGATATTCTGCTTGCGTGGGGAAAAACCGATCATCATCCATTCCCCTTCTTTACCATTTGCATATGTATATTTTCTGCGGCCAAATCCGACGATCGATGCGCCCCACATTTCAGGCTTTGATCTTGTCGCTTTTTCCATCATATGAGAGATTGATAAACAATCTTCGCGCTTCTCTCGATCTTTGATCCCATTCAAAAATTTCTCGACGCTCGCCGTATTCACTTTTGTTTTCGGTTCAGACATAGATTTTTTGCTGGGGGACTTGGATTCGAACCAAGATAACAGCCTTCAAAGGGCCGTGTCCTACCATTAGACGATCCCCCAATATCGATAAAACTCCTCAAGAATACGCGAAAAAAAGTGTTTTTTCAACTTATCCTTGTTTTGCAGGGATAAGTTTTGCAAGTGCAAGCTCGAGCGGCAGCTCGGCGATGGCGGCTTTTGCCACCATATCATAATACGACAGCAGGGTGAGCAATGTATCTGAATTTATTTTCGAGTCTTTCTTTTCTGACAGGGCTTTGATGAATGCAAAATCTGTATCGGTCATTTCCTCGGCAAGCTTCTCTTCCGAGCCTTTGAGTGTTCGTAAAAGCAATATTGAGCGCATCTTTGCGAGAATCAACCTGAAGTAAAGAAGCATGTCGATATTCGCTTCGCTTGCCTGCCCCACTGCACCAAGGCCGAGCGAGAGATTGCCTTCATCTATGGCGTGGATAAAGTCATTCACCAGGCTTGCTTTCGGCGCGCCGGTGACGAGCTCCACCTCCTCATGAGTAATCTTGTTATCTTTTGAGGCGCTCATCACTTTCTGGAGGATGCTCTGCGCATCGCGGAACGAGCCATCGCCAAGCAGAGCGACAAGCTCGAGCGATGCGGGTGCGAGGGTGAATTTCTCCTTCTTCGCGATCGCCGCGATCACTTCTTTCAAGATTTTTTGCGACGGCTTCTTGAAGGAAAATGTCTGGCAGCGCGAGACGACGGTTTCCGGGATCTTATTGAACTCGGTCGTGGCAAGGATGAAAATTACATGCTTTGGTGGCTCCTCGAGCGTTTTCAGGAGCGCATTCCAGGCGGATTTCGAGAGCATGTGGGCCTCGTCGAGGATATAGACCTTATATTTCGATTCGAATGGCAGGGTGCTCACGGATTCATTGAGCGCGCGGATATCATCGACGCCGGTATTCGATGCTGCATCTATCTCATGGATATCAGTGTCTTTGGTGCCAAGCTCGCGGGCGAATATACGTGCAATGGATGTCTTGCCGGTACCGCGTGAACCAGAAAAGATATATGCATGGGCGATGTGGTCGAGCTTGATGGAAGACTCGAGGACTTTTACTACATGATCCTGGCCGAAGACATCTGAAAATTTTTGCGGGCGGTATTTTCTGTAGAGCGCGGTATCTGACATGCCTGCCATTCTAGCATTTTTTGGCAATAAAAAAACGGCAGTTATTACTGCCGTCCCAGAATGCGACGCGAGATGAGCCGTGTGAGGGACGTACCTCACTTAGTGACTCGGTGCGTTGGCACCTAACTTATCTCGGTCGCTTCGGAGAACAAGAAAATCATGTGCGCTGGTGGGTCGTTGGGATTTTACCTCCAAGACTTGATACAGCGCACGGTAGAGATGCTACCAGCGGTTCGAACTAATTCGACTAGCCTGAATACGTGGTCAGTAATCTACCAAGCAAACATTCAGGTTCCGAGTGATCTTCTTATCCTTTCTCCCGACACGGGATTTTTCTGTTGGTCTGCGAAAGAACTTCGAATGCCTCCGCGAAAGGTGGCCCTAACGGGCGGGCGCGGTGGCCAGGTCGGCGATCAGGTTGAGCGAGAGGGATTTCAGGGTTGTCCTGAAGGTTTTCCTCATGTTCTTCTCCTTAACTTGTATTGAACAACTTCCGACCAAATCAGTTTAACATACCTCAAAAATATGTCAAGTATTTTCTCTATTTATAGCTTTTCAGGAATTCCTTCACGATCTTCCCCACTTCTTTTGAATTATTCGTTTCCATGAGCTTCACACGCAGCTCTTTTGCGCCGTCAAAACCGGACACGTATGCCTTGAAATGCTTTTTCATGATGGCAAAGTTGCGATAGTGCACCAGCTTTTCAAAAAGCTTTGCGTGCTCAAAGAGTACAGTCAATTTTTCCGGTACGCTTGGTTCCACGTTTCTTTTTTCATCGAATAGCCACGGATTGCCGAATATACCGCGGCCAATCATGATGCCGTCAAAGCCAGACTCCTGTGCCTTTGCTCTGCCATCAGCAAGTGAAAGCACATCACCGTTTGCAATAAGTACTATGTTTGGATCAATGGCCCGCACGGTGTCGACAATATCTTTTGCAAGCTCCCAATGCGCCGGTACGAGCGACATTTCTTTTTTTGTGCGCAGATGCACGGTGAGCGCTGCGATATTTTCCTGCAACAGCTCAGGCAGCCACGTCTTGTATTCAAGTACATTGAAGCCAAGGCGGGTTTTCACGGAGATCGGCAACTTCGGCGCACCGGCTTTTGCTGCGCGGATGATCTCGCGGGCAAGCTTCGGATTCTTCATCAGCGCTGCGCCAGCATTCTGCTTCATCACATCCTTGTCCGGACAGCCCATATTGATATCGATACCATCGAAACCGAGCTTTGCGATAATTTCGCAGGCTTTCCGCACCTTGTCAGGCTGCGAGGAGAATATCTGCGCGACGATCGGCCTCTCTTTTTTCGCGAAGGCAAGCAGGCGGAGCACTTTCTCCCTGCCGGCATCCGATACGATGCCGTCGGCCGAAGTAAATTCAGTCCAAAATATCGCCGGGCCGCCTCCTGGCGTGCCGTGCCTTGAGTACTTTGCGATGATCTGCCGGAATGCGATATCGGTGACATTGACCATCGGCGCCAAGCAGAAAAAGAGCCCGTTTTCTTTAATTTTTTGCCAAAAATTCTTCATTGCGGCGATCATAGCATTTTTCAATCGAGAATGTTAGTCTGTCAATATATGCAGGATCGTCGGGCAAAAAAAATGGACATAGTGCAGAAAGAAAACCCTGTCCTCCGACAGATATCCTTGGCCGTAGCTCCGACAAAGGTCAAGTCGCCCGAAATCAAGAAAATTATCGCTGCGATGAAAAAAGCGATGGAACGCCAGTATGACGCCGTAGCAATCGCTGCTGTGCAGATCGGCAAGCCGTACCGCATCTTCGTTATTTCCAAGCGAGCATTCGGTATCGCAAGCGGCGATATCGAACATCTTCCAGTAAAAGACGATATGGTATTCATCAATCCGAAAATCCTGAAGACGTCCAAGGCTCGGCATGATATGGAAGAAGGCTGCTTATCCGTCCGCTATATCTATGGCAAAGTTTCTCGCTCGGATAAGGCTACTGTTGAGGCGCTCGACGAGAACGGCAAGAAATTCACCCGCGGCTTTTCCGGCCTCTTGGCACAGATCGTACAGCATGAAAACGATCATCTGAACGGGACGCTGTTCATCGACAAGGCCAAGCATGTGCAAGAAATCTCCCCTGCCGAGTACGAGAAGATGTTGAAATCCATTTGACCGCTACTGTTCCTATGCTAGCCTAGAAGATAGGATGTTCATCACAAGCAAGGAGGTATGCAATGCCGACCATCGAGATCGTGAATTACCCGGCTATCCTATCGAATGGCCTTATCGAATCGTTTAAAACCGGATTTTCTTCCATGGAGAAGACATTCGGCTTATCGGACGGATTTATGCTCGACAGCTATATTTTTCGGAGCGTCGAGCGAGAACCAAAAAACGAACGCTGGATCGAGATGTCTGATACCAAGTATGAGTATCTTACTACTCTCTCTATCTTGGAACAGACTTCCGAAGATCTGAATATGCGGCTTGTCCTTAAGGTCTCTGGAGACGCTCGGCGTATCGTTATCGTTCCGCCGTTTTATCGAGAGCTTCTCCAAGCCAAGCAGCCCGCCCCGTCGCCATGACGGGGCTTTTGTTTGACAGCACAGTCTCTTGCGGTAGTATGTGGAGAGAAGCTATCTTGAAAGGAGGTGGGCGCGATGGCGAATATCATTCTGTACAATTTCCGCAAATACGAGCAGGATTTCTGCCGCCTTATTCGCAATGAGGTCAATGCCGGGAAGCGGCCTGAAAAGCATCCCATTTTGCATGGGAAGCTCAGCATATCTTGGCCGGAAGAATTGCGATCTGTCGATATCAGGGCCGAGAACAGGAAGGATTTCGAGCATGCGGTGAAGATCCTGAGGCTTGTTTCCTCCCGGACAGCGGTGCCACAGTTCATCATCACGAATCATTTCGGCGGCCCGGATATCCATCTCGGACAGATTTTCCGAGATCCTCCGCGCAAAAAACGCGCCTGACCCTAGTGGTCAGGCGTTTTTCTTTGGTTGACATGCAAACGGCATTTTATACAATGAAGTACTAGAGATTGCAGTACTATATTTTTGAGGAGAGGTGGTGGTATCCATGGACGCAGTTCCGATTGTCATCGTCGAGCTTATCGGCTTCGAAGATGTGCGCCGTGTCGCGATCATGAAGATGATGGATGTGGTCTGGAAAAAGCCGTTTACGGACTTTTCAGATTATAAAACCAAGCTTGCGTTCACCGTGGACATCATTGCCGAAAGCGATGTCGTGGGTACGCGCCAGCGAGGTTTCGCTGATCCGCATGTCATGATCAGCTGCAGCGAAACGGAAGACTTGAAGCGGGTGAAGCTCATGCTCGACAAAGTGGTCGAGAAACTTCGCCTGCCGAAGCTCGATATCCGCTTCAAACCGGTGCAAGCGTCGATGAAACTGAAGATTTGAGCGCCTGACGAATCCGTCGGGCGCTTGTTGTTTCCCGCCCTCTCCCCTATACTTCTCGGTATGCATACGGATCTGAAAATTGCCTTTTTTGGCAACTCTGATTTTTCTCTTATCGTCCTTGCCGAGCTTGCCAGGCTCGGCATCGTGCCTGCACTCGTCGTAACGACGCCAGACAAGCCGCAAGGCAGGAAGCTCACGCTCGTACCAACGCCGACAAAAACCTGGGCAGAAGAGAACTCGATCGAATATATCGAAGCGCAAAAGATTTCCGACCCTGCTTTTTTGGAACATATCAAGCCATACGATCTTTTTATCGTCGCCTCGTACGGGAAGATCATTCCGAAAGCGCTGATCGAGATGCCCAAGTACGGCGTGCTGAATGTCCACCCATCGCTGCTACCAAAATACCGCGGACCATCGCCGCTCCAAGAGCAGATTCTTTCCGATGAAAAGCATGTCGGTGTATCTATCATGCTGATTGATGAAGCAGTCGATCATGGGCCGATTCTTGCGCAAAAAGAGATCGCAATTCCCGGCTGGCCGGTCGGCTTCACGGAGTTATCACTCGTGCTCGGTAGGGCGGGCGCAAGCCTTATCAAGGATATTTTGCCGGGCTGGGTGCGAGGCACTGTTACCGCACAGGCTCAGGACCATGGAAAAGCTACTTTTACGAAAAAAGTGCAGAAAACGGATGGTCTGATAGACCTGACTGCAGAAGGCTATAAAAATTATTTGAAAATCTTAGCGTATGAAGAATGGCCAAAAGCCTATTTCGAGGCAGAACGCGCTAGCAAGAAGATAAAAGTCATTGTAATGAAAGCTCGGTATCGTCATAACACGCTTGAGATACTCGAGGTGATTCCCGAGGGAAAGAAATCGATGCCGTATGCTGATTTTCAGCGCGGGATGCGACCCTGATTGACAATCGAGCTGATTCGGCTAGTATCGATTCTGGTTTTGCGGGCGCCGAATACCTCCATTCGGTCTGCAAAGAGGGCGCGTCGTCGACCACGCGCCCCCGCGGCATGGAACCCCATGCCGCTTTTTATTTGAGATTTTCTTCCATTGCCGCCACGGCACGGTCATTCGTCTTCTGCCAGTCATCGGCGACTTGTTTCGCTTTTATGGTCACATAGGTAAGTGCCAGTCCGATCACCGTGAACATGATCAGGAAGCTGTTACCAAGATATTTGTTGACGCTATTCCCTCCCATTGTAGAGACCCTTGAGCAATGCCTTGAGGCGCGCGCCATGCCGGCGGATGAAGCTGACTTCTTTGTCCTTGAATGATGTGAGCTCTTCGGTCATTTCTTCCACAGCACGATCGATTGCGGCATAGAGATCATATTCCTCGGTTTTCGCGCGGAATGATTTTCCGCCGACATGCACCGTCAGCTCTGCTGCGAATACGTCGCCTTTTTTGTGATGCTTCGTGCTTTTGCCGATTTCCGCATAGCACATAACTTCCTGCTTGTGTTCCGGGCTGATGAATTTATCGAGGTGTGCGATGCGCTTCTCCAGATACCCGCTGATTGCAGGCGTCAGAACCATATCCAAACCCTTGATGTTATGTTTCATATGATTGTAGGAAAATAGATCTGGTAATGCGTATACCCAATTAGTATATACCTCTTTGCGGTTCTGAACCAGGTGCAAGCCCTAGTCGAAAGTTTTATTTAAAGCGTCTGTGCGCGAATCTCTGTGCACGGCGGGCGAGTTTCGCTGCTATGCGCTTTTTCGTCTTCGGAGAATGGTGCGAACGTCCTTTCTTGCTGCTCAATGTGGTGCCTCGTTTTGCCATAGGTATGATGGTTACATTTCTAATGGCTCTAGTATACGCGAGATAGCAGAAAATTCAATGTCTTTGTTGCAAAAAATGAAAATATTGGTACTCTGTATCTGATTCCGGGATAGCTCAGCGGTAGAGCGATCGCCTGTTAAGCGATTGGTCGTAGGTTCGATCCCTACTCCCGGAGCAGATAGCTTTTTCTCCTTACGGTGTACAAACACGGCTTTTGTGCTATCTTTTTTAGAGACGCTATTCAGTATTTCGGAGGGATATATGGCGAAAATTGCCGTAAAGCAGGATGCGGAACGAGATGAAAAGAAGTCCCGGGGCTCGAAAGTTTTCAGATACGACGGCAGCTTCATGGTGTATCTGGTTGCCGGCGCATCGCTTGAAAACGTGCCGAGAAAAATACGCCGCTATCCAAAAACGGAACATGGGTCGCGCAAAGCAGTACTTGTCGAAAACGGATTCTTCACCGCCGTCGACGGTACGATTCAGTTCGTCATCGGCAAAGTATCGTTTTCCTGGGGCAAGAGATGGATTGTCAGGATTGTCGATCTTTCAGGCACGATCAGGTGGCGCAATACCGGCACCTTTGAGCAGGCTGAAGAAGAGTGAAGTTAGAAAAGCTTCGGTCCATCCGAAGCTTTTTTCTTGCATAATATATAATCATATGGTATAGTATTTCAGGTATCAGTTCTATCCAAAGAAAGAAGGGGTATTGTATGATCGAGAATGAGAAATCTGGCCTGAAGAAAGTTGATCTGCATGACAAGATGGCTGAACTCTTAAAAGATCGTGGAATTCCTGCCGATGAGGTGAATGGAATTATCTACGCTTATTTCAATACCAAGCAGGGACAAGCGATTGGGCATTTAAAACATCGGCCAGCGAAACTCCATTCGCAGGAATTCATCGCCAAATTGGATGAACAACTCTACCTGTTCGCTCAAAGTAAGCGGATGCAAACCGCCGTATAACAAAAAACCACGTGAGATGATATTCACGTGGTTTTTCTTTTTATTTGACGATGATCGTTCCCGTCATGTTTGGATGGAACGAGCAGTGATAGCCGTAAATGCCTGCGGTCTTGAAGGTGAAGCTGTAGCTCTGCCCTTTCGAGAGATTTGGGCTTGTCGGTCCGCCATTGTCAGCGATGACATTGTGCACTGCAGCATCGCGATTCGTCCAGGTCACCGTCGTGCCTTTCTTAATCGTCAATGCCTGCGGGGTAAATGCATACCCGGCGATATCAACATAGACATGAGTTGTGGTTGTCTGCGAGGATACTGTTTTCTGTGTTGCCGGCGGCGTCCCTGTCATCGAACCCATCGAGGTCGTCGTGCTAACCGTCGATGTCGCGGTCATACTCGATGAAAGCGGCGTAGAAACCAATCCGTATATGCCCCGGATCGCCAGAATGCCGACAAGCAGCAATACCAGGATGATAATAATATTTTTCATGAATTTGTTATTATTGATTACGATAGTAATCTGACGCGTATATTATACCATGGCCGGCAAGAACATTATCAACTCATCGTTTTTTAATAGAAGCACGAATCTCGTAGCAAAGGAGCTTATTGGCAAAGTACTTATCAAAAAATCAAAGACTGATCTCAAGCGCCTCATTGTCACGGAGACGGAATGCTATGACGGCTTCCGGGACAAAGCCAGCCATGGATCGCGTGGCAGGACGAAGCGGAATCAGGTCATGTTCGGCCAGCCGGGCATGTTCTACACCTATCTCTGTTATGGGGTGCATACGATGCTCAATATTGTGACTCGGGAGCAAGGATATCCTGCAGCAGTCCTCATACGAGGAGGTGTTGCGATGAACAGCAAGAAAAATATCATTCTTGACGGTCCTGGAAAACTGACTCGATTTTTCGGCATCAGTCGAAAATATAATGGCAAACCTGCGCGCGTATCGAGCGGCCTATGGTTTGAAGACCAAGGCATGCATATTCAGAAGAAGCATATCCGGAGTACGCCCCGCATCGGCATTGCCTATGCTGGCAAACGATGGGCGGCCAAGAAATGGCGGTATGTGATTGACCTTCGTCAAATGGTGTATAATGGTCGAAAGGTCGCTAGTACTCGCTAACACAAATAGACAGTATGGCAACGCAAGTTATAAAAACAGACGGCAGTAAGGTCGCATTTGATCCGAAAAAGATCATCCGTGGCATCACGCGCTCCGCACAGGATGCAGGGCTGCCGGCGATGGATATCGCGAAGCTCGTGGATGAAGTATCGAGCAAGGTGATTTCGTACGCAGCAGCAAAAGAAAAGGTGAGATCGAGCGAGATCAAGGATATGATCCTTGCCGAACTCGACAAGGCGGCTCCGACAGTCGCCCAAGAGTGGCGGAAGTTCAGTGCGAAGAAACGCTAATCAAAAAACCGCGCGAAGCGGTTTTTTGATTCATTCACTCCAGCCAATATTAATGAGTATCAGTCGTTGTGGCCGTGGTAGTTGCCGTAGTCGTGGCAACCGTAGACGTGCTGGTGTGATCCTGGTCCTCATCATGCTTCCGGTGATCCCATATTTTCTGGTATGTGCGAAGCGACTTCACCGCATCCTCTACTGCCTTGCGGGCATCCGTAAGCAAGGTACGCATCGTGGCACGTTCTGTTTTCAGTTCTGCAAGAATCGTGCTTCGGGTCGTGCTTGCGGTTGCCGAAGTACTTGATGCGATCGTCTGGTTCAATGATGCCGTGAAATTCGTAAGCTCGGTATTGGCGGCATTTATCTTCGTTTGCGCTGTCTGGATCAAAGCTTTCGTAGTCGTTGCATCGATGCCAACGGTGCCGAGTTTCGTTACACGATCATTCAGCTTCGTAACCATCCGATTCAGGCTCGTGATGACCATCGTATATTCTTTCAAGACATGCTCCTTTTGCATCATAAACTTCCGCATACGCATATCCTCGAATATTTTTCTCTGATCATCCTTTTTTGGGCCTCTCAATTCCTCGCCGAATCCTTTCGGACCATGTTCCTTATCGATATGCAATGGCGTTGTGCTCGCAGTGCCCGTGGCAGACTGCTCATGCGCATCATCTGCGTAAGCGGCAGCAACCGGAGCAAAGGCGATGCTTGCGATAATTGCGCTATGAGCCGCAATCATGTGAATCTTGTTTTTCATGCTTTTTTTGATTATTTGATAGTAAATACTGTTCGACTATGCACGCTTTCTCAGACGTTCTCCGAATACGGTCATTACATAGACATCTGATTTTTTTCATTGTACCATAATAATACCGTAGAGGCGCTGTAAGGATATTCTCCCCAGATCGTCTTCGTAACTGGAACACCTATCGTGAAAGAACATTTTATAGCCATGTACGAGGCCCATGCTGATGCACTGTTCCGTTATTGCCTCGTGCGCATATCTGATCGGGAAAAGGCGCTTGATATCACCCAGGATGTATTCACAAAATACTGGGATGCGCTTATCCGACAAACGAAAATTGCAAATGATCGTGCGCTGCTTTTCACCATTGCCCGCAATTGCATCATCGACTGGTATCGCAAACAGAAGTCCATGTCGCTCGATGCTCTCACTGAAGCGGATACGGGCGATACTGAGCGCTTCATCATCGGTACGGAAGCGAATTGGCACAAGGAAGAGATTGGCGCCGAAGGGCGGTATCTTTTAGAAAAGATACGCGACCTAGGTCCCGCGCATGAGCAAATCCTTTATTTGAAATTCGTTGAAGGGATGGAACCAAGAGATATCGCGCAAATACTTGGCATATCGGAAAATGCCGCATCAGTGAGAATCCACCGGGGGCTCGAGGCATTGAAAAAAATCACCGGATACGATCAATCATAATTGTATGAATAGCAAAATACACAACAGCATACGGGCACTCAAAACGATCACGCTTTCAGACGGGGAAAAAAATTCTTTGCGTGCCTCGCTCCTGCAGTATGCAGAGTCCCATGCCGCATATCCATCGCCGTATATACGCTTCTTTGCGTGGGTGAGCCGGCCAATCCAGTTGCGTGCTGCTCTTGCACTCATCCTGCTTGTCGTGCTCGTCTCAGGCAGCGGCACGATTGCGTATGGTGCAGAAATATCCTTGCCAGGCGATTTTCTCTATCCAGTAAAGACTAATATCACGGAACCACTTCAGGAGGCGCTCGCAATTACGCCAGTAGCAAAAGCAAAAGTGATCGCCGCACATGCGGAACGTCGGATTACCGAGGCTGAAATCCTGGCGTCGGAAAATCGACTTTCGACAAGTACGACTGAAGCATTGCAGAAAAAATTTGCAGGCCATATCCGCACTTTCAATGCATTGCGACAGGCTATGGCAACTCATCATGAGGCTGGCCAAGAGCAGGAAATTGAAAAGAATTTCAAGCAGGAACTCGATCGGCACGAAGCGATGCGTGAGCGCATTGATCCCGCATTCCACGCTTCAGAGCAAAAAGCGACAACTACCCGCCGGCAGTTCCCTGTCCGCCCGAATAAGCCGTCAGTCTATGAAAGAAAAGCATTCTCCCATCCTGTGGAAAAGCATGAGGCTACCAGTACTTCTGACGAGTTATTTCAGCAAGACTGATATCACGATTGCTCGGCACTCTGTTGGTGCGCGAAACATGACCTGCTTTTCTTCCCGTATGCGGGCCTGATCTCCTGCAACATACAGATTATTCCCGATACAGAATGATCCTTCAATGCCGTACACAAATAATCCAGTCCCTGCTTGGATACGGTGCGGAAGCTCTTGCCCTTCTGAAAGATGCAGTAAAAATAACGAGGCATCCGACCGCAGCGTTACCGCATACTTTGCTGCTCGTTTTGATGACAAAGGCACCAGACCGTACGCATGCCAATCCATAGCCTTTTGTTCATGACCGGTTTTCGTCTTTTGATTCGGATAGAACCAAAGCTGATAGAGATGGATCATGCTGTCGCTTTTATTGTATTCAGAATGTACGATGCCGGTTCCTGCCGACATGCGCTGGATTTCCCCGTGCCTGATGAGGGCGCGATTGCCCATGCTGTCGCTATGGGTGAGCTCACCTTCAAGCATAATCGTGATGATCTCCATCGTGTCATGCGGATGGTCCGGAAAGCCGGAATGCGGCAGGATCGTATCATCATTGAAGACACGTAGCGGGCCGAATTGCATATTTGCCGCATCATGATAGTTCGAGAACGAGAACAGCCAATGGCTTTTGAGCCATCCGTGGTCCTGGAAAAACCTGTTTTTTGCGGGAATTTTGAATATCATATTGCTTTACAATTATAGGAAATATTTATATATTTTGCATATGATTGACACGATGCAAAAAAAGGCGCTTATGGTGCTCAAGTGTCTGCAAATGCTCTATCGCCCGCTGCCAGCAACGATCGGACTCCTCCTCTTCTGGTATTTTGTTTTTTACAAGAACAATATCGCCCTCGATGACAATGGTGAGATCATCGTCACGTGGATTTCCATCTTCGGTATTCTCTACGGTCTGCTCGCTGCAGTGGTCCTGACAACGGTCTGGAATGAATACAAGATGATGCGTACCGCGGTCAAGCGTTACGATTTTGAGACATTCGTTGATCTGCGCGACGAAGAAGTATCGCCGCTCGTCCATACGCTCATGTTCGTCTTGTCCGGTACCATCCTCATTGCATTCATGTC